>JAFAKO010000121.1 GCA_019235245.1 Gammaproteobacteria bacterium
GAGCTTATTCTCCATCGCCGTGAAGGAAATGCTCTGGTCCGCGATGATCTGGCCGATCAGGATGCCCGTGTCCTGCTCGGGGAAGAACGTGCCGGAAAGCAGCCTGGCGAGAAACACATTGCCGACCAGCAGCGCGAACAGGATGAAGATCGTGAGCCGCGCGTGATCGAGCGCGACGTCGAGCGTGCGCGAGTAGAACTGCTTGAAGCGCTCGAATTGCGCCTCGACCCACACGGCGGCGCGCGAAGGCTTGCGATGCAGCGCCTCGCGCCTGAGCACGTAGGCGCACATGGTGGGCGTGACCGTGAGCGAGATCACGAGCGAAATGAGGATCGCGATAGAGAGCGTCATCGCGAACTCGTGAAAGAGCAGGCCAACGATGCCGGGCATGAGCAGAATGGGCAGGAACACGGCAATCAGCGAAAGGCTCATGGAAAGCACCGTGAAGCCCACTTCGCGCGCGCCTTTGAGCGCCGCTTCCTTTGGCTCCATGCCGGCTTCGAGGTGGCGCACGATGTTCTCCAGCACCACTACGGCGTCGTCCACGACGAAGCCGGTGCCGATGGTGAGTGCCATGAGCGAGAGATTGTCGATGCTGTAGCCGAGCAGGTACATCGGCCCGAACGTGCCCACGATGGAAAGCGGCAGCGCCACGGCGGGAATGAGCGTGGCGCGCGGCGAGAGCAGGAACACGAACACCACGCCGATCACGAGCAGCACGGCAATGAAGAGCGTGCGCTCGGTGTCGGCCACGGAAGCGCGCACGGATTCGGAGCGGTCGATCGCCACGCTCACCTTGATCGTGGCGGGCAGCGCGGCTTCGATGAAGGGCAGGCGCGCCTGGATCTGCTGCACCGTCTTCACGACATTGCTGCCCGGCATCGGGTAGACGATCACCAGCACGGACGACTGGCCGTTGTAGAGGCCCGCGTTGCGGATGTTCTCGTTGGAGTCGATGACCGAGGCCACGTCGCGCAGGAACACGGGCGAGCCGTTGCGATAGGCGATCACGATGTCGCGGAACGGCGCGGCCCTGCTGATCTGGTCGTTCGAGAGCACCTGGTAGCGCTGGTTGCCCTGGTCGATATGGCCTTTCGCGCTGTTCGCATTGGCCGCGCCAATCGACGCGCGCACGTCTTCGAGGCCGATGCCGTAGCTGTTGAGCTTGCCTGGCTCCAGCTCCACGCGCACCGAGGGCAGTGCGCCGCCGCCGAGCGTGATCTGGCCTACGCCGTCCACCTGCGAGAGCTGCTGCATGATGACGGAATCGGCGGAATCGTAGAGCTGCGCCTTCGTGAGCGTTTCCGAGGTGAGCGCGAGCACCATGATCGGCGCGCTCGCGGGGTTGTACTGGCGATAGGTCGGGTTGCTGCGCAGCGTGACGGGCAGGTCGGCGCGTGCGGCCTGGATCGCGGCTTCCACGTCCCGCGCCGCACCGTTGATGTCGCGCTTCAGGCCGAACACGACCACGATGATCGACGATCCCGTGTTGCTGATCGAGGTGAGCTGGCTCACGTCGGCGATGGTGCCGAGGCGGCGCTCGAGCGGCTCGGCCACGGTGGACGCCATGATGTCCGGGCTCGCGCCCGCCATGTTGGCCTGCACCACGATCACCGGATAGGCGATGTTGGGCAGCGGCGCCACCGGCAACCGGAAAAAGGCGAGCATCCCCGAAATGAGGATCGCGATCGCGAGCAGCGAAGTCGCGACCGGACGCCGGATGAAGAGCGCCGAGGGGTTCACGGCGTGCCCTCGGGTTCGGGCGGCGCGCCGCCGCGCTCGCTTTCAGGCTTGCGCTTGCGGCCGAAGCGCTCGGCGAGGCGGTCGAAGTACAGATAGATCACGGGCGTCGTGAAGAGCGTGAGCATCTGCGAGAGCGTGAGACCGCCGATGATCGCAAGGCCGAGCGGTCGGCGCAGTTCCGAGCCCGTGCCGCTGCCGAGCAGCATGGGCAGCGCGCCGAGCATGGCCGCGAGCGTGGTCATGAGAATGGGCCGGAAACGCAGCAGCGACGCCT
>JAFAKO010000169.1 GCA_019235245.1 Gammaproteobacteria bacterium
GCGTGCTGCTGTACACCGAGATGCTCAACGCCCGTGCCATCGCGCGCGGCGATCGCGCGCGGCTGCTGGCCTTCGATGCGGAAGAGCATCCGCTCGCGCTGCAACTCGGCGGTAACGACCCGGCCGAGCTCGCCGCCGCCGCCCGCGCCGGCGCGGACGCCGGCTACGACGAGATCAATCTCAACTGCGGCTGCCCGAGCGAGCGCGTGGCGAGCGGCGCGTTCGGCGCCTGTCTGATGCGCGAGCCCGGGCGCGTGGCCGAGTGCGTGGCGGCGATGCGCGCCGCGGTCGACGTACCGGTAACGGTCAAGATGCGCATCGGCGTGAGCGACTCGAGCGCGGCGCTGAGCGGTGCGGTGGCGCGGTTCGATGAGCGGGATTTCGAGTCGCTGTGTCGCTTCGTCGAGGCGCTGCGGGGCGCCGGCTGCGCAGTCGCTATCGTGCATGCGCGCAAGGCCGTGCTCGGCGGCCTCTCGCCGCGCGAAAACCGCGAGATCCCGCCGCTGCGCTATGACGTGGTGCAGCGCCTCAAGGGATCGTTTCCCGCACTGCCGCTCGTCGTGAACGGCGGGCTGCGCACCGCGGACACCGTGGTCGCGGCACTCGCCTGGTGTGACGGCGTCATGCTCGGACGCGAGGCGTATCACCGGCCATTCGTGCTCGCCGAGCTGCAGCACGCTCTGTGGGGGACGCCACTGCCGCTGCGCACCGCTCTCATCGAGCGCATGCAGCGCTACGCGGCGCGCGAGCTCGCGCGCGGTGAGCGGCTGGCGCCGATCGTGCGGCACATGCTCGGTCTGTACGCGGGCGAGCCCGGCGCGCGCGAATACCGTCGCACGTTGAGCGAGGGCGCGCGTGCCGTCGATGCGGATGTCGGCCTGTTGCGTCAGGCGGTCCCGGGCACGGTGCGGCCGAGCGCCTGAAAGCGCCGCGAGTCACGGCCGTCACGGGCGTGGTCCTCGCAGTCTTGGTGCGCGTGCGTATAATCGTCCGCGCGCATGGGCAAGGACATCGAACTCGCCATCCTGTTCGCCGACGTCGTGGGCTCCACGAGGCTGTACGACATCATGGGCGATGTGCGCGCGCGCGACATGGTGGCGATCTGCATCGAGGTGATGCGCAACGCCACCGAGCAGCGTCAGGGCACGGTCATCAAGACCATGGGCGATGAGGTCATGGCCACCTTCCCCACCGCCGACGCTGCGCTCAACGCGGCAGCGCAGATGCAGCAGCAGATCTCGAGTCATGCGCAGCTGAAGATCGAGGGCCAGCCGGTCGCGATCCGTATCGGTTGTCATTTCGGCCCGGTGATGCTCGAGAACCGCGACGTGTTCGGCGCGGCCGTGCATACCGCCAACCGCATGACCAGTCAGGCGAAGGCGGGGCAGATCGTCACCACGGCGGCCATGGTGGAGCGGCTGTCGCCGGAGTGGCGCGCCGCCTGCCGGCAGATCGATATCGCCACACTCAAGGGTCAGGGGAGCGAGGTCGCGCTCTACGAGGTGCTGTGGCAGACCGAGGATGTCACCAGCATGGTGCCGGGCATCGCCACCGAGTCGCGTCCGGCGCGGACGGTGCGTCTGCGGTTGCGGTGTGACGATCGCGAGCTGCTGCTCGATGAGCGTCACTCGAGCATCACCATTGGACGCGCCGAGGATAACGACGTCGTGGTGAAGGGCAACCTCATCTCGCGTCTGCATGCGCGCATCGAGATCAGCCGCAACAAGTTCGTGCTCATCGACCAGAGCACCAATGGCACGTTCGTGCAGAGCGCCGATGGCGAGGAATCATTCGTGCGGCGCGACAGTCTGCAGATCCGCGGCCAGGGGATGATCGGGCTCGGGCGCTTGCCCGAGCAGGGTTCCCCGCAGACCATTCGCTTCAGCTGCGAAGAGGGCTGAAAGCGCGCCGGCAGCGCCCGGCGCGGGGTCGCGGCGCAGGCTGCGCCGTCAGCCGAGCTGCTGGTCCGTCCTGCGCAGCTCCTCCAGCATGGCAGCCGGGAGGCGCTCGCCATAGGTGCCGAGGTACTCGCGCAGCTCGCCGATCTCCTTGCGCCACAGCCCCGGATCCACCGCCAGCAGCGCGGCGAGCGCCTGCGGACCGAGCTCGAGCCCACGCAGGTCGAGATCCTCGGCCCGCGGCAGGCGGCCGATGGCCGAGTCGGTCGCGCCGGCTCGTCCCGCGACCCGCTCGAGCATCCAGGCGAGTACGCGCAGATTCTCCCCGAAACCGGGCCAGAGGAACTTGCCGGCGGCGTCGCGCCGGAACCAGTTCACGTGATAGATGCGGGGCGGTCGTGCCAGATGCGCACCGACTTCCAGCCAGTGCTGCCAGTAGTCGCCGAAGTTGTAGCCGCAGAAGGGCTGCATCGCCATCGGGTCGCGGCGCGTGACGCCCACCTGTCCGACCGCCGCGGCCGTGGTTTCCGAAGCCAGCGAGGCGCCGACCAGCACCCCGTGCTGCCAGTCGCGCGCCTCGTACACCAGTGGCGCGACCTCGCGCCGACGTCCCCCGAACACCAGCGCGGAAATCGGCACGCCGCGCGCATCCTCGGCATGCGGGGAGTAGCTCGGGTTGCGCCGTGCCGCCACGGTGAAACGCGAGTTGGGATGCGCCGCGGGGCCACGGGCGGGGTCGTACGGCCGCCCCTGCCAGTCGACCACCGGCACGCCGCTCGGCAGTCCCTCCCACCACGGCTGGTTGTCCGCCGTGAGCGCGACATTGGTGAACAGGGTGTCGCGTCGGATCATCTCGTACGCGTTGCGGTTGGTCTGCGGGTTGGTGCCGGGCACGACGCCGAAGTAGCCGGACTCGGGATTGATGGCCCACAGCCGCCCGTCGGCTCCGGGAGTGAGCCAGGCGATGTCATCGCCGACGGTGAACACGCGCCAGCCTGGCATCGAGGCCGGTGGGATCAGCATCGCGAGGTTGGTCTTGCCGCAGGCGGAGGGGAACGCACACGCCAGGTAGTGAGTCTCGCCGCGCGGATTCTGCAGGCCGACGATCAGCATGTGCTCCGCGAGCCAGCCCTCACTCCGCGCCTGCCAGCTGGCGATACGCAGCGCGTGGCATTTCTTGCCGAGCAGCGCGTTGCCGCCATACCCGGAGCCGTAGCTCTCGATCGAGAGCTCCTCGGGGAAATGCATGATGAAACGGCGCTCCGGGTCGAGCTCACCGATCGAATGCAGCCCGCGCACGAACTTGCCTTCGCGCGCGATGCGCTCGAGCGCCGCGCGTCCCGCGCGCGTCATGATCAGCATGTTGAGGACCACGTACGGGCTGTCGGTGATCTCCACGCCGCAGCGCGAGGACGGAGAGTCGAGCGGTCCCATGCAGTAGGGGATCACGTACAGCGTGCGCTCGCGCATGCAGCCGCGAAACAGCTCGCGCATGCGCGTGTGCGCC
>JAFAKO010000011.1 GCA_019235245.1 Gammaproteobacteria bacterium
TCTTGATGTTGAAGGCATCGACCGACAGCACCAGGTTCGGCACGAAGCTCGGTTGGAAGACCACACCCAGGGTGTAGGTGTCGGCCTTCTCGGGTGTGAGCGTCGGGGTGCCGGCGAAGGACGTGTTGATCTGTGCCGCCGAGTTCACGGCGAGGTGGCCATAGCGGCCGTTGGGCACGCCCGTCAGGGCGCATTCCGCCTGGGTCAGCACCGGGGCCGGTCCCCAGCAGGGATCGGAGGTACCACCGGCGCCCACCGCTGCCGGTGAATAGAGCTCGTCGATGTTCGGCACGCGCACCGCGCGGTTGTAGCCGCCGCGGAGGCGCACGTCCGGTATCGGCGCCCACTCGAGACCGACCTTGTAGGTGTTGGTGTTGAACCCGAGGGTATAGCTCGAGTAGCGATAGCCGGCATCGAGCGACAGCCGGTAGGCACCCGGCTTGTCGTCGGCGATCGGCAGGCGCGCCTCGGTATATCCCTCCCAGACGTGGAAGTAACCGTTAATCGGATGCGAGGGCGAGCCGCCGGCCTGCAGTCCTTGCTGGAACACGTAGTCCGGCGAGTAGACGAAGCTCTCGGAGCGGTACTGCGTGCCGAACGCTATGGTCAGTCCGTCCTTGGCGGTCGGCAGCGTCAGGCCGTACTTGCCGAGATCGCCGGTGAGCAGCGCGTCGGTGATGTACTCGGTCGTGTTGGTGTTGAATGACGCCGGAATCTCCAGGTACGCGAGCTGGGCCGGAGTGACCGCATTCGCGCTGAGCGGCTGCCACACGTTCCACGGCACGCAGGCTCCGCCCGAGGCGCAGACCGGTTGCCCGCCGGGGCCGGTCACCGCCTGCAGGGCATTGGTGATGTTCTGCGTCGAGAGGAAATCCCCCTCGATATCGTCCAGCGTGGAGATGCCGAACTGTCCGTACACGTCGTACGACCACGCATCGTTGATCTCACCCTTGACGCCGATGTCCTGCTTGATCGAGTCGGCGTAGTAGTTGTCCTTGCGGCCGCCGCTCTCGACGCTGCGCCGCGCGAGGTACACGGAGATCTGGTTGCCGGTGCCGCCGTAGACTGCCTGGTTCTCCGCGACGAGAGCGGGCGAGCACAGTGCTGCCGTCGCGCCCGGGGTCGAGGCGATGTACGGGTCGGTGTTTCCGGGGACGGCGCCGGCGATACCGGGACAACCGAGGTTCACCAGCTGGAAGAACGAGCCGCTCGGGCCGTACTGAGCGGTGGAGGTGTTCCGCGACCACATCGTCTCGGTGTACACCGTCGCGTGCTGGTTGAGATCGTAGTGGAAGAAGGCACCGGCGGTGTAACGGTCGGCGCCGCGCTGGAAGTAGCTGAGCGCGCCGTAGTTGTAGGCGTCGCGTGCATCGACGTACGGGATCATCCCGCCACCGGGCGCCTGGTTGATGGTGTTGTCGGCGACGGTCGTCGACACGCCGCCCTTCTTGCCGATCATCAGCCACTGGCCGTGCGCGCTCGTGCCCGAGCCACCGCAGTGGATGGTGCTGGAGGGCGTGGCACCGCCGTTCAGCGTGCAGCCTGCGTGGTCGAACTGGTAGCCGACCGCGGGCGAGCTGTGCAGGTAGGTCGCGTAGACCGTGGCATTGCCCTTGCCGTCGGCGAAGTTCGAGCCGGCGACGAAGTCGATGTTGCGGTTCTGGCCGGTGTTGACCGTGCTGGGCGGGTGCTGAATGCCAGCGGCATCCAGGTACCCGAGATACGTGGAGTTGTCGTTCGAGTGGTTGTTGTAGCCGTAGCTGCCGTCGATCTTGACACCCTGGTAGTGGGTGTTCATGACGAAGTTCACCACGCCCGCCACGGCATCCGCGCCGTACACCGCCGAGGCGCCACCCGTCAGGATGTCGACCCGCTCGATGAGGCCCGCCGGAATCTCGTTGATGTCGGCGGCGTTGGCATTACCGGTGAAGCCGCCGGCCGAGCCCGGGTTCATGCGGCGGTTGTTGACCAGCACCAGGGTGCGCTGCGAGCCGAGGTTGCGCAGGCTGACGGTCGCGGTGCCGGAGGCGGAGATCGAGGTTCCCGAGTTCTGCTCGGCACCGATCTGCGGCAGCATCTCGAGGATGTCCTCGGTCCGGACGAGTCCGGTCTTCTGGATATCCTCCTGGGATACGCTGGTGATGGGACTGACCGAGATGTCGTTGGGTTGCTGCAGCAGGCGCGAGCCTGTTACCACGACCTCCTGGACTGCCGGGGCAGCTTGCTCGGCGGGAGCCGTCTGCGCCAGCGCGAGCGGAGCTGCAGAGGCGGCAGCTGTGGCGAGAGCGAGGCGGACGGCCTGCCGGAGGGCACGACTGGAATTAGTCATTCAGAGAACTCCCCAAAGTGAATACGCGTTGTTCGCATTCGACGAGTGCTTTTCATTCGCATCCACTCAGCACAGTCGTCGATGGGATAGTGAGTTTGTGAAAACGAGACACGAGTCCGAAGCGTTGGCAGAAATACTACACGCGACATATCGAGCATGCAAAGAATGCAACGGCTCGTCGCGGTGAATTGCTCAGCTCAGCGCAGGGGAACGGGTGGCTGTGTCAAAAATGCAACACAGGACTGATTCTAATATTGCGCCGCAGCATCACGCGAACCAGCAGTTGGTCGCCACCGTGATGCGCGTGTCCGGGCCGTAAAACGGCGTGACCTCGTGGAAGATGTAGGAGGGGAACACGATGATCTGCCCTTCCTCCAGGTACATATCCAACGTGCGAAGCCCGAATTCCGGGCGCAGCCGGGCATTGGCCGGATCGCGGTAGGCGCCCGCGGCCATGCGCGGGTCGAAGAGTCGCAGCAGCCCGCTGCCGGGCTCCTCGGGGGCTCGCTGACCGGCACGCACGCAGTAAACCGCCGACCAGGAGGCCATCGGGTGGTTATGGCAGACGAAGGAGCCCGCGTTCCGGGTGACGTGGAACCAGGTGTGGTTGTGGAATCTGAGCTGCGCGAGCTCCGCGCCTGAGATCGATGTCGCGAGCAGCACGGTCTGCGCGACGGTGTCGAGCATGAACCGCCGCAGCTCCTGCACGCAGGGCTCCGTCCATCGAAACAGATTGAACCGGCTCTCGAACATCTCCGCCTGCGGCGTGTGGCTCGGCATGGGGTTGCGATGCTCGGGCGTCTCGCGCGCGAGAAAAAGCTCCTCGAGCTCTCCATTCAGGCGCTCGCAGGGCGTGAGCCGGGCCTGTCCGAGGGGCACCGCAAACGCCGGCCGGAGTGTCGGGCTCACCATGGCGGCATCCACGAGTCCCCGCTGCCGACGAACCGCACGCGGGCGTTCACCAGCACCAGCGCTGCGCTCGAGCGCAGCAGCGCGATCTCGTGGGTGATCGAGCCGGGGAAAACCGCCATCTGGCCCGCGACCGGCCGCCACATGTAATGCCCGGCGCGGTACGGGATGCGGGCGGCCGTGCTGGCCGGGTCCTGGAACATGTTGCCGAGCCTCGACTCGTGCATGCGCAGCACGCCGCTGTCGAAGCGCTCCGCTGCAGGCGGCGGCGCCGCTACGCAGTAGATGGCCATCCAGGAGGTGTTGGGGTAGCTCGTGGAGGGCACGCAGCCGTCAGCGCTCACCACGGTGAACCAGGCGCGCACCTGGATGCGCAGAGCGGCGAACTGCGCGCTGTCGAGATCGCTGGTGGCTGCGGCCACGGAGCTGACACCGCGCAGCATCTCCCCGATCAGGCTGCGGACGGGCTCATCCGGCCATTCGCCGAGATCGTCGCGGCTCGAGAAGACGCGCGTGCCGACCGCGCCGCGCGCATCGCGCCGCTCCGCGGCGCGGGCCGTGAACAGTACCTGCAGCGCGGAATTGAGCTGTGGCGCTTCCGGCAGCGTGACCACACCGAACGGGGTCGCGAAAATCGGCACCACATCGACGCTCGCCGTGCTCATGAGCCGCCCTCATCCGGCCGCGCCGGCAGCAGGTCCGCCAGATACTCACGCAGCGGCGCGAGCTCCGGGCCGTAGTGACGCGCCCGGCCGGAGGAATCGCGATAGAGCGGCTCGCGCACCTGCCAGGCGCTCGCGGTCCTGACGGCGCGGCTCGAGCGGGGAAAATCGAGGAGTTGCGGATCCCAGGGCAGCCCCAGCGCTGCAAAAAGCGCCGCGGCGGTGGGCTCCGGGTCGCGCACGAAGGCGTCGTAATCGAAATCGACGATCGCGCTTCCGTAGAGCTTCTTCCAGTGCGCCATCAGCCTGCGGTACTGGCGATAGAAGTGCCCCGTATCCATGAGATCGAGCGCGTAGCTCATCTGGTGGTCGAGGTGCAGGAAAAATACCGACAGGCAGGTGTCGAGCGGGTCGCGCGTGGTGTGCACCACCAGCGCATCCGGGAACAGGGTCTTGATGAGTCCGATGAAGAAGAAATTGTCCGGCCGCTTGTCGGTCACGTAAGCGGCGCCGGGAAATGCCCGGGCGATCCACTGGCGGTATTCGTCCGCCAGGCCCCCGAGCAGAGCCTGTGATGCGGTCGCGAGCGCCTCCGGGAAGGGCTGCAGCGCCCGGCCGATCAGGGCGGGCAGCACATTGAGCTCGCCACCCGGCTCCACCCCGGGAGCGCCGGCAATCAGCTGCTCGGCAAGTGTCGAGCCGGAGCGGAACATGCCGCATATGAAGATCGGCCGCGGCCGGGGCGCCTCGACGCTGCGGCCCGGCAGGGGAGGTGGCAGAGGCGCGCGCAGCAGCTGCCCGGTCACGCGCTCCTGGGCGGCGCGGTCGTAGGGCGCGATCGCCGGCGGGGCGGTCGCGCGGCTGTCGCGGTTCGCGGCCAGGTACGCGGCGAACGCCGCGCGGTATTCGGCGCGGCCATCGAGAGCACGGCCCAGGGCGAACCCGAGCTCGGCACGTTCGGCGACCGATGTCTCGGGGCGCGAGATTGCGGCGCGCAGACGCTCGATGAGGGCCTCGTCCTGCGCCCCGCGTGGCAGGAGATTGGCGAGGCGCGCCAGTGGCAGACCGGAGCGCGGCTCCGCCACCAGCGCCCGCTCGTAGAGTGCCGCGGCAGGCTCGCGCTCGCCGCGGTCCTCGTGCAGCTTCGCGAGGTTCAGCAATGCCGGAACGTATGCGGGGCTCAACCGCAGAGCCTCGTTCAACTCGCGCGCCGCCGCCTCGTCCTGGCGCAGGCACTCGGAGTAGACGAAGGCCCGGTTGAGATGCACCTCTTCGGGTCGCCGGATTCCGCGCGTGAGGGCCTGCTGATAGGAGTCGAGCGCGGCCTCGAAGCGGCCGATGCGCCGCTGCACCACCCCGAGGTTGAACCAGGAATCCGGCAGCGCCGGCCAGCGCGACAGCAGGCGCAGGTACGCCGCTTCGGCCTCGCTATCCCGTCCCGCGAGCCGCAGGCTGTCGGCCTCGCGGACCAGCGCTTCTAACATGGGCATCGATTGAGGATACGTCACCGGTCTCATCCCTGCTCGTGCACCCACAGCTCGACGCGGGCGCATCCCTGCACCGCGCGCCACGCGGTGACGCGGGGATCCGCCGCCTCGAACGCCGCGATGGCGGCGTGCTTGCCGGGACCGGCAACCACGAACAACGGTGCCTCCACGCGGGCAATCACTTCCGGCGTAACGCTGACGGCGGACATGCCATCCGGACGGCTCACGGCGATCGCGCGGTGGCCCATCGCCCGGGCGATGTCGGCCGCGGAGAACAGCGATGCGGTGTGACCGTCGGCACCGAGACCGAGGAGTCCGAGGGTGATGCGCACCCCGGCGGCGAACAGCGCGTCGAGCGCGCGCTCGTACTCCGCCGCTGCCTGCTCGAGTGGCAGCTCGGTGCGCACCCGCAGGAGCCTCTCGGGCGCGAGCGCGAGCGGATCGAGGAGCGGCCGCGTCTGGTGGTAGTTGCTCGCTGCGGAATCGCGCGGCACGTAGCGCTCGTCGCTGAAGAGGACGTGCAGCCGCTCATCGTGCGGCAGCGGACCTGCGCCGAGGGCCCGGTAGGCGGGCAGCGGCGTGGTGCCGCCCGAGAGCATGATGGCGCTCGGCCCGGCGGTGGCGATGGCCTGCCGCAGGCGTTCCTCGAGCGCCGCATCGAGCGCGGCGCGGGAGCTGAACCGGCGGGTCGTGAGTGTCGTCATGGCGATTCCTTTCGGGCCTCGTGCCTCAGCCGCTGCGGGGACGCTCCCCGACCTGCGCCCGCACCTCGAATACCCGCCCGGCGCGCATGCCACGCAGCAGCACGCTCGTCCCGGGCTGGCGGCTCGCAATGCGGCCGAGCGCGTCCTGGGCGCTGTGGGGGGGAG
>JAFAKO010000024.1 GCA_019235245.1 Gammaproteobacteria bacterium
GGGCGGCGCGATCCTCTCATCGCCTTTGAGCTCCGCCAACGGCGGGGAGGCGGCCGCGATGAACGCCGCATGCAGCCCACTCACGAACCGCGGAGCACATGGGACCCCGTTCCCTGCCGACGAGACTCGGCTCGAGTATAGGGCGCGGCCGCCGTAGGAAACCGCCTTGGGCGGTTGTAGGAATCGGGCTACGCGGCCGCGCCTCCTCGGAGCCGGCACCCTGGCATCGCGCGTGCGCTTTCGCTTCGGTTCAGGCCTTGGCAGGGACGCGCACCAGCGTGTCAGATCGAGAGTCCGCATCGCAGAAGATCTGATGCAGCAGCGTGAGCAGCGCATCGAGGGCGACGGGCTTGGTGAAGTGATAATCGAAACCAGCCTCGAGGGCCGTCGCCTGGTCGCGCTCTTGACCCCACCCCGTGAGCGCAATGGCAAATACCTCGCCGCCCCAAGCCTCGCGGCGCAGCCGGCGAAGAGTCTCGTAGCCGCTCATGCCGGGCATCCCGATGTCGAGGACGATGGCCTGAGGACGGTGATGCCGGGCGAGCTCCAGCGCCTCGCTGCCGCTGCAGGCCGCGAGCACCCGGTAGCCTGCGAGCTCGAGCGCGATCGAGAGCGTTTCCACGGCATCTCGATTGTCGTCCACGACGAGCACCTGCCCGCGACGGCCGGCGCCTGTACCGAGAGATTCCCCCACCGCCTGCTCCCGCGTGACACCGGGCGGAGTCTCCCGGCGGATCAGTGCCTGCGGCAAACGCACCACGAACCTGCTGCCATGGCCGATGCCGCCGCTGTAGGCCGCGACCTCCCCGCCATGTAACTCCACCAAGCCCTTGACCAGGGCGAGGCCGATGCCGAGGCCGCCTTGTGAGCGCTCGAGCGAGGAATCGACCTGCGAGAAGATCTGGAACAGGCGCCGGATCGAGTCCGGGGCAAGCCCGACACCGTCGTCCGTGACGCTGATCGACAGGTCGGAATCGCCTAACTCGGCCTGCAGTTGAATGTGTCCGCCCGGGTCCGTGTACTTGGCGGCGTTGGTAAGGAGGTTCGCGATCGCCTGCGCGAGGCGCAGGGGGTCGACATCGAGTATCACCGCAGAAGGCGGCAGGCGGACGCTGAAGTCGTGCTTCTTGGCCTCGAGCAGCGGGCGGGCCGTCTCCACGGCATTATCGAAAATCGCCTTGAGCGCCACTGGCTCGCGCTTCAGCGAGAATTGCCCATGCGTCACCCGCGCCACGTCCAACAGGTCATCGAGCAGCAGCGACATGTGGCGAACCTGGCGCTCGATCAGCTCGCGCGCCCGCTGCGCGTGCGCCGAGGTCGCGTTGCGGGAGTTGAGAATGAATACCGCGTTGCGGATCGGGGCCAGCGGGTTGCGCAACTCATGCGCCAGAGTTGCGAGGAATTCATCCTTGCGCCGGTCGGCTTCGCGCAGTGCCTGCTCGGTCTGCTTGAGACGGCTCACGTCGAGATGGATGCCCGCCCAGCGCTCTACCGCGCCTTCGTCGTTTCTTATGGGTAAGCCGTGCGCGAGGATCGGACGGTAGGTTCCGTCGGCTGCCCGGATGCGATGCTCGTGATAGTAATTGTTGCCGGTGCGCACGCACTCGCGCCAGGCAGCGAGGACTCCGGCGCGATCCTCCGGATGTAGAATCTGCACCCAATCCGGATCGCAATACTCCGCGAGCGTCAATCCCACCAATGACAGGAAGCTTTCGCTCGCGTACGAGTTGCGGCCCGCGGCACTGCACACCCAGACGCCGTAGTTGATGGTTTCGCCGATCGCGCGATACAGCCGCTCGCTATCGCGCAAGGCCTGCTCGGCGGCCTGCCGCTCGACCGCGGCATGCTGCAGCGCTGCGTTGGACTCCTCGAGCGCCTCGGTGCGCCGCTGCATCCCGGCGAGCATGTTGTTGAACGCGTCGACTACCAGGCCGAACTCGTCCTGCGTCGTCTTGCGCGCGCGCAGCGAGAACGGATGGCCCTGAACGATCTGCCGGGCCACGTCGGTGATGGAGCTCATCGGTACGGTGATCACCCGATGCAGCCGCGCGGCGGCGAACAGCGCGGCGAGAAGCCCGAGCAAGGTGACCGCACCCAATACACCCGCGTAGGTGAGGACCGGCCCGGACAGATCGTAGTGGGCACGCAGCACCACAGTGCCGATCTGCTCGTCCGCCTGCATCACCGGCTGCAGCAGCCACGCTTCGCCGCCGGAAAAATGCAGACCGGACTGCGCGGCCGCCAGGTGAGCGGGCGGCGTGGCGGCTCCGCGGGCAGTGAAGGCTGCGTACAGCCGACCGGTGGCATCGTAAAGGGAGGCCGAGCGTACGTGGGGGAGGGATGCGACGGCTGCGAGGTTACGCGCCGCACTCTTGCGGTCGTCGAAGGACAACGCCGGCGCGATTGCAATCGCGAGGATGTTGCCGGTGCTGCGCAGTTGCTCGCCCCAGGCGCGCCGATCGTCGTATACATGCGCGCCCAGCAGTGTGACCCCGGCAACCAGCAGCGCCA
>JAFAKO010000063.1 GCA_019235245.1 Gammaproteobacteria bacterium
AGGTCCCAGGCCACCGTATCCACGAGACCCACGAGAGCTCCGAGCGGCTCAAAACCCGCGGCGTCCGCGAAAACAGCGCCGAGCTCGCGGGTGAGGGGATGGCGCGGCAGGCCGCGCGCGGTGCGCTCGCACTCTTCGCGCCACCAGTCGAGACGGGCATGCGCCACCTCGTGATCGAGGTTGGGCCGCAGGCTCCCGGCGATCTCGCGCTCCACCGCGCTGAGCGCCGCGAGCGCACGACGCTGCGGCGCCGAGGAGTACAGCCAGGCGAGACGGCGCGGCGGCGACAACTCAGGCGGCTGCATCGTCGGATGTCGCGCCGTCCGGGGCAGGGGAGCTGTTGCGCGCCAGCTGATCGATCGGCTCCAGCCCCGCGAGCGGTGCATCGGCGGTCACGCCGAGCTCGCCGAAGCGGCGCGCCTGGGGCAGGACGCCACGCTCGAGCGAGCCCACCGCGGCGTTGTAAGCCTCGACCGCCGTGGCGAGCCGTTGCCCCATCCGCCCCAAGTGTCCGTTGAACGTGCTGAGCCTTCGATAGAGCTCCTGGCCGAGGTCGCGGATCTGCGCGGCGTTCTGCGCCACCGCCGATTGCCGCCAGCCGTACGCGACCGCCTTGAGCAGAGCGATCAGCGTCGAGGGAGTCGCGATGATGACGCTCTGGGAGAGGGCGGTGTCGAGAAGATCGGGCCGCTCCGCGAGCGCGGCGGACAGAAACTGATCACCCGGCAGGAACAGCACCGCGAATTCGGGGCTACCCCCGAATTGCGACCAGTAGCTCTTGGAGGCAAGCTCGCGCACGCGTGTCTCGACCTGTTGCGCGTGGCGGCGCAATGCCTGCGCACGCTCCTCATCGGTCGGCGCCTCGAGCGCCGCGAGGTAGCCATCGAGCGGCGTCTTGGCGTCGACCACCAGCTCGCGCGCCTCGGGCATGTGCACCACGAGATCCGGGCGCAGCGCACCTTGTTCGCCGACCAGCTGCAGTTGCTCGGTGAAGTCGCAGTGCTCGCTGAGCCCGGCGAGCTCCACCAGCCGGCGGAGCGTCAGCTCGCCCCAGCGCCCGCGCACCTCCGGGCGGCGCAGCGCCGTGACGAGGTTGCGCGTCTCGCGCTGCAGCTGCACCTGGCTGCCGGCGAGGCCCTCGATCTGTGTGCGCAGCGCGCTGAAGGCATCGCGCCGCTCGCGCTCGAGCGCCTGCACCTGTGCCTCGGTGCGCTCGAGCGCAACGCGCAGCGGCTCGATGAGCTGCGCGATGGCGAGCTCGCGCTCCTTGAGGGCTCCTTGAGCCACGACCTGGTCGCGGCCGAGGGCTTCACGCGCGAGACGCAGGAACAGCTCGCTGTTCGCGCGCAGCGTCTCGCCGGCGAGGGAGTCGAATGCCGCGCGCAGGCGCGTCTCCGACTGCTCGAGCAGGCTCAGCCGGTCCGCTTCCTGCAGCGTGCTCGCCTCGAGCCGCGCCTGTGACGCGGCGAGCTCGACGCGCAGCGCCTCGATGCGGCGTGCACCGCGCAGCTGCGTGAGGAGCGCGCCGAACAGCACGCCGGTGATGAGGCCCGCCACGGTGCAGAGAAGAATGAGGCCCGTGCTCACAGCCGCAGGTGCGCCAGGTAGTTCACGGAGACATCGGCGCTCAAGGCGACCTGGCCCGTCAGCGGATTGAAGGCGATGCCCGCGAGCTCCACCAGCGTGAGCCCCGCCGCGCGTGCCCAGCGGGCGAGCTCCGCCGGCCGGATGAGCCGCTCGTATTCGTGCGTTCCGGCCGGAATGAGGCGCAGCAGGTACTCGGCGCCGACGATCGCCAGCAGGAAGGACTTGAGATTTCGGTTGAGCGTCGAGACGAACAGGTCGCCGCCCGGGGCCAGCAGCCGCACGAGCGTCCCGATCATGGCGGCGGGATCCGGCACGTGCTCGAGCATCTCCATGCACGTGATCACCGTGAAATGCCCCGGCCGCTCGCGCGCCAGCTCCTCGGCCGCCGCCATGCGGTAATCGATGGCAAGTCCGCTCTCGACCGCGTGCAGCCGCGCCACCTCGATCATGCCGCGCGCCAGGTCGATGCCCGTCACCTCCGCCCCGGCACGCGCCAGCGACTCCGACAGGAGTCCTCCGCCGCAGCCGACATCGAGCACCGGCCGCCCGCTAAGCGTGGTGCGCGCGGTGATGAAGCCGAGGCGCACCGGGTTCAGCATGTGCAGCGGACGAAAGTCCCCGTGGCTGTCCCAGAAGCGCGCCGCGAGCGCGTCGAACCGCGCGAGCTCCGCGCGGTCGGCGTTTCCCAGGGCACCTTGCCCGGCGGAGGGGGTAGTGCTCATGCCGCCGCCTCGAGCGCGAGGCGCTCCGCCCAGCGCGCGGCGAGGGCTGCCAGCTCCGACTCATCGAAGAGCCGCAGCCGCGCCTCGCTCACCACCGCACGGCCCGCGCTCCACACATCGCTCACCTGCGCGCGCGTCGCCCCGAAGAGGATCGTGGCCGCGACGTCGGTGACCGGGCGGCAGCCGGCAGCGTCGAGGTCGATGCAGGTGAGGTCGGCGGACTTACCCGGCTCGATCGAGCCGGTCTCGGCGGCGACCCCGAGCGTCGTCGCGCCACCGAGCGTTGCGAGACGCAGCGCTTCCAGCGGCGCAAGTCCAAGGAGCAGCGCCGCGCTGCGCGCTTCCGCGAGCACATCGAGCGCGCCCGCGGCTGCAGGAGTGTCGGTACCGAGCGCGGCGGGACGGCTCAAGGGCAGGGCGTGCGCTCCGCGCAGCAGGCGCAGCTCGGCCTGCGGGCAGGCGATGAGCGCTGCGCCGTGGCGCGAGAGCAGCTGCGCGTCTTCGGCGTGACAAGCGAGCGCGCCGATCGCCGCGAAGCCCGGGCGCAGAAGCCCGAGCTGATGCAGGTGCGCGAGGCGCCGGTGAGCTGCGCTCTGGCGCGGCCAGGCGGCGCCGTCCGCAATGCCGCCCGCACCCTCGGGCGAATCGCCGAGCTCATCGAGGTGCACGACGACGCGCGCATCGAGCTCATCCGCCAGCCGGCGCAGCCGGGTCAATGTGGTATCGCTCAGTCCGCGCGCCGGCTTCGGTGCGAAGTACAGTCCGATGCGCGCATCGCTCCGGTACTCGTCCCAGAGAGCCTCGGCGCTCGCGAAGTGCGCGTTGGTGTCCTCGGCCCACGCATCTGCCCCGTCGCTCACCGGCAGGCCGATGAGCGCGCGCACCTGCGAGGCGGCCGCCACCCGCGCGGCTTCGGCCGGCAGCGGGCTGTCGTCCGCATAACAGGTGATGCCGGCGCGGAGCATCTCGGCCACCCCGAGCCGGGTGCCATCACGCACCAGGTCGGCACTCAGCGCGCGGCGCTCGATGGGTGCCAGGGTCTCGCGCAGCCAGCGCGCCCGCGGGCCGCGCAGCGGGATGCCGCGCAGCAGCGTGTGACAGGCGTTGGTATGCGCGGCGACGAGCCCCGGAAGCAGCGCGTGGTGCCCGCGCACGACGCGCGCCGCCGCCGGGTATCGCTGGCGCATCTCGGCGACGGGGCCTACGGCCTGGATGCGCCCGCCGCTCACGCTGACGGCGTGGCTCCCGAGCACCGGGCTGCCGGTGGCGAATGGCAGCAGCCAGCGCGGCTCGATCAGAAACGCTGCATCGCCTGTGCCTGACATGGCCGGTGAGTATATCGGGCGTACAATCGCTGCGCGCAGCGGGACCCTGCGCGCCGGAGGGCGTCATGCCGAAGTACCTCATCGAAGCGGCCTACACCGCCGAGGGTCTGCGCGGTCTGCACAAGGACAGGGCATCCGGACGGCGTCAGGCCGTCGTCAAGGCGGTGGAGAGCCTCGAGGGCCGGGTCGAGGTGTTCTATTTCTCGATGGGCGAGAGCGATGTGGTCGCGATCGTGGAGGTGCCCGATGCGGTGAGCGTCGCGGCGCTGTCGCTGGCGGCATCGGCGAGCGGACTGGTGCGCGTGAAGACGACCGCGCTGCTCGGCACCGAGGAGATCGATCGCGCACTCGATAAGAGGCTCGCCTACCGCGCTCCGGGCACCTAGCGCTATCACCAACGGTGTGGCCGGTCTCGACCGGCCGCCGCAGCTCCGGTTCATGGTAGAATTTCTCCTTTGTTTGCGCGCCTCACCCGGCGCCAATTAAGTCCTTTTTGATGCCCGAAATCGCCCGCGAAATCGTGCCGGTCACTCTCGAAGGGGAGATGCGGCAGTCCTACCTCGACTATGCGATGAGCGTGATCGTCGGACGTGCCCTGCCGGACGTCCGCGACGGGCTCAAGCCGGTGCATCGCCGCGTGCTGTATGCCATGCGCGAGCTCGGCAACGACTGGAACCGCGCCTACAAGAAATCGGCGCGCGTCGTCGGGGACGTCATCGGCAAGTACCACCCGCACGGCGAGAGCGCCGTGTACGACACCATCGTGCGCCTCGCGCAGCCCTTTTCCATGCGCTACCTGCTGGTCGACGGCCAGGGGAACTTCGGCTCGGTGGATGGCGATCCGCCCGCGGCGATGCGTTACACCGAGGTGCGCATGGCGCGCCTGGCGCACGAGCTGCTCGCGGACATCGACAAGGAAACGGTCGATTTCAACCCGAACTACGACGAGTCCGAGACCGAGCCGACGGTGCTGCCGACGCGCATCCCGAACCTGCTGGTGAACGGACAGACCGGGATCGCGGTCGGCATGGCCACCAACATCCCGCCGCACAACCTCACCGAGACCGTGAACGCCTGCGTCGCGCTGCTCGATGACCCGACCCTGCCGCTCGCCGCGCTGATGCAGCACATACCCGGCCCCGACTTCCCGACCGGCGGCATCATCAACGGCGCCCAGGAGATCGCCACCGCCTATCGCACCGGGCGCGGGCGGCTGTCGGTGCGCGCGCGCGTGCTGATCGAGGAGGTCGGCCGCGGCGACCGCCAGGCGATCGTGGTCACCGAGCTGCCCTACCAGGTGAACAAGGCACGGCTGATCGAGCGCATCGCCGAGCTGGTGCGCGAGAAGCAGCTCGATGGGATAGCCGCCGACGGGCTGCGCGACGAGTCCGACAAGGACGGCATGCGCATCGTCATCGAGCTCAAGCGCGGCGAGGTGAGCGAGATCGTGCTCAATAACCTGTACGCGCACACTCCCATGGAGACCGTGTTCGGCATCAACATGGTGGCGCTGCAGGACGGGCAGCCGAAGCTGATGTCGCTGAAGGAGATGCTGGAGGCTTTCATCCGGCATCGGCGCGAGGTGGTCACACGACGCAGCATCTACGAGCTCGCCAAGGCGCGCGAGCGCGCCCACATCCTCGAGGGGCTCGCGGTGGCGCTCGCCAACATCGACGCGGTGATCGCGCTCATCAGGGCCGCGGCCTCGCCGGCGGAGGCGCGCAGCGCCCTGCAGGCGCGCGCCTGGGCACCCGGGGCGGTGACCGAGCTGCTGGCGCGCGCCGGCACCATCTCCACGCGCCCGCCGGGCCTCACCGCGGAATCGGGGCTGCACGGTGGCAGTTACCGGCTGTCGGAGGCGCAGGCCCAGGCCATTCTCGACATGCGCCTGCACCGGCTCACTGCTCTCGAGCAGGACAAGATCATCGCCGAGTACCGCGAGCTGCTCGCGAGCATCGCCGATCTCAGCGACATCCTCGGCCGCCCGGAGCGCCTCACGCAGGTGGTGCGCGCGGAGCTCATCGAGGTGCGCGACAGCTATGGCGACGCGCGCCGCACGGAGATCAACCGCGATCACCTCGATCTCACCACCGAGGACCTGATCGAGCCGCAGGACGTCGTGGTGACGCTGTCGCACGCCGGCTATGCCAAGAGCCAGCCCCTGACCGAGTACCAGACGCAGCGGCGCGGCGGGCGCGGCAAGACCGCGACCGCGGTGAAGGACGAGGATTTCGTCGAGAAGCTGTTCGTCGCGCACACGCACGACACCGTGCTGTGCTTCTCCAACCGCGGCCAGGTGTACTGGCTCAAGGTGTACGAGCTGCCGCAGGCCGGCCGCGGCGCACGCGGCAAGCCGATGGTGAACCTGCTGCCGCTCGAGGAAGGCGAGAAGATCAACGCGCTGCTGCCGGTGAAGCAGTACGACGAGCAGCACTTCGTGTTCATGGCGACGCGTGCGGGCACCGTGAAGAAGACCCCGCTCGCTGCCTTCTCCCGTCCGCGCACCACCGGCATCATCGCCGTCGATCTCGCGCCGAACGACCAGCTGGTCGGTGTGGCGCTCACCGACGGCGAGCGCGAGATCATGCTGGTATCGAGTGGCGGCAAGGCCATCCGTTTCCACGAGGCTGAGGTGCGCCCCATGGGCCGCGAGGCGGCGGGCGTGCGCGGCATCCGGCTCGGTGCCGGGCAGGACCTGATCGCTCTCATCGTGGCAGGCGAGAGCACCGGCGCCGATGCGCAGGACGCGCCGCGGGTGCTCACGGCGTCTGCCGCGGGCTACGGCAAGCTGACGCCGCTCTCGGAGTTTCCCTGCCACGGCCGCGGCGGCCAGGGCGTCATCGCGCTGCAGACTTCCGACCGCAACGGCTTCACCGTGGCGGCCCTGCAGGTGATGCCCGGGCAAGAGATCATGCTGATCAGCTCCACCGGGACGCTGGTGCGCACGACCGTGGACGAGATCTCGGTGCAGGGCCGCAATACCCAGGGTGTCCGCCTGATCCGGCTCGGCGAAGGCGAGCGGCTGGTGGGCATCGAGCGCATCGAGAGTCTCGACGGCGATGGCGAGGAGTCGGTTGCGGAGCCCGCACCCGGCGCCAGCCCGCCGGCCGCCGACACCTAGCCGGCGGGTCTGGTGCGCGTATTCAACTTCGCTGCGGGCCCGGCCACGCTGCCCGTCGAGGTACTGGAGCAGGTCCGCGACGAGCTCCTCGACTGGCATGGCAGCGGCACCTCCATCATGGAGGTGAGCCATCGCGGCAAGGAGTTCATGGCAGTCGCGCACGACTCCGAGGCGCTGTTGCGCGAGCTCCTCGCGATTCCATCCGGCTACCGGGTGCTGTTTCTGCAGGGCGGCGCGAGCGGACAGTTCGCCGCGGTACCCCTCAATCTCGCGCGCGCCGACTCCACCGTCGATTACCTCAACACCGGGCACTGGTCGCAGCGGGCGCTGCGCGAGGCCCAGCGTTACGTCGCGCGCGTGCACGTCGCGGCGGACGAGGCCGCATCGAGCTACACCACCGTGCCTGACCCCGGGGCACTGCAGCGCACGGCGGGCGCCGCCTATCTGCACTACACCCCGAATGAGACCATCGGCGGGGTCGAGTTTCCCTACGTACCGGCAAGCGAGGGCGTGCCGCTGGTGGCGGACATGTCCTCGACGCTGCTGTCGCGACCGCTCGAGGTAGGGAAGTACGGGCTCATCTACGCCGGTGCGCAGAAAAATATCGGGCCCGCCGGGCTCGTGGTGGTGATCGTGCGCGAGGACCTGATCGGCAAGGCGCGCCCCGGTACTCCTGCCGTGTGGGACTACGCCGCGATGGCAACGGAGGGCTCGATGCTCAACACACCCGCGACCTTCGCGTGGTACGTCGCGGGCCTCGTGCTGCGCTGGCTCAAGGCACAGGGCGGCCTGACGGCGATCGCCGCGCGCAACCGTGCCAAGGCGGAGCTGCTGTACGGGGCGATCGACAGCTCCGGCTTCTACCGCAATCCCGTCGAGGTGCCCAGCCGCTCGTGGATGAACATCCCCTTCACGCTCGCTGACCCGCGCCTCGATGAGAAATTCCTGGCCGAAGCGCGCGGCGCCGGCCTCGCCCATCTTGCCGGGCACCGCTCGGTGGGCGGGATGCGCGCGAGTCTCTACAACGCCATGCCGCTCGCGGGAGTCGAGGCGCTCGTGGCCTTCATGCGGGAGTTCGCCCGCCGCCACGGCTGACCGCATGCCTTTCCGTATCCTCACCGTCAACCAGATCAGCGCGCGCGGGCTGGCGCGCCTGCCTGCGGAGCGCTACCAGGTCGGGCCGGATGTGGCCGATCCCGATGCGATCCTGGTGCGCTCGGCGGAGCTCAGCCCCGGGCAGATCACCGCCGGGGTGCGCGCCATCGGCCGTGCGGGTGTCGGTGTCAACAACATCCCGGTCGCCGAGATGAGTCGCCGGGGTGTCCCGGTGTTCAACACTCCGGGCGCCAACGCCAATGCCGTGAAGGAGCTGGTGCTCGCGGGGCTGTTCCTGGCGGCCCGCAACATCGGCCCCGCCTGGCTCTTTGCCCGCGCTCTCGAGGGCGATGATGCCGCGATCGAGGCGGCGGTCGAAGCCGGCAAGAAGCGCTTCGTCGGCTTCGAGCTTCCGGGCCGCGCCCTCGGGGTGGTCGGTCTCGGCGCGGTCGGTGTCGAGGTGGCCAACTCCGCGCTTTCCCTCGGCATGCAGGTGCTGGGCTACGATCCGCAGCTCACCGTGCAGCGCGCCTGGCAGCTCTCCTCCAGCGTCGAGCAGGCGCTTTCGCTCGAGGACCTGTTCGCACGCTCCGACGCCATCACCGTGCACGTGCCCCTCAACGATGCGACCCGCGCGCTCGTGAACGGCGCGCGTCTCGCGCTCATGCGCCCGGGGGCCACGATCCTCAATTTCGCCCGCGCGGCGATCGTCGAGGAGCAGGCGGTGCTGGCGGCGCTCGATGCCGGACGGCTGCACGCCTACGTGTGCGATTTCCCGAAGCGCTCCCTCAAGGAGCACCCGCGCGTCATCACGCTGCCGCACCTCGGCGCGTCCACCGGCGAAGCGGAGGAGAATTGCGCGATCATGGTGGCGGAGCAGGTGCGCGATTTCCTCGAGAACGGCAACATCAGGAACAGCGTGAACTACCCGGACACCCTCCTGCCGCGGCTGCCGAACACCACGCGCATCGGCGTCGCCAACCGCAACGTCCCCAACATGGTGGGGCAGATCTCCACCTGTCTCGCCACCCACGGCATCAACATCGCGGACCTGCTCAACAAGTCGCGCGGCGAGTACGCCTATACCCTCATCGACGCTGATGGGGCGGTGAATGAGACGTTCCTCGCGCAGATCCGCGCCATCGAGGGCGTGCTCGCGGCACGCATTCTCTGACCGATGGCAGAGCGACGCCGCGCCCCCGCATCGCCCGGCCGCCCGCGCCGCGCGCGCGCGCAGGGCGCTGGCACCTCCGGCCGCCGGGGGGCCGCGGCGCCCGCCGCCGCGCCGCGCGCGGACCTCGAGGCCGTGCGCGGCCGCATCGATTCGGTGGACGAGCAGATTCATCGGCTGCTGAATGAGCGCGCGCGGCTCGCTCAGCAGGTCGGAATCTCCAAAACCCGCGACGGGCGCACGGTGGACTTCTATCGTCCTGAGCGCGAGGCGCAGGTACTGCGCCAGGCACGGGCGCGCAACGCCGGCCCGCTGCGCGATGCGGAAGTGCTGCGGCTGTTCCGCGAAATCATGTCCGCGTGCCTTGCGCAGCAGGAGCCGCTCAAGGTCGCGTTCCTCGGGCCCGAGGGCACCTTCACCCAGTCCGCCGTGCTCAACCACTTCGGTCATTCGGTGCGCGCGCTGCCGCTCGCCTCGATCGACGAGGTGTTCCACGAGGTCGAGGCCGCGAGCGCCGATTTCGGCGTGGTGCCGATCGAGAACTCCACCGAGGGCACGGTCAATCACACCCTCGACCGCTTCCTCACCTCGCCGCTGAAGATCTGCGGCGAGGTGGAGCTGCGCATCCGCCACCACCTCATGGGAATGATGGGCCAGCTGTCGCGCATCGTGCGCGTCTGCTCGCACCCGCAGTCGCTCGCCCAGTGCCGCCAGTGGCTCGAGGAGCATCTCCCCGGCATCGAGCAGGTGCCGGTGTCGAGCAACGCGGAGGGCGCCCGCCGCGCGCGCGACGAGAAGGGCAGCGCCGCCATCGCCGGTGAGACCGCCGCGGAGGTCTACGGGCTGCGGGTGCTGGCCGCGGAGATCGAGGACCGCGCCGATAACACCACGCGCTTTCTGGTCCTCGGGCGCAAGCTCTTCGCGCCGAGCGGCGAGGACCGTACGACTCTCCTGGTGTCGGTCGGACACACCGACGCGCCGGGTGCGCTCCACCGGCTGCTCGAGCCGCTCGCGCGCCATCGGGTGAGCCTGACACGCATCGAGTCGCGGCCCTCGCGGCGCCGCAAGTGGGACTACGTCTTCTTCATGGATCTCGAGGGACACGCCGAGGACGCGCACGTCGCCCGCGCACTCGCCGCGCTGAAGAAGCGCGCCTCGCTGTTCCGCGTGCTCGGCTCCTATCCGCGGGCCGTGCAGTGAGCGCGGCGGCGCCGCGCCATTGGCGCGTTGCCCCGGGCGGGACCGTCTCTGGAAGCCTCACGGTGCCCGGCGACAAGTCGATCTCTCACCGCGCGCTGATGCTGGGCGCGCTCTCGCAGGGCGAGACGCACATCAGCGGCTTTCTCGCCGGCGAGGACTGCCTCGCGACGGCGCGTGCGCTGGCGGCACTCGGCGTGCGCATCGAGCGGCCCGCAGACACCGAGGTGCGGGTGCACGGCAGGGGGCCGCGCGGGCTGAGGGCGGCGACGGAAGCGCTCGACATGGGCAATGCCGGCACCGCGATGCGCCTGATGATGGGCCTGCTCGCGCCGCAGCCCTTCGACTCGACGCTCATCGGCGATGCCTCGCTGATGCGGCGTCCGATGGAGCGGGTCGCGGAGCCGTTGCGCCGCATGGGCGCTTCCATCACCACGCAGTCGGGAAGGCCGCCGGTCGTGGTTCATGGAACCCCGCACCTGACGGGCATCACCTATACGCTGCCGGTGGCGAGCGCGCAGGTGAAATCCGCGTTGCTGCTCGCGGCGCTCGCCGCGCGGGGCACCACGCAGCTCACCGAGCCGGCGCCCTCGCGGGACCACACCGAGCGGATGCTGCGCGCCTTCGGCGTCGAGCTCTCGCAGCACGCAGGGGTGATCGGGCTCGAGGGTGGGCAGCCGCTCCGCGCCACGAGCCTGGCGGTGCCCGCGGATTTCTCCTCGGCCGCATTCTTCCTCGTCGCCGGGGCGCTCGCCGCCGAGCGCCCCCTGACACTCGGCAACGTCGGAGTGAATCCGACGCGCACCGGGCTCCTCGAGCTGCTGCGGCTCATGGGCGCGGACATCCGCGTGCACGCGCGTCCCGGTGGCACCGGACATAACGCGGAGCCCGCCGCGGACCTCGAGGTTCGCCGGGCGCCGCTGCGGGGCATCACGGTGCCGGAGGCGCTGGTGCCGCTCGCCATCGATGAGCTGCCGGTCTTCTTCATTGCGGCCGCGGCCGCGAGCGGCGAGACCCTGGTGCGGGGCGCCGGCGAGCTGCGCGTGAAGGAGAGCGACCGGCTCGCCGCCATGGCGGCGGGATTGCGGGTGCTGGGGGTCGAGCATGAGCTCCTGCCCGATGGGCTGCGCATCGTCGGAGCTCCGCAGTTCTCCGGCGGGTGTGTGGAGAGCTTCGGAGATCACCGCATCGCCATGGCCTTCGCGGTGGCGGCGCTCAAGGCTCGTGCGCCGATCGAGATCCGCGACGTGGCGAACGTGGCGACGAGCTTTCCCGGATTCGAGGAGTGCGCGCGCCGCGCCGGTTTGGGACTTGAGGCGCTCTGAGGGACACTCTGCAGATGCGGGGACCTCCGGCCTGTCCGATCGTCACCATCGATGGCCCGAGCGGCTCGGGCAAGGGGACCATCAGTCGTGCCCTCGCGCGCAAGCTGGGTTGGCACCTCCTCGACAGCGGGGCTCTCTATCGCCTGGTGGCGATCGCCGGAGTCGATGCGGGAGCGGCCGCGGACGATGAGGGCGCCCACGCGGCGCTCGCGCGACGCATGGACGCGGTCTTCAGCGTCGCGCCCGATGGCAGCGAGTGTGTGACGCTCGGCGGCCGGGACGTGACCGGGAGGATCCGCTCCGAGGAGGCCGGGCAAGGCGCCTCCCGGGTGGCGGCCTGGCCGGCCGTGCGCGAGGCGCTCCTCGCCCGCCAGCGGGCCTTCGCGGCACCCCCCGGACTGGTGGCGGACGGGCGCGATATGGGCACCGTGGTATTCCCCGGAGCCGAACTCAAAGTCTTCCTCACCGCTACGCCCCAGGAAAGGGCCCTGCGGCGGCATAAGCAGTTGAAAGACAAGGGATCCGATGTTAGCCTTCCCGCCCTTTCGCGCGAGATAGCCGAGCGGGATTTGAGGGATCAGACCCGTGAGGTCGCCCCACTGAAGGCGGCGCCCGACGCTCACCTCATTGACTCGACCGGACTGTCGGTCGAGGCGGTGGTGCAGCGGGTGCTGGACCTGGGAGCCGCTCGGAGCTTGTGGCCCTGACGGCCGCTCGTCGCGATACGCACGGGAGTAAGGAAGTCCGGAGAAGGCACACGCAGGATGCGGGTGCCCGTTATTTTTTCCTGGGGCGCAGCGGAACGCGCTTCCAGTGCACACACGCCACGTGCGTGGCACCAGTGAAGGTATGACAGAAAGTTTTGCCCAGCTCTTTGAGCAGAGTCTCGCCAACCAGCGCATCCGCCCGGGGATGATCCTTACCGGGCTCGTCGTCGAAGTCACCAGCGACGTCGTCATCGTCAACGTAGGCCTGAAGTCCGAAGCCGTCATTCCCCTCGAGCAGTTCAAGAACGAACGCGGGGAAGTGGAGGTGAAGGCCGGCGACCAGGTGGAGGTCGCACTCGACTCGGTCGAGGACGGCACCGGCGAGACGCGTCTGTCGCGCGAGAAGGCCAAGCGCGCGCGCACCTGGACCCGCCTCGAGGAGGCCTTCAACAAGTCCGAGATCGTGACCGGGGTGATCACCGGGCGCGTCAAGGGGGGCTTCACCGTCGAGATCGAGAACGTGCGCGCGTTCCTGCCGGGCTCACTCGTCGATGTCCGTCCGGTGCGCGATACCTCCTACCTCGAGGGCAAGCCGCTCGAGTTCAAGGTGATCAAGCTCGATCAGAAGCGCAATAACGTCGTGGTCTCGCGCCGCGCCGTGGTGGAGCAGGAGTTCTCCGCCGAGCGCTCCGCGCTCATGGACAACCTGCAGGAAGGCGCGGTGGTCCGCGGCACCGTCAAGAATCTCACCGACTACGGTGCCTTCGTCGACCTCGGCGGCATCGATGGTCTGCTGCACATCACCGACATGGCGTGGAAACGCGTCAAGCACCCCTCCGAGGTGGTCAAGGTCGGGGATGAGATCGAGGTCCGCATCCTCAAGTTCGACCGCGAGCGCTCACGCGTCAGTCTCGGGCTCAAGCAGCTCGGCGCCGACCCGTGGCAGAACATCGCCCGGCGTTATCCGCCGAGCACGCGGGTGTTCGGCAAGGTGACCAACATCGCCGACTACGGCGCCTTCGTCGAGATCGAGGACGGCGTCGAGGGACTGGTGCACGTCTCGGAGATGGACTGGACCAACAAGAACGTCAACCCGGCCAAGGTCGTGCACACCGGCCAGGAGGTCGAGGTGATGGTGCTCGATGTCGACGAGGAGCGGCGGCGCATCTCGCTCGGCCTCAAGCAGTGCCAGGCGAACCCGTGGAAGGAGTTTGCCGAGAACTACAACCGCGGCGACAAGGTCGGTGGCCAGGTCAAGTCGATCACCGACTTCGGCATCTTCATCGGCCTGCCGGGCAACATCGATGGCCTGGTGCACCTCTCGGACATCTCCTGGGACCAGCCGGGCGAGGAGGCGGTGCGCAACTACCAGAAGGGCCAGCAGCTCGAAGCGATGGTTCTATCCATCGACCCCGAGCGCGAGCGCATATCGCTCGGCATCAAGCAGCTCGCCAAGGATCCGTTCTCGGCCTACATCGCCGACAATCCCAAGGGCACGATCGTGCGCGGTGTCGTCAAGGAGGTCGATGCGCGCGGCGCGATCATCGACCTCGGCAACGGCATCGAGGGCCAGCTGCGGGCCTCCGAGCTCGGCCGCGACCGCGTCGAGGACGCGCGCGCGGTGCTGAAGGTCGGGGAGCAGGTCGAGGCCAAGTTCACCGGCGTCGACCGCAAGTCGCGCACCATCTCGCTGTCGATCAAGGCCAAGGAAGCCCACGAGGAGGCCGAGGCGGTGCAGAGCTATCGCTCCGAGACCGCGACCTCCGGCACCAGCCTGGGCGAGCTGCTCAAGGAGCAGATCGGGTCTGGAGAGACCCGCTAGCGCGCGC
>JAFAKO010000076.1 GCA_019235245.1 Gammaproteobacteria bacterium
CTACCTGACGAACTCCGCCCCGAAGGACGTCGAGAGCATGCTGAAGACGGTGCTCGGTGCGAAGACCATGTTCATCGATGAGCGCACCAGCGTCGTGGTGATGCGCGATACGCCGGACGCGGTGCGCATGGCCGAGAAGCTGGTGGCCTCGATCGACGTCGCCGAACCGGAAGTCATGCTGGAGGTGGAGGTACTCGAAGTCACGCACAGCGCCATCGTGGACCTCGGCATCCAATACCCCGGCAGCGTCACCTTCACGGCCCAGCCCTCGACTTCCGGCGCCGCCGGACTGGTGCTGTCCGACCTGAAGAACCTCAACTCCAACACCATCGGGGTGAGCTCGATCGCCGTCACGGTGAACGCCATGAAGACGGCGGGGCTCGCCAACACGCTGGCGAGTCCGCGCATCCGCGTGCGCAACAAGGAGAAGGCCAAGATCCTGATCGGCAGCAAGGAGCCGGTGATCACCAACACCACCACGCCGACCGCGGGTGGCACTGCGGTCGTGACCGGCAGCGTTCAGTACCTCGATGTCGGGCTGACGCTGAACGCGCAACCGACCGTGTACCTGGATAGCGACGTTGCGATCAAACTGGGGCTCGAGGTGAGCTCGATCCTCAAGCAGGTGGAGACTGCCTCGGGGACCATCGCTTACGAGATCGGCACGCGCAATGCCGACACGGTGCTGCGCCTCAAAGACGGGGAAACCCAGATTCTCGCCGGTCTCATCTCGGAGTCCGACACCCGCACCGCCAACACTATTCCAGGCCTCGGCGATATTCCGATCCTGTCGCACCTGTTCGGCACGCATCATACCGACCAGGAGAAAGACGAGATCGTGCTCTCGATCACCCCGCGCATCGTCCGCATGCAACACCGTGCGGCGAGCGAGTCGACCGAGTTCTGGTATGGCACCGAGACGCGCACGCGCTCGGTGCCGTTCTCCGCCACGTCCGACACGGCGGGCAGCTCCGCAGGGGCGAGTGGCGCCGTCCCGCTCACCGTGCCGGGTGCCGCCGGCATGCCG
Organism: Gammaproteobacteria bacterium; assembly: GCA_019235245.1. Taxonomy (GTDB): domain Bacteria; phylum Pseudomonadota; class Gammaproteobacteria; order Steroidobacterales; family Steroidobacteraceae; genus 13-2-20CM-66-19. The sequence continues at coordinate 1,028 of JAFAKO010000076.1, forward strand.
GCCGCCGCTGAGAGTGCGGGCGCTGCGGCGACAACGCAGGCCACGGGAGCGAGCGCCGGCGCGGCGGTGCTGGCGGCCGCGACGGCCGCGGCGGCCGCCAAGAGCGCCGCCTCGACCACCGCGCCACCGGCGACGGTGACGAGCAACGCCGGGCCTTCGGGGAGCGCGTCGGCGCTGACGATCGACGGACCGAGCGATGTCAAGGTGGGCGATCAGTTTCGCGTGACCGTGCGGCTCGCGACCGATCAGACGATTACCCACCTGCGCACGCAGCTGCGCTTCGACTCGACCGCGCTGCAACTGCTGAGCGCCGAGCCCGGCGACATGGTGCCGGCCGCAGCCGGCAGCCCCAAGGTCGAGACTCACGGCGGCGGCGCGCAGCTCGACATCACCACGACCTCGGATTCGCCAGTACAGGGCAACGGCAGCCTGATGCTGCTGGAGTTCAAGGCGCTGGCGGCACGTCCGGCCAGCGATGTCCAGGCGATGGCGAACGTGCTCGGTGGCACGGGGGCCGCGACTGGCAACGCCTCGGCGCCGCCGCTCAAGATCGCCATTACGCAGTAGGGGTCCATGCGCACGCGCGGCTTCACACTCATCGAGCTCGTCATCACGCTCGCCATCATCGGGCTGCTGGCCACGGCGGCCCTGCCGCTGGCGCAGCTGGTCGCGAAGCGGGAAAAGGAGGCGCAGTTGCGCAGCGCGCTGCACGAGATCCGCGGTGGCCTCGATGCCTACCGCCTCGCGGCCCAAACCGGGCACATCAAGCAGGAGCTCGGTGCGAGCGGCTATCCCCCGGATCTGAAGTCGCTGTATGCAGGCGTCGACGATCAGTCGAACCCGGTGAGCGGGGTCAAGCTCTACTTCCTGCGGCGCATACCGCGTGATCCGTTCTTCCCGGACGGCACGGTGCCGGGGGAGGAGAGCTGGGGGCTACGCAGCTACCAGAGCCCGCCCGATGACCCACAGCCGGGCGATGACGTGTACGACGTGCACTCGCTCTCCACGGACAAAGGCCTGAACGGAGTGCCCTATCGTGACTGGTAGCGCGGGGCCGGTGCGGGCGGCGGAGCGCAGCAGGCGGGCAGCGCGGCACACGTCAGGCGGCTTTACCCTGATCGAGCTGCTCGTGGTCATGGCGATCATCGGCACGCTGCTGGCGCTCGCCTTGCCACGCTACTTCCGCACCGTGGAGCGCGCGCGCGAGACAGTGCTGCGCCATGACCTGTCGATACTGCGCGAGGCGATCGACAAGTACTATTCGGATCTCAACCAATATCCCGATACCCTCCAGGCGCTCGCCGACAAGCGCTACGTGCGTGCGGTGCCGGTCGATCCGTTCACCAAGCTCGCCGACAGCTGGGTGCCGGTGCCGTCGGAAGATCCCGATCATCCTGGGATTCGCGACCTGCACAGTGGCGCGGAGACCAACGCCGCCGATGGCACGCCATTCGCTTCGTGGTGATGCGATGCGGGCCGGACGGCGCGAGAGCGGATTCACTTATCTCGGCCTGATGGCCGCGATCGTCATCCTCGGCATCCTGCTGAGCATGGCGGGCCGCGTGTGGTCCTTCAGCGAGCAGCGTGACAAGGAAGCCCAGCTCCTGTGGGTGGGACACGCGTACCGCGACGCCATCGCCTCTTATTACGTTCATGGCGGCCAGTTTCCGCAGTCCCTGGAGCAACTACTGCAGGATGACCGTTCGCCCGTCCCACTGCGACACCTGCGCCAGCTGTATCCGGATCCCATGACGGGCGCGGCGGACTGGACCTTGATCTCG
>JAFAKO010000085.1 GCA_019235245.1 Gammaproteobacteria bacterium
AGATCCGCCTCCGCTCGCCAGCACGCCGCTGCGGCTGGAGATGATTCGCGTGCTCGCGCAGGCCACCGGCACCGGCGGCATGGCCGGCGGGCAGGCGGTAGACCTCGCCGCTGTCGGGCGCACTCTCACGGTCGAGGAGATCGAGGCAATGCACCAGCGCAAGACCGGCGCCCTGATCCAGGGCAGCGTGCTGCTCGGTGCGCTTGCGGCCGGTGTCAGCGGCGGCCCCGAGCTCGCCGGCCTCGAGCGGTTTGGCGCCGAGATCGGCCTCGCGTTCCAGATCCAGGACGACATTCTCGATGTCGAGGGCGATCCGGCCGTGCTCGGCAAGTCGACCGGTGCCGACGCCGCGCATGCCAAGCCCACTTACCCGAGCACCGTCGGACTCGAGCGGGCGCGACTGCGGGCGCGCGAGCTGCGCGATAGCGCCATCGCGGCGCTCGCACCGCTCGGCAGCCGCGGCACTGCATTGGTGCAGCTTGCCAACTTCATCGTCAACCGGGCGAGCTGAGCGGCAGACGCGGTGCAGCGCTGGCGCGGCCACCACGGTTCAGCGCCGGCCGGCGGCCCGTGTAAACTGACACGGTGAGCGAGGCCACGGACAAGTACCCGCTGCTGGCCGGGATTGCGACGCCCGCAGACCTGCGGCAACTGCCGGCGAGCGAGCTGCCGGAGCTCGCGCGCCAGCTGCGCGAGTTCCTGATCCACACCGTGAGCACCCGCGGCGGTCACTTCGCGGCGGGTCTGGGAACGGTCGAGCTCACCATCGCGCTGCACTATATCTACGACACGCCATTCGACCGGCTGGTGTGGGACGTGGGCCACCAGGCGTATCCCCACAAGGTGCTCACCGGTCGCCGCGACCGTCTGCATACCATCAAGCAGGACGGCGGCCTCGCGCCTTTCCCGACGTGCGCCGAGAGCGAGTACGACACCTTCGGTGTCGGGCACTCGAGCACCTCCATCTCGGCCGCGCTCGGCATGGCGGTGGCGGCCGCACGCGCCGGCGAGGCGCGGCGCGTGGTGGCCATCATCGGCGATGGCGCCATGACCGCCGGCATGGCCTTCGAGGCGCTCAACCACGCGGGCTCGCTGCCCGCGGATCTGCTGGTGATCCTCAACGACAACGACATGTCCATCTCGGAGAACGTCGGCGCGCTGTCGAACCAGTTCGCGCGCGCCCTGTCGGGACGTGTCTACGCACACCTGCGCGAGAGCGGCAAGAAGGTGCTGCGGCCGATGCCGGCGGTGTGGGAGCTCGCGCGCCGCTCGGAGGAGCATCTCAAGGGCATGGTGCTGCCCGGCACGCTGTTCGAGGAGCTCGGCTTCAACTACATCGGTCCGCTGGACGGTCACGACGTCAAGGCGCTCGTGAGCACCCTGCGCAACATCCGCAAGCTGCGCGGTCCACAGTTCCTGCACGTGGTCACGCGCAAGGGCAAGGGCTATCCGCCCGCGGAGGCCGATCCGATCAAGTGGCACGGACCGGGTCCGTTCGATCCCGCCAGCGGCACCATCTTCAAGGAAAAGAGCAGCGGGCCGAGCTACTCGCAGATCTTCGGCCAGTGGCTGTGCGAGATGGCGACCGCCGATCCGCGCATCATCGGCATCACCCCCGCCATGCGCGAGGGCTCGGGCCTGGTGGAGTTCTCGCGGCGCTTCCCCGAGCGTTACTTCGATGTGGCGATCGCCGAGCAGCACGCGGTGACCTTTGCCGCGGGGCTGGCGATCGCCGGACTGAAGCCGGTGGTCGCCATCTACTCCACCTTCCTGCAGCGCGCCTACGATCAGCTCATCCACGATGTGGCGTTGCAGAACTTGCCGGTGGTATTCGCGGTCGATCGCGCCGGCCTGGTCGGCAGCGACGGCGCGACCCACCAGGGCAGCTACGATCTGTCGTTCGTGCGCTGCATTCCCAACACGGTGATCATGGCGCCGGCGGACGAGAACGAGTGCCGGCAGATGCTGTATACCGCCAGCACCCTCGACGGCCCGGCCATCGTGCGCTACCCGCGCGGCAGCGGCCCGGGCGTAGCGCTCGCGAGCGAGATGAGTGCGCTGCCCGTGGGCAAGGCGCAGCTGCGGCGCGAGGGCAAGAGCGGACTTGCGCTGCTCGCCTTCGGCGCGCTGGTCGCGCCCGCCGCGGCCATCGCCGAGGCCTTCGACGCCACGCTCGTCAACATGCGCTTCGTCAAGCCGCTCGATGAGGAGCTGATCCTGACGGTCGCCGCGCGCCACCGGGCGCTCGTCACCATCGAGGAGAATGCCGTCCTCGGTGGCGCGGGCTCGGCGGTGCTCGAGCTGCTCGCGGCCGAGGGCCTGTCGCTGCCGGTGCTGCAGCTCGGCATCCCCGACCGTTTCATCGCGCACGGCTCGCGCGAGGGCTGCCTCGCCGCCGCCGGTCTCGATGCCGCCGGGCTGCGCGCGAGCATCGAGCGCTGGTGGGGGCTGCAGTCCCGGGAACGCCTGCGCTCGGCCGGCGCCGTGTAGGCGGCGCGGCCGCCGGCGGCCGCGCGGAAACGGCGGCCGTGCGCCGTTGGGCGCGTTTCGGTGTTAGGCTTGACGGTCATGAATCCACCCGCCGGCATAGTGAAGATTCCACGCGCGAGCGTCACCGAAGTCGAGGACGTGCAGGCGCACGCCGACACGCGCCGGCTGCCGATCAATCGCGTCGGCGTGAAGGACCTCCGCCACCCGGTGCGCGTCAAGGACCGCTCGGCCGGCGAGCAGCACACCATCGCCACCTTCAACATGTACGTGAGCCTGCCGCACAACTTCAAGGGCACGCACATGTCGCGCTTCGTGGAGATCCTGCACGCCGAGCGTGAGATCTCGGTCGAATCCTTCGGCAGCATGCTGCGCACCATGACCGCACGGCTCGAGGCCGATACCGGCCACATCGAGATGAGCTTTCCGTTCTTCGTCATGAAGCGCGCGCCGGTCTCGGGCGTCGAGAGCCTGATGGATTACCGCGCCAGCCTCATCGGCGAGCACAGCCGCGGGCACAGCGAGATGTGGCTGCGCGTCGCGGTGCCGGTGACCAGCCTGTGCCCGTGCTCGAAGCAGATCGCCGCGCACGGCGCCCACAACCAGCGCTCCGAGATCACGATCGCCGCACGGCTGCGCCGTCACATGTGGATCGAGGAGCTCATCGAGATCGCCGAGAGCGAAGCCTCGTGCGAGCTCTACGGCATCCTCAAGCGCACCGATGAGAAATTCGTCACCGAGCGCGCCTACGAGAATCCCAAGTTCGTCGAGGACATGGTGCGGGATGTGGCCACGCGGCTCAATCGCGACGAGCGCCTCGCGGCCTACGTGGTCGAAGCGGAGAATTTCGAGTCCATCCACAACCACTCCGCCTACGCCCGTATCGAGCGCGACAAGGACGCCTGAGGACGGCGCGGCCCGCAGGCGCCGCCCGGGCGCATGAAGATTTCTTAATGCCGCCGTCGTTGCGGCGCAGCCCGTGGCACTCTAACTTCTGACTCTCGCCAGCCAGCTTCGGAGAGAGGCATGAAGACCGCCTGCGTGCTCGCCGCCATCGCCATCGTCGGCGCGCCGCTCGCCGCTGCCGCCGAGCAGCCGGCCGCGCCGACGGCCACCCCTCTGAAGCATCCCTCGCTCAAGGTCTGCAACAAGCAGGCCGATGCCAAGCAGCTCACCGGAGATGCGCGCACGCAGTTCGTCAAGGACTGTCACGCCGGCAAGACCGCGGCGAAGGCCGCCCCCAAGACCCACACCTGATTCAGCCTGCCCGGCCTGCTCAGGCAGGCAGCTCGACCACCACTCTGAGGCCGGGCTCGTTGCTCTCGAGCGCCAGGCGCCCGCGGTGCAGGCGCGCGATCGCCGCGGCGAGCGACAGGCCGAGGCCGCTGCCCTCGGGCTTCGCCCCGCTGCCGAAGCGGACGAAGGGCTGCCCGGCGCGCGCGCGGTCCGCGGCCGCGATCCCCGGGCCGTTGTCGCTCACGATGAGACTCACGCGGTCGGCGATCCTGCGCACCACGACCTCGATGCGCCCGCCGGCGGGCACGTACTTCAGGCCATTCTCGATGAGGTTGGTGAGCAGCTGCGCGAGCAGCTGGCGGTTGCCCTGGACGACCGCGCGGCTTTCCTGCCGACAGTCGAGAGTCAGCCCCTGCGCGCCGGCGACCGGCTCGAACAGCTCCACCAGCTCGGCGGCGAGCTCGCCGACGTCCACCGCGGCCGGCGAGGCGAGCGCCGTGCCCGACTCGGCCAGTGCGATCTGCAGCAGCGTCGCGAGCGTACGTTGCAGGTGGTCGACCTCGCGCAGCGCCGCCTCGATCGAGTCGCGCACCGCGGGCTCGAGCGGCTGTGAGCTGAGCAGCAGCGCGTCCATGCGCGCCCGCAGCCGCTGCAGCGGCGCGCGCAGGTCATGGGCGGTGCTGTCGAAGGTGGCGCGCAGCGTGCCGGCCTGCTCCTCGAGGCGGTCGAGCACGCGGTTGACCGACGCGGCGAGCGCATCGAACTCGTCGTTGGCGCCCGCCACCGGCAGCCGCCGGCCCGACTCGCCGGCGAGAATGCGCTGACAGGTGCGCGTCACCTCGCCCACGCGCCGTGCCAGGCGGTAGCTGAACCAGAAGCCGGCGAGCGCCGCGACCAGTGTCGACAGGCCGATGCCGGCGAGCGTCGCGAAGCGGAATTTCTCGGCGAAGCGCCGCCCCTGCGAGATGTCGGTGCCGACCAGCAGCAGATTGCCGTCCGGCAGCGTGCGCACCGCGGCGCGCACCGGATGCACCGCGCGCCGTCCCGGCTCGATGGTGGCGATGTCGAACTCGGGCCACGCCTCGGTCGGCATGCCATCGAAGGGCCAATGCGCCACGTTGCCGGAGATCGGCTCGAAGTTCGCGTCGGCGAGCATGTACACCGCGCCGATGCGGCCCCAGCTGTCGATGCGCAGATTGATCTCATCGGTCACACCGGGGACGCCGTTGCGGGCGAATCGCTCCTCGAGGCTCTTCAGCTCGCTGTCGATGATCAGGTCCACCTCGTCGGTGATCAGGCTCTCGGTGAGCAGGTAAGCGCTGCCGAGCGTCACGCCCACGGCGAACGTCACCAGCAGCGTGTAGCCGACCGACAGGCGGAAGGCGGTGGTGTTGAAAAGCGCGAGCCGCACGGCCTAATTGTCGCTGCGCAGGATGTAGCCCGAGCCACGCACGGTATGGATCAGCGGATGATCGCTGCCGCGGTCGATCGCCTGGCGCAGGCGGCTGATGTGCACATCGATCAGGTTGCTCTGCGGATCGAAGTGCAGGTCCCATACCCCCTCGAGCAGCATGGTGCGCGTCACCAGCTGCCCGGCGCGGCGCATGAGGAACTCGAGCAGTTTCATCTCGCGTGTCGTGAGGTCGAGCTCGCGGCCGCCGCGGGTCACGCGCCGCTCGAGCAGGTCGAACTCGAGATCCTCGACCTTCAGCCGCGTGCCCTGGCCGCCGCCGGGTGCGCGCCGCAACAGCGCCTCGATACGCGCCAGCAGCTCCGCCAGCGCAAACGGCTTGGTGAGGTAGTCATCGCCGCCCGCCTTCAGCCCGCGAATGCGATCGTCGACGCTGCCGAGCGCCGAGAGCACCAGCACCGGAGTGCCACTGCCGCGCGCGCGCAGCCGCTCGATCAGGGTGAGTCCATCGAGGTGCGGCAGCATGCGATCGGTCACGATGAGATCGAACTGCCCCTGCAGCGCCCGGGCGAGGCCCTCACGCCCATCGGCTGCGTGCTCGACCGTGTAGCCGCTCTCGCGCAGCCCCTTGACGAGCAGCCGCGCCGCCTCGAGGTCGTCCTCGACGAGTAATACGCCTACTGCTGCTCCCGGCCGGCTCTCGGAACTCATTGAATTTGGGACTGGTCCTGGGTGCGACGCTCTGCCGCCAGCGCGTGAAGCCAGACTTTACATAAGCCTGCGAACCCATGGCAGGGTAAAAGTACGATATCTTCTGTGGCGACGGATCTCCCACGGAAGGGCTGAGATGGCAGGATGCTACGACCTCGAGGCTGCCGCTTTGTACAAGACGGCCACTGAAGGGGACGCGAGGACGGTGGGGACGCGGATGGTCCGCCGCGGAGCGCGTGGCGGCCGGATGCTGCGGGCACTGTTGGTGCTCGCGCTGCTGCAGGCTGCGGGCGCGCACGCCCAGCCGCCGCAGATCCTGCAGCGCGGTTATGACGCCAGCGTCTCCGGCGCCAATCTCAGCGAGACCACCCTCAACACTTCCAACGTTTTGCCGGGCAGCTTCGGACTGGCGTTCACGCTCGCCGTGGACGACAACATCATGGCGCAGCCGCTGTACGTGCCGAACGTCACCATCAACGGTGCCGCGCACAACGTGGTGTATGTCGCCACCATGAGCGACTCGCTCTATGCGTTCGACGCTGACGCAGGCGGTGCGCCGCTGTGGGCGACCAACCTGGCGACATTCGAGAACGCCACCCCGGTGCCGATCGCGCAGTTCGCGTACTCCGGCAACATGAATCTCATCAACAACCTCGGCATCCTCGCCACGCCGGTGATCGACCCCTCCACGAACACGCTGTACGCCGTGGCGTGCACCCTCGAGAGCAACACGCTGGTCTACCGGCTGCACGCCGTCGACATCACCACCGGCGTGCCACGGGCTGGCTCCGGCGTGGTGATCTCGGGCAGTTACGCCGGCATGACCTTCAATGCCCGCAACGCCTGGCAGCGCGCCTCGCTGGTGCTCGCCGGCAGCAACGTGGTGTTCGGCTTCGGCGCCCTCGAGCTCGAGTCGACCGCCAACCTCTACAGCGGCTGGGTCATGGCCTACGACAAGGGCACGCTCGCGCAGACGGGTATCTTCGCGACCGTGACCACCGGCAACGGCGGCGCCGGGGTGTGGCAATCGGGTCGCCCGCCGGTGGTCGACGGCTCGGGGTACGTGTATCTGTTCACCGGTAACGGTTACAGCGGCCTCGGTTACGACGGCGTCCACAATTTCAGCGAGAGCGTGCTCAAGCTCGACCCGTCCCATGGCCTCGCACTGCTCGACTGGTTCACTCCGAGCAACTGGGCCAACCTCGACGCCGGCGACATCGATCTCGGCAGCTCAGGTCCTCTGCTGATCCCCGGCACGAGCCTGCTGGTCGGCGGCGGCAAGGCGGGCGTCCTCTACGTGCTCAACACCAGCGGCCTCGGCAAGGAGACCAGCACTGACAGCGGCGCCCTCCAGGAGTTCACCCTTGCCACAGGCTCGATGCGCGGCGGACCTGTGTACTGGGCGCGCGCGACTGCGAATGGCGGACCGCTGCTGTACGACTGGGGCTCGAAGGATCAGTTGAAGGCCTTTCCCTTCAACGGATCCACCTTCGCGACCACCCCGAGCGCCCTGGGAGGTGTCACCGAGGCCTTCCCCGGCGGAATTCTCACGCTCTCGGCGAATGGCTCGGCGCCGGGCACGGGGGTGCTGTGGGCGACGGTTTCGACGAGCGGTAACTCCAACGGCAGTCCGCCGACTCCGGGTGCGCTGTACGCGTTCGATGCCGGCAACGTCGCGACGCAGCTGTGGAACTCGAACCTGAATGCCGCGCGCGACTCGCTCGGTAATTTCGCCAAGTTCGTCCCGCCGCTGGTGGCCAACGGGCGCGTCTACGTCGCCACCTGGTCGCAACGGGTGGCGGTCTATGGGCTGATCGCCGCCACGCCGACCTTCACTCCAGCACCCGGCACCTACAGCAGTGCGCAGTCGGTAACCCTCGCCGACACGACCGCAGGAGCCCGCATCTACTACACAACCAACGGCTCGACCCCGACCACCAGCTCCACGCTCTACACCGGCACTGCGATACCGGTGAGTGCCTCGATGACCCTCCAGGCCATCGCCGTCGCGAGCGGCTATGGAAGCAGTGCGGTCGCCAGTGGCGCCTATACGATCAGCACCAACACCGCCAGCGCCACCGAGGTCAGCCTGGCCGCCAGCGCCAATGTCGCTGGCATCGCGAACAACGGCTCGGCGGTCCCCAAGGGCGGCATCGACGGTTACGGCGATGCCTATTCGGCGACTCTGCTCGGCAGCTCGCTCACCTGGAACGGCGCCACCTTCATGTTCGGCGCCGCCGGCAGCCTTGACGCGGTCGCGAGTGCGACGATTCCCCTGCCCGCGGGTGCCTACAGCTCGCTGTCGCTGCTCGCGAGCGGCGTGGATGGCAACCAGCCGAACCAGGTGTTCACGGTGAATTACAGCGACGGCACCTCCGCGAGCTTCACGCAGAGCCTGAGCGACTGGCATACGCCGCAGAACTACGTGGGCGAGTCCACGGTGCTGACGATGCCCTATCGTCTCAGCCCAAGCGGCGCAGTCGACAACCGCACGTTCTATCTGTACGGCTACTCGTTCGCGCTCAACTCCGCGAAGATACCGGTGAGCCTCACGCTGCCGACTAACCGCCACGTGGTCGTGCTGGCGCTCGATCTGACACCCGCCGCGGGGGTACAGCAGCCGGCCGCCACGCCGACCTTCGCGCCGGCGCCCGGGACCTACGGCAGCGCGCAGTCGGTGACGCTCGCCGACAGCACTGCGGGCGCCAGCATCTACTACACCACCAACGGCTCGACGCCGACCACCAGCTCCACGCTCTACAGCGGCACGCCGATCCCGGTGAGCTCCTCGGAGACCATCCAGGCGATCGCCGCCGCGAGCGGCTATGCGAACAGCGCGGTCGCCGGCGGCACCTACGTGATCAACACCAATACCACCGCCGCCACGGAGGTCAGCCTCGTTGCAAGCGCCAACGTCGATGGCATCGTGAGCAACGGCTCGGCCGTGCCCAAGGGCGGCATGGACGGTTACGGCAGCGCCTACTCGGCGACGCTGCTCGGAACATCGCTCGTCTGGAACGGCAATACCTACATGTTCGGTGCCCCCGGCAGCGCCGATGCGGTGGCGAATGCGACCATCCCCCTGCCCGCCGGCACCTTCGGCACCCTGTCGCTGCTCGCGACCGGGGTGGACGGAAATCAGCCGAATCAGCTGTTCACCGTGAATTACAGCGATGGCACCTCGGCGAGCTTCACGCAGAGCCTCAGCGACTGGTTCGCGCCGCAGAATTACCCCGGGGAAGTCAAGGCGCTGAGCATGCCCTATCGCCTCAACCCGAGCGGCGCCGTCGACAACCGCACGTTCTATCTGTACGGCTACTCCTTCGCGCTCAACTCGGCGAAGACCGCGGTGAGTCTCACGCTGCCGGGCTCACGCCACGTGGTCGTGCTCGCGGTGGACCTGCAGTGAGCCCGCAGGCGCGCAGCCCGCGATCTAGGATGCGGGGACCGGGCGCGCCTCGGCGCTCTGCAGGCGCGCGATGAGTGAGCTCAGGAACACGCGGTTGAAGCGCAGCTGGCAGGAAGCCGAGACCTGCTCGAGCAGCGTCGAGCTCACCTTGAGCACCGTCACCGCGCCCGCAGCGCGGATGGTGGCGGTGCGCTTCGCGCCCGGCACGTAGCTCGCCTCGCCGAAGCAGTCGCCGGTGTCGAGTGCGCCGATGCGCTGGCCATGGCGCTCGACATAGCAGCCGCCGGTGACGAGGATGTAGAAGCGATCGTCCATCTCCCCTTCCTTGACGATCTCTTCCCCGGCGGCGTAGTCCTGCCAGTGGCTGGCGCGCAGCACTTCCCAGATCTCCGCGTGCGAGAA
>JAFAKO010000019.1 GCA_019235245.1 Gammaproteobacteria bacterium
ATCATGGGCAACTGTCTCGGCATCGCCGCCGAGCCGGAGTACGTGCGTGCCGCGCGCGCGCTGTGCGACCGCTACGGCGTCGTCCTGATCATCGATGAGGTGAAGACCGGCTTTCGCGTCGCGCGCGGCGGGGTGCAGGAGCTCTACGGCGTGCGCGCCGACCTCTGCACCTTCGCCAAGGCGCTCGCCAACGGCTACCCGATCTCGGTGCTCGCCGGGCGCGAGGACATCATGCGCAAGCTCGGCAAGGGGGTGGCGCACGGCGGCACCTACACGGCGCACCCGGTGTCGCTCGCCGCCGCGGAGAAGACTCTCGAGATCCTCGCCGAGACCGATGCGCTCGAGCGCCTCGCGGGCTTCGGCACGCGGCTGCGCCAGGGCAAGAGCGCCATCCTCAAGGCACGCGGCATCGCCCACAGCTTCGTCGGCCATCCCTCGATGAGCGGGCTGTACTTCGCGCACGATCCGCCGCGCACCTATCGCGACTGGAAGCGCAGCGACTACACCTTCTACGACGCGGTGGCGAAAGTGCTGCACGATGAGTGCATCCTGTGCGAGCCGGATTCGCGCGAGCCGTGGTTCATGTCGGCGGCGCACGATGACTCCTGCCTCAGCGATACGCTGCGGGCGTTCGAGACGGCGGTCGACCGGACGCTCGCGGCGCAGCCGGACAAACGTCACGGCGGTGACTGGGGCCTGATGCGCGGCGAGCCGGCGGCGTGAATGGCGGCGGCGCCAACCGCTTCGACGCCATCGTCGTCGGGGCGGGCCACAACGGGCTGGTGAACGCCTGTTACCTGGCGCGCGCCGGTCTCAAGGTGCAGGTGCTCGAGCGCAACCCCTACATCGGCGGGGCGGCGGTGAGCCGCAGGCTGTACGACGGCTTCACCTACTCGAACTGCTCCTACGTGTGCAGCCTGCTGCGCACCGAGATCATGCGCGAGCTCGAGCTGCCGCGCTTCGGGCTGCAGATCATTCCGTACGAGGGCGGCTGCACGCTGATGAGCAACGGCGAGCACCTCGCCATCTACGACAATCACGATGCGCTGCGCCGCGAGTTCGCGCGCCATTCGCGCCACGACGCGGAGGCGTACGAGCGCTACGTGCGCGACATGCTGCGGCACTGCCGCTTCATCAAGCCGCTGCTGCTGCGTACTCCGCCGGATCCGACCTCCTTCCGCCCGCGCGACCTGCAGGAGCTGCTGTTCCTCGGCAAGCAGTTCCACAAGCTCGGCGAGACGCGCATGTACGACACGCTGCGCTTCTTCACCATGAGCTGCGCCGACATGCTCGAGGAATATTTCGAGCGCGAGATCGTCAAGGCGCATCTCGCCGGCAGCTCCATCATCGGCACGGCGCTCGGCCCGCGCTCGCCGGGCTCGGCGTACGTGCTGCTGCACCACTACATGGGCAGCATCGATGGGGCGGTCGGCGCCTGGGGCTTCGCGCGCGGTGGCATGGGCGCGATCACCCAGGCGCTCGCGGCATCGTTCACGGCGAGCGGCGGCGCGGTGCGCACCGGCGCCCCGGTCGCGCAGATCCTGACGCGCAACGGCCGTGCGCATGGGGTGGTGCTGCAGAGCGGCGAGGAGCTGCAGGCGCCGATCGTGGTGTCGAATCTCGACGTGAAGCGCACCTTCCTGCAGACGGTAGCCGCGCAGGAGCTGCCGGCGGAGTTCCTCGAGCAGGTGCGGCGCTTCAAGATCCGCGGCTCCTCGGGCAAGCTCAACATCGCGCTCGATGGCCTGCCGCACTTTCCCGCCATCCCGCAGGGCTCGCCCTGCACGCGCGGCGACATGCACGTGACCGACACGCTGGAGATGATCGAGCGCGCCTACGACGACTGGAAAGAGGGGCGCTGGTCGCGCGCTCCCTACATCGACATGCTCATTCCGACGCAGATCGATCCGAGCATGGTGCCCGATGGCAAGCACTACATGTCGGTGTTCGTGCAGTACTGTCCCTACCGCCTGGCCGAGGGGGAGTGGAGCGCGGCGCAGCGCCAGGCGTTCGGCGAGACGGTCATCGATACCATTGCGCGGCACAGCCCGGATTTCCGCAGCCTGATCCTGCACGCGGAGATCCGCACGCCCCAGGACATCGAGAACGAGGTGGGGCTCACCGAAGGCAACATCTTCCAGGGTGAGCTCACCTTCGATCAGCTGTTCTTCAATCGGCCGCTGCCAGGCTACGCGCAGTACCGCTCACCGCTCGGCGGGCTGTACCTGTGCGGCTCGAGCAATCATCCGGGAGGCGGGGTGATGGGAGCGCCCGGGGCCAACTGCGCGCGGGCGATATTGCGCGATACGGGCCGGGGAGCGGATCCAGGGCGGCTGTCGTGAGCGCTGCCGGCGGCCTGCGCTACGACAGCCTGGTCATCGGCGGCGGCCACAACGGCCTGGTATGCGCCGCGTACCTCGCGCGCAGCGGCCGTCGCGTGCTCGTGCTGGAAGCGGCGTCGCAGGTGGGCGGGGCCGCGGTGACGCGCGAGTTCGCGCCGGGATTTCGCGTGTCCGCCTGCGCCCATCTGCTGCACCTGATGCCGCCGAGCATCGTGCGCGAGCTGTCCCTCGACCGGCAGGGGCTCGAGCTCGCGGCGACCGACCTGCCGACCACTGCGCTCGACCCCGAGGGCGAGCACCTCTCCCTGTCGCTGGCCACGGACGCGGTGCGCGCGCTGCGCAGCCGCTGCGCGGCGGACGCCGCCGCGTACGAGGAGTGGCAGTCGCTCGTGGCGCGGATCGCTGCGGCGCTCCACCCGGTGCTGAACATCACCCCGCCGCGGCTCGGTACCGAAGACTGGCGCGACCGGATGGCGCTCCTTGGCGTGGGCTGGCGGCTGCGCCGTCTCGGCAGGCGTGACCTGCGCGAGCTGCTGCGCATCGGTGGCATGTGCGTGCACGATCTGCTCGAGGACCGCTTTCGCCTGCCGCTCCTCAAGGGAGCGCTCGCCCTCGATGCCGTGCTCGGCACCAACTACGGGCCACGCTCGCCGGGCACGGTGCTCTCGCTCCTGTACCGGGCGGCGGCCGCGCACGGCGGCGGGAGCTTCGTGCAGCCCGCGGGCGGCCTCGGCTCGCTGTCCGAAGCGCTGGCGCGCGCAGCGGTCGCGGCCGGCGCGGAGGTGCGCACCGGCAGCATCGTCGAGCGGATCCTGGTGAGCGATGACCGGGCCGCCGGCGTGCGGCTCGCCTCCGGGGAGACCATCTCCGCCGCCACGGTGATCTCGAGCGCCGACCCGAAGACGACTTTCCTGCGGCTGCTCGGCTGCGAGCACCTCGATGCCGGCTTCGTCCGGCGCGTGACCCAGCTACGCTCGCGCGGCCTGACGGCGAAACTGCATCTCGCGCTCGCGCGGTTGCCCGAGTTTCCGGGCCTCGACGCGGCCGCACTCGGCGGACGGCTGCTGATCGCGCCGTCGGCGGACTATATCGAGCGCGCCTACAACTACGCGAAATACGACGAGTTCTCGAGCGCGCCGGTCCTGGAAGTGACGTTGCCGACGCTCGCCGACGCCGCGCTCGCACCGGAGGGACGCCACGTCCTCTCGGCCATCGTGCAGTACGCGCCCTATACGCTTGCGGGCGGCTGGAGTGCGCAGCGCCAGCGCTTCACCGAGCTGCTGATCGACACGCTCGCGCGCTACTCGCCCGACCTGCGTGAGTGCGTGACTGCGAGCGAGCTGCTGGCTCCGCCCGACATCGAGCGGGAATTCCGCATCAGCGGCGGGCACTGGCACCATGCGGAGCTCGCGCTCGACCAGTTCTTCATGCTCCGTCCGGTGCCCGGTGCCACGCAATACCGCGCACCTCTCGCGGGGCTGTTCCTGTGCGGCGCCGGCTGTCACCCCGGTGGCGGCGTGATGGGGCTCGCCGGCCGCAACGCCGCGCAGGCGCTGATACGTGAGGCGGCGTAGATGCTCACCGAGAGCCAGCCGCACTTCCGTCAGCCGCTCCTGCGGACGCCGTTCCACGAGCGCGCGCGCTCCCTCAGCCAGCTCGACAGCTTCATCCCCTGGAGCGGCTACACCAGCGTCGATGTGTTCACGAGCGTCGAGCAGGAGTACTTCGCGATCCGCAACGCGAGCTCGCTGTATGATCTGACGCCGATGGTGAAGTACCGCATCAGCGGCACCGATGCCTTGCGGTTCCTGAATCGTCTGACGACGCGCGATCTGAGCAAGCTCGCACCGGGCAGGGTTGCCTACACGGTGTGGTGCAACGACGAGGGCCAGCTGATCGATGATGGCACGGTCTTTTGCCTGGCAGCGGGCGACTACCGGCTGTGCACCGCCGAGTGGCAGCTCGACTGGCTGCGCGCGTCCGCCATCGGCTTCGACGTCGAGATACGTGAAGTGACGGACGAGATTGCCGCGCTCGCCGTGCAGGGACCGACCTCCTGCAAGCTGCTGAAGAGCATCGGCCTGGCCGGCATCGAGCGGCTTAAGCCCTTCGAGCATGCGACGCTCGCCATGCCCCGGACCTCTGCGGCGCCGATTGCGCTGCAGGTCTCGCGCACCGGCTTCACCGGGGACCTCGGCTACGAGCTGTGGATGTCGCCCACCGATGCCGAACCGGTGTGGGATGCGCTCATGGAGGTGGGCAGCACCCGCGGCGTGCGCGCGATCGGCTCGCGTGCGCTCAACATGGCGCGCATCGAAGCCGGGTTCCTGCTGCCGCGCGTGGATTTCGTCTCGGCCGCGCACACCCTGCTGCCGGGGACCGAGCGGTCCCCGCTCGAGCTCGGGCTCGGGTGGCTCGTCGATTTCGGCAAGGGTCATTTCACCGGCCGCCGCGCACTGCTCGCCGAGAAGGCACGCGGGCCGCGCCGGCAGCTGGTCGGGCTCGATGTGGCGGGGCAGAAGCCCGCGCACGCCGCCCTCCTGTACACCAGCCGCTCCGGCACCCGCCAGGCTGGCAGTGTCACTTCGGCGATCTGGTCCCCGACCTGCAAGCGCAACATCGCGCTCGCCATCGTCGACGCCGTCCACGCGACCACCGGGGCGACACTCTGGGCCGACATCTATCTCAACCGCGAGCTCGTGTGGGAGCGTCGCATGGTTCCCGCGCGGGTGGTCGAGCGGCCGTTTTACGCGCCGGCGCGGCGACGCGCGACGCCGCCCGCGGATTTCTGAGCGCGGCGGGCACAGCGCGCATGATCGTCAGTCAGGCAAATTCCTCGGGTGCGCGGCCCTGGCTCGACCCGGCAGCGACGCCGCAGGTGCGGATCGAGGGCGTCAGCAAGAGCTTCGGTGCCACGACGGCGGTAGCCGCGGTCAACCTCGGTATCTACAAGGGCGAGATGTTCGCGCTGGTCGGCGCCTCGGGATGCGGCAAGACGACGCTGCTGCGGATGCTGGCGGGATTCGCCGAGCCGAGCAGCGGCCGCATCCTCATCGATGGGGTCGATATGGGCAGCGTGCCGCCGCACGAGCGGCCGGTGAACATGATGTTCCAGTCGTATGCGCTGTTCCCCCACATGAGCGTGGCGGACAACGTCGCCTACGGCCTGCGGCGGCTGCCGCTCGCGCGCGAGGAGCGGCAGCGACGCGTGCGCGAGGCGCTCGAGATGGTGCAGCTCGGTGCGCTCGGCGCCCGGCGGCCCCACCAGCTCTCCGGCGGCCAGCGCCAGCGCGTCGCGCTCGCGCGTGCGCTCATCCGCCGCCCGAAGCTGCTGCTGCTCGATGAGCCGCTGTCGGCGCTCGACAAGAAGCTGCGCGAGCAGACGCAGTTCGAGCTGATGGATCTGCAGCACGAGCTCGGAATCACCTTCATCGTGGTGACTCACGATCAGGACGAGGCCATGGCGCTCGCCACCCGCATCGCCGTCATGGACCGCGGCCACGTCGCGCAGGTCGGGACTCCCGCGGAGATCTACGAGTTTCCCTGCAGCCGCTTCGTCGCCGATTTCGTCGGCACGACCAATCTCTTCGAGGGCACCGTCTGTGCCTGTGCCGAAGGGCTCGTCAGCGTGCGCTGCGCGGAGACCGGCGGGGAGCTCCTGGTCGATCACGCCGGCAGCTTCGCGCCGGGGCAGCAGGTGTGGATCTCCCTGCGCCCCGAGAAGGTGCGCCTCGCCAAGGAGCCATCCAACGGCGCCCGCATGAACCAGCTGCGGGGAACGGTGTGGGAGCTCGGCTACCTCGGCAATCGCTCGACCTACCAGATCAAGACCACGAGCGGCAAGCTAGTGACAGTATTCGCGCAGAACGAGCGCCGGACTTCCGAGGCGCTCATCGACTGGAATGACGAGGTGTTCGTGAGCTGGAGCGCCGATGCCGCGGTGGTGCTGCAGAGCTAGCAGCTCAGGATCTCAGGGGGAAAGACCATGAACAATGCCATCCGTCGCATCGTCCTGCTGAGCAGGCCGCTCGCCGCCGCAGGTCTCCTCTGTATTGCGCCGCTCGTGCACGCGGCGGATGACGCCAGTGCCACCGGCGCCGCGGGCCCCGAGGCCCCGGCGACGACCGCGGCCGGCGCCGGCGGTCCGCGCCTTGAATCACTGCAGGAGGTCGTCGTGACGGCGACCCGCCGCGAGGAGGAGCTCAGCAAGGTGCCGATCAGCGTGACCGCGCTCACCCAGGCGGACATGGATCAGAAGGGCATCAAGGACTTCCTCGACATCGCGCGCTACACCCCGGGCGTGTCGATCGACAACTCCGCCACCAACGCCATCTCCATCCGCGGAATCTCCTCCTCGGCAGGAGCCGGCACCACCGGCATCTACATCGACGATACCCCGATCCAGATGCGCTCGGTCGGCTTCAACCCGGATGACGCGCTACCGAAGACCTTCGACATCGAACGCGTCGAGATCCTGCGCGGTCCCCAGGGGACGCTGTTCGGCGCGGGCGCGGAGGGCGGCGCGGTGCGTTACATCCTGACGCAGCCGAGTGTGAGCACCGCAAGCTCCTACCTCCGGAGCGAGCTGTCATACACCGAGCACGGTGAGGCCAACTATGAGCTCGGTGTGGCTCGCGGCCAGCCGATCGTCGACGGTACCTTGGGTGTGCGCGCCAGCATCTGGTACCGCTCGGACGGCGGCTGGATCGATCGCGTCGACCCGACCACGCGCGAGGTCGTGGAGAAGAACATCAACCACGCCGGGACCTTGCTCGCGCGGCTCGCTGCGAGCTGGCAGCCAACGGCCTCTATCAGCGTGACACCGAGCATTCTGTACCAGAACCTCAAGAAGCACGACGACTCGACTTACTGGCCGGCGTACTCGGACGCCGGCGCGGGGCATTTCAACACGGCGACTCCGGAGCTGATCCCGAACTACGATGAGTATTATCTGCCCGCGTTGAGGATGGACTGGGATCTCGGCAAGAGCGAGATCATCGCCAATGCCTCCTACTACCATCGCGATCAGACCACCGCCTACCAGGGGACCGTCTACGATCTGGGGTACTATCAGGCCGCCGGTGCCTACTTCGGCATTCCGTGCGCGGCGTCGCCGGCAGCGCCCAACGGACCAACCTGCCCCTATCCGACCCCGCTGCTCGATGGCAGCGGTATGCACATTCCGCCGCAGTTCGGGACCAGCTACGCAACGCCGAACGTCATGACCAACTCGCAGCGGAACTATACTGCTGAGCTGCGCTGGCAATCGAGCGAGCCTTCCGCAAAGCTCAGCTGGACGACCGGGGTGTTCTGGCAGTTGGCGGAGGAGGGGAGCATCGAGGAGCTCAAGGATCCGCAGATCAATGCGATGTATCAGTACCTGTATGGCACCGGAACCGGAGCCAATCCTGCCTCGAACGCTGCCATAAACCTGTACTGTCCGCCGGGTATCAGTCCCAGCACGGGAACCACTGCCTGTGTCGGGCCGCCGGATTTCGCCACCTCATCCGCCTCTCCGGCTTATTCCTGTCCGACGAACGCCGCCTACATGGCGATTCCGGCCTGCGACATCTACTACAACAACAACACGACCTTCGACCGCCAGATCGCCATCTACGGCGAGCTGAGCTACGCCTTCACCGAATGGTTCCGTCTTACGGTCGGCGAGCGGGTAGCCCACACCGAGTTCTCGCTGACCCATTACGCCGACGGGCTGGAGAACTTCGGACCGTACCCGGGCACGGTCCAGGCGAGCGAGAAGTCGAACCCGAGCACGCCCAAGGTCGTCGCCTCGTTCCAGGTCGATCCGAAAGATCTTTTCTACGCCTCTTATGCCAAGGGTTTCCGTGTGGGCGGCGGCAATGCTCCGCTGCCGCCATATTGCGGGCCAGGTCCGGGCTCCCCGCTGAATGATGCGGGTTATCCGAACGGCGCACCCCTCACCTACCGGCCCGACTCGACACAGAACTACGAGATCGGCTCGAAAAACACCATTGGCGAGAATCTGCGCATCGCGACCAGCGTCTATTACATCAAGTGGAACGATATTCAGCAGAACATCTATGTCGCTGGAGCCTGTGGACTGCAGTTCACGGACAACCTCGGCGAGGCGGTGGCCTGGGGTGGTGACCTGCAGGCGGAGCTGGCGCTGGGTCAGGTGCGTATCGATTTCGCGACCGGTTACACGAGCGCACGTTTCACCAAGAATTCACCCCAGGACTGCGCTCCGTATCTGAGCCCAGCCACCACTCCGCCGGGGATCCCGTGCAAGGTGAGCAACGGAAATGCGATTTCTGGGCAGGCCGCGATCGACTACGCGCCCGGTGTGAATCCACCCTTCACGGTGGCGCTGGGTGCCGAATACAGCTTTCATCTCGCCGCGCACGACGCCTTCGCACGTGCCGACTGGACATATCAGAGCCGCAATCCGTGGCTCTCGTACCTCCAGGATCCGCGCAACGCAGCAACGTACAACCCCTTCTCCTACACTTTGCCCTCGACCGCATTCACGAGCGTCCGAGCGGGCATGTACCTCGGTGAATGGCAGATTGCATTCTTTATCGACAACCTATTCGGCTCGGCGCGCGTGACGAACTATGCGCTCGGCCCACTGTCGGGCGCGCCAACGGTGCAGGAGAACGACTATACCTACCGGCCGCGGACCTTCGGCATCAATGCCAACTGGCGCGTAGGCGCCGGACACTGATGTCCGCCACGGTACGGGTGGGCGGGGACTATCCGGTGGGGGCGGCGGGCGCGGAGCGCTGCGCGCCGGCGATCGCGGCGCAGCGGCCGGGGCATGCGCTCAGCCGCGACTTCTATTGCGACGGGGCGCTTTACGAGCAGGAGGTACGCCGGCTGCTCCTGCGCCACTGGCATTGCGTCGGCCACCACAGCCAGGTGCGCGAGCCGGGTGATTTCATCACCACGAGCTTTTGCGGTGAGTCGCTGCTGGTGGTGCGCGGGCAGGACCGCGAGGTGCGGGCACTGCTCAACGTCTGCCGCCATCGCGGCTCGCGCGTGTGCACGCAGGAGTCGGGGCACGCCCGCGGGGGAGCTTTCGTGTGCCCGTATCACGCCTGGACATACGGGCTCGATGGCCGGCTGCGCGCGGCCCGGCATATGCCGGAGGACTTCGACCGCGCCGCGCACGGCCTGAAGGCCGTGCATACCCGGGTCATCGAGGGGCTCATCTTCGTATCCTTTGCCGAGTCTCCGCTCGGTCTCGAGCACGTTCAGGAGGCGCTCGCCGGGTCGGCGCGGCTCTACGGCTGGGCGCAGGCCAAGGTCGCGCATCGCGAGACCTATCCGGTGCGCGCCAACTGGAAGCTCGCCGTCGAGAACTACATGGAGTGCTATCACTGCGGCCCCGCGCACGTCGAGTACTCACGGTTTCACCTGTATGCGCGGCCCGCGCCGCTCAATCGCGCGGCCGACGAGCAGGTGCGCGCGCGGGCCCGGGAGCTCGGGGTCGAGCTTCACGAGGTCGATTACTTCGCGCTGAATGCCCGGGCAGGGCAGGAGGCGGCCGACAGCACGCGCTCGGCGCTCGGTGAAGGGGCAGTGAGTGGCAGCGAGGACGGGCGCCGCCTGGCGCCGCTCATGGGTTCCTTCTCCGACTACGACGGTGGGGTGACCTTCTTCGACGTCGGCCTGACGAGCAATTTCCTCGCCTACCCCGATCACGGGCTGATCTACCGCTTCATCCCCAACGGCGTGCAGAGCACCGACATGGAGGTCATCTGGCTGGTGCGGGAGGACGCCGGCGCGGGCGTCGACTACGACCTCGACCGGCTCACCTGGCTGTGGAAGGTCACGAGCCTCGCCGACAAGCGCATCATCGAGCTGAATCAGCAGGGAGTGAGCTCGCGCTTCTACGAGCCGGGCCCGTATACGCCGATGGAGCAGCACGCGCAGCGCTTCGTGGAGTGGGTCCTGAAGGAGTTGCAGTGACCACGCGCAGGCGGGTGCTGGCGCCTCGTGCCAGGGGGGCCTTCGCGCTGGGGGGACCTTAACGATCTGCAAGCGGCGCCCCTCACTTCACAGTCGTTTCGTCGATAGTTAGCCAAACGCCTAACTATTCGCGCAAGGGAACTGCGAGAGATGCCTCACTTCACAATCGTTTCGTCGATAGTTAGCTAAACACCTAACTATCCGCCAAAAGACCTGCAAAACTTCACGTCCGGCTCAGCTGCCCCCGCACCCAGTCCTGGAACTGGCGCACCACGTACTCTTCCGGC
>JAFAKO010000066.1 GCA_019235245.1 Gammaproteobacteria bacterium
CGCCGCCGAACGCGGGCCGCTGCGCGCCGCGGGCGGACTCGAGCTGCGCGTGCGTCATCCGTTGCGGCTCCTCGACAGCGCCGACACGATCGTGATCCCCGGCTGGCGGGATCCTGCCGAGGCGCCGCCGCGCCAATTGCTCGGGAAGCTGCGGCAGGCGCTCACACGCGGCGCCCGGCTGTGCTCGATCTGCTCGGGAGTGTTCGTGCTGGCCGCGGCCGGGGTGCTCGATGGACGCCGTGCCACCACCCACTGGAGATACGCCGCACAGCTCGCAGCGAGCTATCCGCGCATCCTTGTGGAGCCCAATGCGCTCTACGTCGATGAGGGCCAGGTGCTGACTTCGGCGGGCTCGGCAGCGGGGCTCGACATGCTGCTGCACCTGGTGCGGCGCGACTATGGCGCCAGGATCGCCAACCAGGTCGCGCAGCGTCTCGTGCTCGCCCCGCACCGCGAAGGCGACCAGGCGCAGTTCGTGCCGCGGCCGCTTGGCGCCGAGGGTCGCGGACGGCTCGCGAAGCTCATGGACTTCGTGCGGGCAAATCCGGCCGCGCCGCACACGCTCGCGTCGCTCGCCGCGCGCGCGGCCATGAGCACCCGCACGCTGCAGCGCGAGTTCACTGCGGCGACCGGGCTCGCTCCCCACCGCTGGCTGGTGGCCGAGCGGGTGGAGCAGGCCAAGGAGCTGCTCGAGAGCACGCGCCTACCGGCCGAGAGCATTGCCGCCCGCGTCGGGCTCGGCAGCGCCGAATCCCTGCGCCATCACTTCCGGCGCCGCGTAGGAACGACGCCGCAGCAGTATCGGCGGCGATTCGCGCGTCGCTAGCTCGCCCTCAGTAGGCGAAGTACGGCGGCGCGCTGGTGGCCGGGTCTTCGAACCCGGTGAACACGTTGCGGCCGAAGAAGAACGACAGGCCGAGGTCCACGGTTTCGTTGGGATTACCGTTCGTGCTGGAGTTGTCGCCGGCGAGGTTGGAGAACGCGGCACCGCAGGTAGCAGCCCCGGGCTGTGGGCAATTCGTGTTGAACAGGTCGTTCGCGTTCGCGACTGTGAAATCCGCCGCCAGCATGGTGCCATTGCTTCCCGTGAGCGTCGCGTTCTCTGCGACGGTGGTGCCCGACTGCGGACAGTAGAATCCGGCGTTGGGCTTGCCACTGCCGACCGGCGCGCATTCAGGGACCGAGCTCGAAGGGAAGAAATTGGCGTTCGAGCCGCTGTCGAGGTAGCTCTCCTGGTAGACGCTACCGTTCAGCGTCGCCTCGATCGTGCCGGCGAGCGGCACGCCGTTCAGCCCGCAGATTCCCTGCGTGGAGTTGCCAGGGCACGCGGGAAGCTGGGTGGCGCTGCCGAGGGCGTTATTTGTCTCCGTGCCGATGCCGAACACCAGCGTGCCCTGCAGTGGTGCGGTATGGCCGGTGGCACCGACGGCCGGCAGCTCGATGATCACGCCGTTGTTGTCCTTGCCGAAGAGCGCCGCGGGATTCGGCACCTGCTGGGATGAGGTCGCGGTGATCGACGTGCAGCTTGGAGCCTTGGTGCAGGTGTAGTAGGTCGCGGAGTTGCCCGGCGGACAGTCGGTGTTGGTGGCGCAGTCATTGAGGAAGGGTCCCACTCCGAGGATACCGTTGGCACCGAAGGTGGGAACCGTGTTCTCGGGGAGGAGCGGAGCCATCGGTACGCAGCTCGGATTGGCCTTGGCCGGGTCCCCGGTGGAGGTCGCGCCGATGATGTGGACGACGACATTGGTCGCGGTCTCACCGGAGACTTTCATCTTGATGTCGGCCGTGTTGATCGAGCCCCAGCTCGAGCCGTCGGCGAACTGCAGGCATTCGCCGAGCACGTTGCCGGCGGTGTTGGGATCGGTGACTGCCGGCAGGGCGAGTGTGAGCTCACCCCCGGCCGCCGAGGTGGGCGGGCCCGCGATGATCCGCAGCCCGCTCGAGCCGGTGTCGACCTCGATGTGATCGATGTCCTGACATTGTGTGAAGGTGCCCCCCGGCATGCACACCGTGACGGTGACGAACGAGGTATTCACCGCCGGCGTCGTCAGCGCCGTCGGGCCAAAGTCCACCACCAGTGCCTCCGCATTGGGCGGCCCCGGGGGTGTGATGATCTGGCCGCCACCGCCACCGCCACCGCCACCGCCGCCTCCGCCACCACCACCGCCAGTGGTGCTCGTGCCGCTGCCGCCGCAGCCGGCGAGGAGGATGAGGGGGGTGATGATCAAAGCCGCAAACTTACGCACGGTGAGTCCTCGTCCTTTGTTAGCCACTAGCCGATGTCCTTCGACGCGAGACCCTGCGGAAGCAATGCAGGCACCCACGCGCGCCCCGAGAGGGTGCGCGAGTAGAAGTGGGATTCCATCACGACGTCGGTTGTGGCGATTCTTAGGTAATGGTGGTTGTAGTGAGGTCGCGGCGCCGCCTGCGCGAGCTGCGCCGAGTAGCTGCCGAGCAGCGGGCCGAGATCGGGTCGCCCGGGTCCGCGCCAGCTCACCGCGAACACCTGGCCGCCGCGCGAGACGTACTCGTGGATGACGACGCCCGCAGCAGTCCTGATCTCGTGCACGTCGTAAGCGACGGTGGGCGTGACACGCAGCTCACCCTTCACGTTGGCGCGATCGCTCTCGACCGAGCGCACATCGCCACCAAGCGCTGCGAGCGCAGGCGCGGTCGCGCAGGTTGCAGCGGACATCAGCAGCAGGGCACAGGGCAACTTCATCATGGGCCGGATCCTTATAAGCCTTTGGGACATTGTGCCTGACGGAACGATGTTGTGCGCACCGTGTCTTAGCTTGGCGACGCACTGTTCATGCATTAAGTCATGAGTGTGTTGTCTGCATGCCATACCGAAGCGCCTGAATGGCGCTTCCGTTGACTGCCGGTCACCGCGATAGTGCCCCGTAAGCCGCCTTTGGCGCGGACGGCGCCGTTGCCGGGGCCGCCGGGCCTCCGAGCGGAAAAACCTTGTAGCTTTATTGTTCAATCCGATAGCATTCGCAGCCCCAAAGCGGAGCGGTAGTTCAGCTGGTTAGAATACCGGCCTGTCACGCCGGGGGTCGCGGGTTCGAGTCCCGTCCGCTCCGCCAACTGATTTCCAAGAGCCAGCCAGGCAACACATGCTGCAGAGGATCGGAGACGCTCTTAAGGGCCGGGAGGGCAGCAGCCGCCGCAAGTGGATCACGTACCTGTTCGTCGGCGTGCTGTCGTTCGTGTTCGCTGCCTGGGGTGCCTACGGCATCGTGAATCTCAATTTCGGCGGCTCCAATTACGCCGCCGAGGCGAACGGCAGCAAGATCTCGCTGGAGGAGGCGCGCAGCGCCTGGCTGCGCCAGCAGAGCATGTGGGAGCAGCGCCTCGGGGGCAGCGAGCTGCCGCCGCCGCTGCGCACGCGGCTGCAGGACCAGGTGTTGGAAAGTCTCATCCGCCGGGCGCTGATCACCGAGCGCTCGCACGACCTCGGCTACCGGGTCAGCAATCAGGCGCTGCTGGAAGCGGTGCAGAGCGAGCCCGCCTTCCAGGTCGATGGCAAGTACGATTCCGCAGCGGCTAAGGCGGCACTCGCGCAGGCCGGCATCAGTCTCGAGGGCTACGAGCAGCAGCTGCGCACCGATCTTCAGCAGCTGCAGCTCGAGGGCGGGATCCGTGCCTCGGACTTCGTCACGCCCGCAGAGCTCACGCGGCTCAACGATCTCGAGAACCAGCAGCGCGAGGTCCGCTTCCTCGTCCTGCCGCTCGACCGTTTCCATGGCGCCGTCCCCGACGATGCGGCCGTGCAGGCTTACTACAAGGAGCACCAGGAGCAGTTCATGCGGCCCGAATCGGACGACCTGCAATACGCGGAGCTGCGCCTCGAGGCGCTCGCCGCCCAGCAGGAGCTCTCCGATGCGGACCTGCACGCCGCCTATGAGAAGGAGAAGAGCCGCCTCGAAGTGCCGGAGAAGCGCCACGCGCGGCACATCCTCATCACGGGCAAGGACGATGCCACCGCGCTGGCACTCGCGCAGCAGGTGCTGGCACAGGTGAAGTCGGGCAAGGATTTTGGCGCGCTCGCCAAGCAGTACTCGCAGGACCCGGGCTCCGCGCAGAACGGCGGCGATCTCGGCTGGGCCGAGCGCAGCACTTTCGTGAAGCCCTTCGCCGATACGTTGTTCGGCATGTCGGTGGGCGACATCGCCGGACCCGTGAAGACCGAGTTCGGCTACCACATCATCCGTCTCGATGAGATTCAGGCCAGCAAGTCCAAGAGCTTGGAGGAAGCGCGCCCCGAGCTCGAAGCACAGCTGCGCCGCTCGCGCGCCGCCGACCGCTTCGGCGAGATCCAGGAGCAGTTACAGACGCGGCTCGCCGATCCCGGTGCGGACCTGAACGCTCTCGCGCAGCAGTACCACCTGCAGTTGGGCGAGGTGAAGGAGTTCGCCAAGGGAGCGGGCGGTGTACCCTTCGGCGCGGCTCCGCCCTTGCAGGAGCTGCTGTTCGGCGATACGCCGCTCGCCAGCGACAAGCTCGGCGGGCCGGTGTTGCTCGGCGATGATCGCCTGGTGATCTTCAAGGTGCTCGAGCATCGCAAGCCCGAGCCGAAGCCCCTCGCCAGCGTCCGCGACAGCATCGTCGCGGCCATCACGAAGGAGCAGGGCACGCAGGCGGCCCTCGGCGCGGCGCAGCAGGCCCGCGATCAGCTGCGCAAAGGCACCTCTTTCGATGCGGTGGCGCAGCAGCTCAAAGTGACTGCGGATCCGGCCCATTTCATTACGCGCAACGACCCCTCCGTGCCCGCGCAGGTGCGCGAGGCAGCCTTCGCTCTGCCGAAGCCTGCCGCCGACAAGCCGGAGTACCAGGCCCTGACGCTCAGTGATGGCGGGGCGGCGCTACTCGCCGTGACTGCCGTTCGTACCGGAACGGCGGCGGCAGGCGAGGAACAGATGGCCCGCACGCGGCAGGAATCCGAGCGTCTCGGGACGGCTGCGGCGCTCGCTTACGTGGATGAGATCCGCCGCACGGCAACCGTCCGCAAGAATCCCAAGGCGTTCGACTGAGGCTGCGAGGCGCGGGCTCGCGCCTCAGGCTTCGCCCCCTTCGAGCGGGAAACTCATTCCCACCGTGCTGAAGCCGTTGTCGACGTAGAGAATCTCGCCGGTGATTCCCGCGGCGAGGTCCGAGCACAGAAATGCCGCGGCGTTGCCGACATCCTCGAGCGTCACGTTACGCCGCAGCGGCGCGATCTCCGCGACCCGGCTCAGCATCTTGCGGAAGCCGGGAATGCCTGCGGCGGCGAGCGTCTTGATGGGACCGGCGGAGATGCCGTTGACGCGGATGCCACCGGGACCGAGATCGGCGGCGAGGAAGCGCACGTTCGCCTCGAGGCTCGCCTTGGCGAGCCCCATGACGTTGTATCCGGGGATCGAGCGCATCGCCCCCAGGTAGGTGAGGGTGAGGAGCGCCGCACGGCGGCCTGCCATGAGCGGCTGCGCGCGCTGCGCGAGAGCGGTGAAGCTGTAGCTGGAAATCTCGTGCGCGATGCGGAAGCCCTCGCGGGTCGTCGCCTGGACGAAGGTGCCGGTGAGCGCCTCGCGCGGCGCGAAGGCGACCGCGTGCACCACGATGTCGAGCTCACCCCACTCGCGCTCGAGCAGCCCGAACGCCGCCTCGCA
This sequence comes from Gammaproteobacteria bacterium, assembly GCA_019235245.1. Classification (GTDB taxonomy): domain Bacteria; phylum Pseudomonadota; class Gammaproteobacteria; order Steroidobacterales; family Steroidobacteraceae; genus 13-2-20CM-66-19. The sequence goes on from JAFAKO010000066.1 coordinate 5,652, forward strand.
CTGCTCATCGGAGCTGACATCGAGCGGCATCGTGAGCCGCGAGCCGAGCGAATGCGCGAGTGGCTCGACGCGCTCGCGCATCTTCTCGTTCAGGTAGGAGAAGGCGAGCTCGGCGCCTTCGCGCTGCATCGCCTGGGCGATGCCCCAGGCGATCGACCGTTCGGTCGCGACCCCGACGATGAAGGCCCGTTTGCCGGCGAGAAATCCCATGGTGTGCAACCCTCCCGGCGCGATTATGCCGGAAAGGGCGCGGCGCGAGGGCCGCGCGGGAATCGCTTCAGCCGTGCCGCGCGGTCAGGTGGATGTGCAGCTTCTGGCCGGCGTGCAGGTGCGAGCGGGCGCTGAGGCCGTTCCAGGCGAGCAGCTGCGGCACGCTGCATTGGAACAGACGTGCGATCAGCGAGGGGGTGTCGCCTTCGCGCACGGTGTACTCGATGTGGCGCCGGTGGACGCGCCCGCCGGTATCGGTCGAGAGCTTGATGCGCTGCCCGGCGCGCAGCGGATCACCGGGCTGCATCCCGTTCATCACCGCGAGCGTGTTCACGTTCACGCCCGTGCGGCGCGCGATGGTCCACAGCGAATCGCCCCGGCGCACCACCTGCACGTGGGCGCGCGTCGTGCGTCCGCGGCCATGGCCGTCGACGCGCGCGGCCGCGAGGATCACTTTCGCGGGCAGATCGGTCATCGCCCCAGGAACCCGCAGATCGTCGCCCACCGCGATGCCGCCGACCGGCATGTCGTTCAGCTCGCGCAGCACGTTCACCGAGGTATGGAACTTCAGAGCCACCGTCGCGAGGGAGTCGCCGCGGTGCACGGTGTAATGCGCGACGCCGAGGCGCTGATCGGCGGAAAGCTGCGTGATGTTCTCGCTGAAGGTGTCGGCCGAGCTCACTGGCAACAGCATGTAGTGCGGCCCGGCGGGATCGGTCGCCCAACGGTGGAACGCCGGATTCAACTCGTAGAGCTCCTCGGGACTGATACCGGCGATCTCGGCAGCGATCCTGAGGTTGACCTGACCCTGAGTCGGCACGCGGGCGAAGTAGGCGTGGTTGGGTATCGGGCTGAAAGCGAGCCCGTACGCCTCCGGGTCGAGCACCAGGCGCCGCATGGCGAGGAGCTTCGGCACGTAAGCGCGTGTCTCCTTCGGCAGCCACAGGTCCCAGAAATTCACCGGGCGGCCGGCGGCGCGATTCATCTCTACCGCGCGCTCCACCAGCGCCTCGCCGCAGTTGTAGGCGGCGATAGCGAGCAGCCAGTCGCCGTCGAACTCATCGTGCAGCGCCTGCAGGTAATCGAGCGCGGCGCGCGTCGACTCCACGATGTCGCGCCGTCCGTCGTACCACCAATCCTGCTTCAGTCCGTACTTGGAGCCGGTGCCCGGAATGAACTGCCACAGGCCCGAGGCGCGGGCGCGCGAATAGGCATAGGGCTCGAACGCGCTCTCCACCACCGGCAGCAGCGCCAGCTCGAGGGGCATGCCGCGCCGCTCGAGCTCGGTGACGATGTGATAAAGGGAGACGTCGGCACGCCCGAATGCACGCTGCAGGTAGTCCGGGTTCGAGACATACCAGTGCAGCTCCTGATCGACCGCGTGGTGATCACTGCCGTCCTCGAGTCTGAAGCCCGCCCGCAGGCGGTCGAAGAGATCCGCATACTGCGCCGGATCGAGACCCGCCACCTGGGTCGGCCCGGGTGCGGGAGCCGGCTCGGCGGCTGCCGTCTCGGCCGGGACGGCGGCAGGATCCGGAGCGGCCGCGTCCGCCACGCTCGCGGCGGCAGCGGTAGCGGGCGCCGTATCGGTGGTGTCGGCGGCGGGGGCTACCGCGGGCGCCGGTGCAGTGATTGGGGTTTCACCCGGCGGGGCGACCACAAAACTCCCGAGGGAGCTGTTCAGGACCTTCGGCTCCGCGGGTCGCTGCGGTGCGTGGGCACAGGCAGCCAGGGCGAGCAGACTTCCGACCAGGAGCGAATGAGGTAAGCGTCTTTTTGCTGGCATCGCCAAGTTCCGTACCCTCTGACGGCGTGCTACTTTTCCCGCGCCAGGGCACGGGTCCTCATGGAGCAGGACGCTACTGGTTCAGGGTCGGGAATTTAACCGGTAAATTCACACTATTACCAGCCTTTCTATCGTGCCAGTTCGCACTTCAGGCATTCTCGATCGCGACACCGCGCTCACCACGTGGTGGGAAACGCCCATCGCCAAGGCGCTCGTCGCCGCGGAATCGGAGCTGCTCGCCGGGGCACTGGAAGACGTTTTCGGCTGGGAGCTGCTGCAGGTCGGGGCGTGGGGCAGCGGCCGGGAGCTGCTTACCGGGAGCCGCACGCGCCGCCAGAGCCTGATCGCGGCCGCAGCGTTTCGCGGGCCGGCAGATATCATCGCCCGGCCCTCGCAGCTGCCGGTCACGAGCGACTGCATCGATGCCGCGCTGCTGCCGCACACCCTCGAGTTCGCGCCCGATCCCTACGCCGTGCTGCGCGAGGTCGATCGGGTGCTGGTGGGCGAAGGCCAGCTGCTCGTGCTGGGGTTCCGGCCCTGGAGCCTGTGGGGGATGCGGGCCCGCTGGAGCCGCAGCGGATTTCCGCCGGGCATGCGGCGCGTGCTTCCGGAGCGGCTGCTGCGGGAGTGGCTGGTGCTGCTCGGCTTCGAGGTCGTCGCGACGCACCGCTACCTTTACTTAAGTCCCTGGAGCCGCGGCCTCGCGCGCGGCGAAGGCACCGGACGCATGCTGCGGGCGGGACTCACCTATCCGCTGCCCGCCGGTGCGTTTCTTCTCAAGGCGCGCAAGCGCGTCTACGCACTGACACCGGTGCGGCCGCGCTTCCGCGAAAAGCCGGCGGTGATCGGCGGGCTCGTCGAGCCCACCACGCGAACGCGGGCGTGATCGAGATTTACACCGATGGTGCCTGCCGCGGCAATCCCGGGCCCGGCGGCTGGGCGGCGCTGCTGCGCAAGGGCACGCACGAGCGCGAGATGAGCGGCGCCGAGGCACTCACCACCAACAACCGCATGGAGCTGACCGCGGTCATCCGCGCGCTCGAGGCACTGACGAGACCGGTGGAGGCACGCGTCTACACCGACTCGGAGTACGTGCGGCGCGGGGTGAGCGAGTGGCTCCCGGCCTGGAAGGCACGCGGCTGGCGCACCGCAGACCGCAAGCCGGTGAAGAACCAGGACCTGTGGCAGGAGCTCGATGCACTGAATGCGCGCCACCGCCTCGAATGGCACTGGGTGCCGGGGCACGCGGGTGTCCCGGACAACGAGCGCGTCGACCGTCTCGCCAACGAGGCGATCGACGCCTTCGCCAGCCAGGCGTTGCGGTAGACTCCCCAACCCATGCGTCAGGTCGTCCTCGACACCGAGACCACGGGACTCGAGCCCGAGCTCAATCACCGTGTGATCGAGATCGGTTGCGTGGAGCTTCTCAACCGCCGTCCCACCGGTCGCACCTTCCATCGCTATCTGAATCCCGAGCGCGAGATCGATGACGGTGCACTCGCGGTGCACGGTATCTCGCGCAGCGATCTCGATGGCCAGCCGCGCTTCGCGGACATCGCCGAGGAGCTGCTCACTTTCATCGGCGGTGCGGAGCTGGTGATCCACAACGCGGCTTTCGACATCGCCTTCCTCGAGGCCGAGCTCGCGCGCCTCCCGGGCGAGCCGCGCCAGCTGGCTGCACTCTGCCAGGTACTCGACACCCTGGCGCTCGCCCGCGAGCTGCATCCCGGCCAGCGCAACAGCCTGGATGCGCTCTGCAAGCGCTACGAGGTCGACAACTCCGCACGGGAACTGCACGGCGCGCTGCTCGATGCGCGCATCCTGGCCGATGTCTATCTGGCGATGACCGGCGGCCAGGGATCACTCGCGCTGCTGGCGGCCGATGAGCCTGCCTACGCCCGCGGCGGCGAGCGCGCCCCAGGGACGCCGCTGCGGCTCGCGGTGCCCCTGCCGGTGCCATTGGCGACTCCCGAGGAGCTCGCTGCGCACGAGGTCATGCTGGCGGTGATCGCCAAGGCGAGCGGCGGGCGCGTGCTGTGGGCCACGCTCGAGCCGCGCGAGCCCGCTCCGACTGTGCTCAATCAGGAAGACGCGCCGCAGCGCTCGAGCGCCTGAGGTCGCGGACAAGGAAATTTCATGCTGAGACTGCGCAAGTGCCGCATCGGAGTGGTGGGCCTCGGCTACGTGGGGCTGCCGCTCGCCGTGGAGTTCGGCAAGCACTTCGAGACCATCGGCTTCGACGTGAAGCCGCAGCGCGTGGCGCAGCTGCGCAAGGGCCGCGACAGCACTCTCGAGGTATCGCGCG
>JAFAKO010000093.1 GCA_019235245.1 Gammaproteobacteria bacterium
TGGTGCCCGAGGTCGGAGTCGAACCGACACGCTTTTAAGGGCGGCGGATTTTCGTGCCGCTTCGGCTTTCGCCGCCCCAGGGGCGGCCCCGGGTTCGTGGTCTGGAGCACGCCTTCACCATAGCCGTGCCGGCCTTAGGTGCCCGCCGTCTGCTCTCTACACCTTCCCCGCGCATCCGCAGGGCTTGGCTCGGCATCAGCTCGGGCGCTCACGCCCAGGGCCTTCACCGAGTTTGACGGGCTTCACCTCGCGAATTTCTCCGCGGGGGCTCAAGTGATCGACTGAGTCCGCTGCGTCTACCAATTCCGCCACTCGGGCATCGAGAGGCGCCGGCAGTATAGGGCCACCCGGAACGCGGCGCACGGCGTGTAACATGCCGCCGTGCGCCGCCAGGACTTCGCGTATCAGCTGCCCGCCGAGCTCATCGCCCAGGAGCCGCTCGCCACGCGCTCCGCCGGGCGCATGCTGGTGCTCGAGGCAAACGCTGCCCTGTGCGACAGCACCATCCAGGAGCTGCCCGCGCGGCTGCGCGCCGGCGACCTGCTCATCGTCAACGACACACGTGTGATCGCCGCGCGCCTCATCGGCACCAAGCCCTCCGGCGGACGTGTGGAGATATTCCTCGAGCGCGCGCTCGAGGGGAGTCAGGCGCTCGCCCAGCTCTCGGCCAGCAAGCCGATCCGCGCGGGCTTGGAGGTAATGACCGCAGGGGGGGCGCTGCGTGTCGTGGCGCGCGATGGGGACCTGTGGCGCATCGAGCTGCCTGCGCCCGCCGTGGAGTTCTTCGAGCGCTGGGGCGAGGTGCCGCTGCCGCCCTACATCCGCCGCGCACCGCAGGCGGCCGATCGCGAGCGCTACCAGAGCATTTTCGCGCGCCGCGCGGGTGCCGTGGCGGCGCCGACCGCGAGCCTGCATTTCGATGCGGCGCTCGCGCAGGCCCTCGCCACGCGCGGCGTGCGGCGTGCCAGCATCACCCTGCATGTCGGTGCGGGAACGTTCCAGCCGTTGCGCAGCGAGGATGTTGCCGCGCACGTCCTGCACCCGGAGCGCGCGCTGGTGGATGCGGCCACCTGCGAGGCCATCGCCACGACGCGCGCGGCCGGCGGCCGCATCGTGGCGGTGGGCACCACGGTGGTGCGCGCGCTCGAGTCCGCGGCGCTGGCGGCGCCGGACGCTGCGACGCCCGCGCCCTGGCAGGGAGAGACGCGGCTGTTCATCACCCCGGGGTTCCGCTTCCGGGTGTGCGACCTGCTGCTCACCAACTTTCATCTGCCGGAGTCGACGCTGCTCATGCTGGTGTGCGCGTTCGCCGGGCGCCAGGCGGTGCTCGCGGCGTACGCGCACGCCGTGCGCGAGCGCTACCGCTTCTTCAGCTACGGCGATGCGATGCTCGTCACTCGCGCGGCAGCCCCTTGAACCCGACTTTCAGCGTGCGCGCGACCGACGGCGCGGCACGCGTCGGCAGTCTCACGACCGCCCACGGGGTGATCGATACGCCGGCCTTCATGCCGGTGGGAACCTACGGAACGGTGAAGGCGATGACGCCCGAGGAGCTTGCGGGACTCGGTGCCCAGATCATCCTCGGCAACACCTTTCACCTGCTGTTGCGGCCGGGACCGGAGATCATCGCCGCGCACGGCGGGCTGCACCGTTTCATGCACTGGCCGCATCCGCTGCTCACCGACTCCGGAGGCTTCCAGGTGTTCAGCCTGCGCAGCCTGCGGCGCATCAGCGAGGAGGGCGTGCGTTTCCGCTCGCCCGTCGATGGGCGCGAGGTGCGGCTTACGCCCGAGGACTCGATGGACGTGCAGCTCGCGCTGCGCTCGGACATAGCCATGGCGCTCGATGATTGTACGCCGCATCCGGCTACCGAAGCCGAGGCACGCGCTTCCATGGAGCGCTCGATGCGCTGGGCGGCGCGCAGCCACGCGCACTACTACGGCGCGGGCGGCGCGGCGCCGCCGCCCGGAGGCCTGTTCGGCATCGTGCAGGGCGGGATGTACCTGCCGCTGCGGCTCGCCTCGCTCGAAGCCCTGCTGCGCCTGCCGTGGCCCGGCCTGGCGGTGGGGGGGCTGGCGGTGGGGGAGTCGGAGGAAGAACGGCTCGCGGTACTCGAGGGGCTGGTGCCGCACCTGCCGGCCGATCGCCCCCGCTACCTGATGGGCGTGGGCCGCCCCGAGGACATCGTGGCCGCGGTTTTACGCGGCATCGACATGTTCGATTGTGTGATGCCGACACGCCACGCCCGCAACGGGCACCTGTTCACCTCCACCGGGGTCATCAACATCCGCAACAGCGCCAACGCCGCCGATCTCGGGCCGGTGGATGCCGCCTGCGACTGCTATACCTGCCGGCACTTCAGCCGCGCCTACCTGCGCCATCTCGACCGCTGCAACGAGATCCTCGGTGCGCGCCTCAACACCATACATAACCTGCACTTCTACATGGAGCTGATGCGGGCGCTGCGCGCCGCCATCGCCGCCGGGACGCTGCAGGAGTGGAGTCGCAGCTTCCTCGGCGTGCAGAATTGCCAGCGCTAGGGTGGGTCGCCGCGCCGGCTTCTCAGGCGGTGACTTCGTCATGGCATAATGCCGCCCTTTTCGCTTCCCGGACATACACATGAATGGCTTGATCACGGATGCCTGGGCACAGGCGGCCCCGGGCGCTGGCGGCGGACAGTTCCAGTTCGCGCTGCTGATGGCAGCGTTCATCGCGCTGTTCTACTTCATGCTGATCCGCCCGCAACAGCGGCGCGCCAAGGAGCATCAGACCCTCGTGTCGAAGCTCACCTCCGGAGATGAGGTGGTGACCAGCGGTGGACTGCTCGGGCGCATCACCGACGTCGGCGACACCTTCGTGACGCTTGAAGTCGCGGACGGCGTGCGCGTCAAGGTGCAGAAGGTGCAGATCACCCAGCTGATGCCCAAGGGCACGCTGAAGAGCGCCTGACGATGCTCGAGTACCCACGCTGGAAATATCTCCTGGTGGCAGCAGTGCTGCTGCTCGCGCTGCTGTTCGCGCTGCCGAACTTCTTCGGCGAGGACCCGGCACTGCAGGTCGAGCGCAAGGACCATACGGCCGTGAACGCCGCCGCCCAGCACGCGCTCGAGACCTTTCTCGGCGAGAAAGGCGTGCACTACGGCAAGACCTATATCGACAGCGGGCGCCTGATGGTGCGTTTCACCAGCGTGACCGACCAGCTCGCCGCGCGCGATGCGGTCAACGCCCAGTACGCCGACACTTACCGCACCGCGCTGTCGTTCGCACCGCGTACGCCGGCGCTGCTGCGCACGCTCGGCCTGCGGCCGATGCCGCTCGGACTCGATCTGCGCGGCGGCCTGTACCTGCTCTACCAGGTGGATGTGAATGCCGCGGTCACCCAGGCGCTCGATGGCTATGCCCAGGACAGCCGCCGGGCGCTCGCCGCCGCCCACGTGCCGGTGAAGGAAGTGAGCACGGTGGCGAGCACCGCCGGTGGCACCGCCGATACGCTGCGCATCGTGCTGCCGCCCGAGGCGGATGTGAGCGCGGCGCGCACCGCGCTCGGCAACACCCTGCAGGGCCTCACGGTGACCACCCAGAGCCTGCCGAGCGGCTCGGCCATCGTCGCGACGCTGACGACCGCGCAGATCCGCGAGCGTCGCGATTACGCGATGGAGCAGAACATGACGACGCTGCGCAACCGCGTGAACGGCCTCGGCGTGTCGGAGCCGATCGTGCAGCGCCAGGGCGCCGATCGCATCAACGTGCAGTTGCCGGGAGTGCAGAACTCCGCCGAGGTGAAGGACATCCTCGGGCGCGTCGCCACCCTCGAGTTCCGTCTCGAGGACATGCAGAACAACGCCATCGAGGCGGCGCAGACCGGGCGCGTACCGCTCGGCTCGAAGCTCTACACGCACACGCGCATCGGCCGCCCGGTGCTGCTCAAGCGCGAGGTGATCGCGACCGGCGACCAGCTCACCAACGCCACCAGCGGCCAGGCGCAGGAAGGCCCGGCGGTCAACATCCGCCTCGACGCGCGCGCCGGCGACAGCATGCTGCGCACCACGCGGCAGAACCTCAACCGGCGCATGGCGGTGGTGCTCATCGAGAAGCACCCGGAAACCGTCGAGGTCGACGGCAAGAAAGTGACGCGCGAGACCACCGACGAGCAGGTCATCAACGACGCCACCATCCGTGGCGTCTTCAGCAACAACTTCCAGATCACCGGTCTGCAGGCGGGCGAGGCGCGCGAGCTGGCGCTGCTGCTCAAGTCCGGCTCGCTCGCCGCGCCGCTCTACCAGATCGAGGAACGTGCCGTGGGTCCGAGCCTCGGGCGCGACAACATCGACAAGGGCGTCACCGCGCTCATCGTCGGCATGGCCGGGGTGTTCCTGTTCATGTGGATCTACTACAAGACCTTCGGGCTGGTGGCCGACCTGGTGCTGCTCGCCAACGTGGTGCTGCTGACGGCGCTCCTGTCGATGATGCGCGCCTCGCTGTCGCTGCCGGGCATCGCCGGCATCATCCTCACGGTCGGCATGGCGGTGGACGCCAACGTGCTGATCTACGAGCGCATCCGCGAGGAGCTGCGCAAGGGCGTGACGCCACAGGCGGCGATCCGCGCCGGCTTCGACAAGGCGCTGTCGGCGATCACCGATTCCAACATCAGCACGCTCATCGCCGGTGTGGTGCTGTGGGTGCTCGGCACCGGCCCGATACGCGGCTTCGCCATCGTGCTGACGCTCGGCATCCTCACCTCCATGTTCACCTCGCTCATGGGCAGCCGCGCGCTGCTCACCCTGATGTACGGCGGCCAACGCAAGGTGGCGCGCCTGTCGATCTGAGCACCGCGGCCGCCCGAAAAGGACCTATAAGTGGAATTTTTCAGCCACCAGACCAGCTTTCCCTTCATGGCCACACGCCGCGTGTGGTATGCGCTCTCGGCCGTGCTGCTGCTCGTGTCACTCGGCTCGTTCTTCGTCCGCGGCCTCAATCTCGGCATCGACTTCACCGGCGGCGTGAGCGCCGAGGTGAGCTTCCCGCAGGCGGCCAATGTCGACGCGGTGCGTGCGCGGCTCGCCGCCGCCGGCTTCCGCGAGCCGCAGGTGCAGAGTTTCGGCTCCTCGCGCGAAATCGCCATCCGCCTGCCGCCCGAGACGCAGCAGGGGGCCGGCGAGGTGCGCGCGCGCCTCGAGGCGGCGCTGCGCGCGATCGACCCCGGCGCCCAGGTGAAGCAGCTCGATGTGGTCGGCCCGCAGGTGGGGAACGAGCTGAAGATCAGCGCCATGTGGGCGCTGTTCTTCACGCTGCTCGGGATATTTCTGTACATCGCGTTCCGCTTTCACACCTGGCGGCTGTCGCTCGGCGCGATCTTCGCGGTGCTGCACGACCCGATCCTGGTGATCGGGTTCTTCTCGCTCACGCAGATGTCCTTCGATCTGGCCGTGGTGGCCGCCATCCTCGCGGTCATCGGCTACTCGCTGAACGACACGGTGGTGGTGTTCGACCGGATCCGGGAGCGTTTCGAGAGCAACCGCCGCTCGCCCTCGGATGTGATCCTCGACCAGTCGATCAACCAGACCCTGTCGCGCACCATCATGACCAAGGTGGTCACTTCGATCGTCGTGGTGGCGCTGCTGTTCCTCGGCGGCCCGGTGCTGCGCGGCTTCTCCGCGGCGCTGCTGATCGGCATCATCGCCGGCACCTATTCCTCCATCTACATCTCCAGCGCCATCGCACTCGATTTCGGCCTCACTGCCGAGCGCCTGTTCCCCTCGGTGAAGAAGGCGGCCCTCGACCACCTGCCCTGACGGAAAGCGCGTGCCCTGATCGCCGATCCGCACCTCTGGCTGGCCTTTCTCGCGCTGTCGGTGCTCGA
>JAFAKO010000052.1 GCA_019235245.1 Gammaproteobacteria bacterium
CGCACCGCCGTGACCGTGGCGTTGGCCACCGGCGTACCCGTGGGCGTCGTGAGCCGGCCGACGATGGCGCCCGGTCCGGCGGCATCGGCGGTCCGGTGCCCGGCCAGCGCGAGCAGCGCCAGCGCCGTCAGGATCCACCTGGCTCGCGCGGTCATCGAATGCGTTCCTCAGTCGTGGTCGCCGCGCAGTGCAGCGACAGGGTCCGTCATCGTACGCAGCGGTGCGTGCGCCGATAGACCACGTGCTGTTAAGAAATCGCGAGGCCGCCCACGGGCGTGCTACCGTTATCGCTCCACGACCTGCGGAAAAATCACCGTGGCTGCGCTCCGCGAGACCGCGCGACTCGGCTTCATTCTCTTCACCCTGCTGCTCACACGCGCGGCGCTCGCCGAGGATACGCCATTGCCCGCCGCGGTCGAGCAGGCCGCGCGCACCTACATCACGCGCGGCGCGCTCGAGGGGCCGATCCGCTTCCTGTCCTCGGATCTGCTCGAGGGCCGCGGCCCGGCGACGCGCGGCGACCAGCTCGCGCGGCTCTACCTGCAGACCCGGCTCGAGGGCCTCGGATACCAGGGAGCGTTTGCCAATGGCGCCTGGCAGCAGCCTTTCGACATCGTCGGAATCCGCGGCCAGTTTCCCAAGAGCTGGAGCTTCCAGGGCCGCAGCGCGCGCGTCGATCTCACCTGGCGCGAGGACTACATCGCGGTGAGCGGGCTGCAGAGCGAGAGCGTCGCCATCGACGATGCCGAGCTCGTGTTCGTCGGCTACGGCATCCAGGCGCCCGAGTTCCGCTGGGACGACTACAAGGGGACGAATCTCACGGGAAAGATCCTCGTGATGATGAACAACGATCCCGACTGGGACCCCAACCTGTTCGCCGGCAAGCGCCGCCTCTACTACGGCCGCTGGGACTACAAGTACGAGAGCGCCGCGCGCCAGGACGCAGCCGGCGCCATCATCATTCACACGACGCCCTCGGCGGGCTATCCGTGGCAGGTGGTGCAGAGCTCCTGGGGTGGGGAGCAGTTTGCGCTGCCCGCCGGCAACGAGCCGCGGCTGCGACTGAAGGCGTGGGCCAGCGAGGATGCGGTACGGCGGCTGCTGAAATCGAGCGGCTACGAGCTCGATCAGCTGGTGGCTTCCGCCCATTCGCGTGATTTCCATCCGCTGCCGCTCGGCATCCGTACCTCGATCGGCTTCACCAACAAACTCGCGAGCGTCCAGACCGCCAACGTGGGCGGCGTGCTGCCCGGCAGCGAGCCGCAACTCAGTGCGCAGGTCGTGGTGCTCTCGGCGCACCACGACCACTTCGGCATCGGTGAGCCCGATGCGAGCGGTGACCGCATCCATCACGGCGCGGTCGACAACGCCTCCGGTTGCGCGCAGGTGCTGGCGATCGCCCAGGCGTTCGCGGCGCTGCCGGAGCGGCCGCGGCGCTCGATACTGGCGCTGTTCGTGGCCGGCGAGGAGCGCGGTCTGCTCGGCTCGAAGTTCTACGCCGAGCATCCGAGCGTCGCAGCGGGCCGCATCGCGGCGGACATCAATATCGATGGCGGCAACATCTTCGGGCGCACGCGCGATGCAACCTCGATCGCCCTCGGCAAGTCCTCGCTCGATGCGGTGGCCGCGCGCGTCGCGGCGACGCAGGGACGCACCGTGAAGGGCGACCAGTTCCCGGACCGCGGTTATTACTACCGCTCCGACCAGTTCTCCTTCGCGCGCATCGGCGTGCCGGCGCTGTACTTCTCCGACGGCACCGATTTCATCGGCCGGCCGCCGGAGTGGGGACGCCAGCAGATCGAGCAGTGGGAGCTGAAGAAGTATCATCAGCCCGCGGACAAGCTGGACGACAGCTGGAACTTCGACGGTATGATCGAGGACGCACAGCTCGCCATGCTGTCGGCGTGGCTGGTCGCGCAGGCCGATGCCATGCCCACCTGGAAGGCGGGCGATGAGTTCGAGGCGGCGCGCAAGCGCGCGCTCGCCGCGCTCGGCAGTCCGTAAGGGGAGCGTATGTTCGAGCATCTCGCCAGCGTCGTCCCGGACCCGATCCTCGGCCTCATGGCGGCCTTCCGCGCCGACACCGACCCGCGCAAGGTCGATCTCGGGATTGGCGTGTATCGCGACGAGGACGGCAACACGCCGGTGCCCGCCGCGGTGCGCAGCGCCGAGCGCGCGCTGCTCGCCAGCCAGAAAACCAAGAGCTACGTCGGCCCGGCGGGAAATCCGGGATTCAACCAGGCCATGGAGCAGCTGGTGTTCGGCGCCGCGCACCCGGCCGTGACGGGCGGCCGCGTGCGCAGCGTGCAGACTCCGGGCGGATGCGGTGCGCTGCGGCTCGGCGCGGAGCTGATCCGGGCCGCCGCGCCCGACAGCGTGGTGCACGTCAGCACCCCGACCTGGGCCAACCACACTCCGCTGCTCGCCGGCAGCGGACTGCGGCTCGAGCGCTACCCGTATTTCGATGCCACGACCGGCGGGGTGCAGTTCGCCGCGATGATGGCCGCCGTGCAGCGGCTGCCGCCGCGGGCGGTGCTCCTGGTGCACGCCTCCTGCCACAACCCGACCGGCGCGGATCTCTCCACCGAGCAGTGGCGCGAGCTGCTCGAGGTGGTGAGACGGCGCGAGCTGCTGCCCTTCATCGACATGGCCTACCAGGGGCTGGGCGAAGGCCTCGATGCCGATGCGTTCGGGCTGCGGCTGTTCTGCGCCGAGCTGCCGGAGGTGCTGTGCGCGGTGTCCTGCTCGAAGAACTTCGGCCTGTACCGTGAGCGCACCGGCTCCCTGCACCTGGTGAGCCCGTCGCCGGCCGCGGCAGATGCGGCGCTCAGCCAGCTGGTGCGCATTGCCCGCGGCATCTGGTCGATGCCACCCGATCACGGCGCGGCCATCGTGCACGCGGTCCTTGCCGAGCAGACGCTGCGCGCGCAATGGCTCGCCGAGCTCGAGGGCATGCGCCGGCGCATCGTGGAGCTGCGCCTGGAGGTGGTGCAGCAGCTGCGACGGCACTGCCCGCAGCGCGACTTCGGCTTCATCGCGCGCCAGCGCGGCATGTTCTCGTTCTTCGGTATCGAGACGGCCCAGGTGCAGGCGCTGCGCCAGCGCCATCACGTCTACATGACCGACGACAGCCGCATGAACATCGCCGGCCTGCGGCGCGGCAATCTCGAGTACTTCGCGCAGGCCGTGTCGCAGACGCTGGCCGCGTAGCCCGCCGCCTCAGTCCCGGCGCAGGCGCACTCCGGCCCACAGCGCGCGCGGCTGCGCCGGCGACACCAGGTCCTCGTTCGTCCAGCCCGCGGGAGCGGCGATGAAGGTTCCCGCGGCAGTGAAGGAGTTGCTCGCGAGGAACCCGGCGGTGGCGTAGTGACGGTCGAAGAGGTTGGCGACCTTCGCGAACAGCTCGCAGCCCGCGGCGATCCGCACGGTGGCGTGCAGGTCGGTCACAGCGTAGGCGGGCAGCCGGCCGCTGCCGAGGATCAGCGCACCGGCCGCGTTGGTGGCGCCCGCCTGGTTGGCGTTGTTCTCATTGCCGTGCAGGTAGGAGCCGGATGCGGCAACCAGGTTGGCTCCGAGGTCCCAGCCGCGGGCGCGGTACTCGAGCATCAGGCGTCCGGTGTGGCGCGGAATGAGCGGAATGTGCGCGCCGGGGCTGACGAGAATGTTGCCGGCCGCGTCGGCGCTGCTGTTCGATGCGGCGTTCACCGCGAAGCTCGAGCGATAGGTCGCATCGACGAGACTGTAGCTCGCCTGCCAGCGGAAACCGGTGTGCTGTCCGCCGATGGCGAGATCGAGTCCCTGACGGCGGGTGCTGCCGACATTGTCGAAGTAGCCTGAGTTGGCGGCGGTGGCGACGAACTGGATATCGTCGCTGTTGACGGTGCGGAACGCGCCGGCGCTCCACACCAGGCTCCTGCCGGGAGTCTCAGCGCGCACGCCCAGCTCGGCGGTGCGCGCGATGACCTGCTGCAGGGATGGGTCGCCGGCGAACTCGTTGGGCAGTCCGCAGGGTGCGCCGGGATTCGCGCAGCCGAGCTCGATGACGGTCGGGGCACGGCTCGCTTCGGCGTACTGCACGTAAAAGGTCGGGGCGTGGCCCGGTGTCAACGTGAAGCCCATGGATGGATTGAGACGGCTGAAGGTGTGATCACCGCTCAGCGGGCGGGCGAGGCCGAAGCCGGCGCCATAGTCGCCGAGGTTGCTGTTCACGCTGTAGCCGGCGAGCGTCTCGGTGCTGCGGTTGTAGCGCGCCGACACCGTTAGGTGCAGGAGGCTGCCGGGCGAGAGGGTGTCGGTCGCGTACAGGCCAAAGGCGCGGCTGTGGCCGGCGAGCGAGACCACGGTCTGGTCATTGAAGGGACTCTGCGCGTCAATCACCATGCGCTCGGCCGATAACTGTCCGTACTGGTACGACTGCGTGAAGTCATCGTCCGATCCGTTGTAGTCGGCGCCGAGGATCGCCTGGTTGGGCGCGCCGCGGAGCGGATGCGCATCGGTGAGCTGCAGGCCGGCGCCGGCGCCATGCTGGCTGAGCCGGCCCGAGGCGTTCTGTCCCGGCGAGCACCACAGGAGCTCCGCGGCGCTCGCCGGCGGGGTGTCGCAGCGCAACGGCGGGCCGCTGTAGTCCTCATCGAGGTAGCTGGCGTTGATGTTGCCGTTGACGGTGCTCGTGAGCAGCTCGCGGTAGTAGGCGTTGCCCGAGAGCAGCAGCCACGGCGTCAGGAACTGCGTGGCGGTGAGATTGAGGAAGTTGAGGCGATTCTCGGTGAGGTCGGGCGGGGTGTAGCTCGCCTCGCGGCGGTAGTCGAGCATGCTGGTCGGGAGCGGGCCGTTGCCGTTGAGACGCGTGTCGGCATAGGTGTAGCTGAGGTCGATGTCGGTGCGCTCGTCCTGCCAGCCGGCCTTGCCGAACGCCTGCCAGAGCCGCGAGGGCGAGAAGTCGCGCCACCCGTCCTCGTCGAAGTATCTCGCGGTCACGAAATAATCGAAGCGGCCGTGCCCGGCGCCGGTGGTCGCCTCGAACGAACGGCGGCCGAAGGAGCCGCCGTAAGCCTCGAGCTCGGTGCCGGGATTGTCGTGCCCGCTCTTGGTCCGCACCGAGAGCGCTCCGCCGAGCGTGTTCAGTCCGAACACGGGATTGGATCCCGAGATGAGCGTGACGGTGGAGATCGCCGACTGCGGCAGCAGGTCCCAGTTCACGGTGTCGCCGAAGGACTCATTGACGCGTACGCCGTCCACGTACACCGAGAGCCCCTCGGGCGTGCCGAGGAGTGGCGAGGCGGTAAAGCCGTGATACGTGACCTCGGGCTGCAGCGGGCTGGCGCTGGTCTCGCTCACGTGGATACCGCTGAAGTTGTCGTTGAGGTAGTCGCCGAGATCGACCGACAGCTGCCGCTGCATGCTCTCGCTGTCGCCGGTCTGCACGCCGGCAGGAATCTGCCCGCGCGGCAGCCCGAGGCCGGCCTGTGGCGTGTTGCCGATCACCGTGACCTGCGGCAGCTCCTGCACGGTCGCAGGATTCGCCGGCGCCGGCACCGTCGGCTCGCTGGCGGCCGCCGCCAGCGGCAGCCCGCAGACCGTGAGCCACGAGAGGCCGCTCCGATAGCGACCGGCCATCAGTCGGGGACGATGATACGGTGCGTCGACTTGACCTCTTCCATGACGAAGTAGGTGTGCGTCTGTTGCACGCCACGCACCGCGGCGATGCGGTCACCGAGAAAGCGCCGGTAGCTCTCCATGTCCCGGACGCGCACCTTCAGCAGATAGTCGAAGCCGCCCGCCACCATGTGGCACTCCATGACCTCATCGTGCGCCAGCATCGCCTGCTTGAAGTCGTCGAACGCATCCGGAGTGGTGCGATCGAGTGAGACCTCGACGTAGGCCAGCAGTCCCAGTCCCAGGCGTCGCGGGTTGAGGCGCGCGAAATAGCCTTCGATGTAGCCTCCGGACTCGAGGCGGCGGACGCGCTCGAGGGTCGGCGTCACGGTGAGATGCACCTCGCGCGCCAGCTGCGAAACCGAGGTCCGTCCATCCTGCTGCAGCCGCGCCAGCAGCCGGCGGTCGATACGGTCGAGCACGCGCTCGGCAGTCGCCTGAGCTGGCGCGGGGGTCGTCGAGGCTGTCATGGCAGTTGATTATACTAATAATAACCTTTAAACGTGAAACTATTCTCTGCAGATTCCAATAAAATAAGCGAAATTTTCCACAAGCGCGGAGTATCGGCATGAAGGACACCGGGGTCAGCCTGACGGAGCTGCGCACGCGGCTGCGCGCCGCAACGCTGCGGGCGGAGGCGGACGCCTCGGACGAGGCGGTCGCCGACCTGGTGCCGGCTCTGGGTGCGCTCGAGCGTGCGCGCGAGCGCGCTGCGCGCTGGGTCGAAGCGGCGCGCGCCGATCAACGCTCGCGGCCGCTCGTCGAGCGGATGCTCGAGCAGTTTCCCCTCGACAGTGCGCAGGGCAAGGCGCTCATGAGTCTCGCGGAGGCACTGCTGCGCACGCCCGATGCCAGGCGCGCCGACCAGCTCATCGCCGAGCGGCTCGCGACCATTCGCGAGGCGGGCGTCCCCGGTGACACGGACCTGTTGCTGCGCACCGGCTTCACCTTGCTCGGTGCCGCCGGCAGGCTCCTGCCGGATGTGCTCGGCGAGCTCGCCGGTGAGTTCTCCACCGCGAGCCTCACGCGGCCGGTCATCGCACCGGTCGTGAGAGCGGCGCTGCGCCAGTCGATGCAGCTGCTGGGTCACGCCTTCATCGTCGGTCAGACCATCGATGAGGCGCTGGCACGCGGCGCGGCCGACCCGGAGCTGTCGCTGTGCTCCTACGACGTGCTCGGCGAGGGCGCGCGCACGGAAGCGGATGCGCAGCGCTATTTCGACGCCTACTCCCAGGCCATCGGCGCGCTCGCGCAGCAGGCGGCACACGGCACGCACGCGCGCTCGGGCATCTCGGTGAAGCTCTCGGCGCTCGAGCCGCGCTACACGCTGTTGCAGAGCTCGCTGGTACACGAGCGACTCGCCCCGCGGATGCTCGAGCTCGCACTCCAGGCGGCCCGCGCCGGTATCGGCTTCACCGTCGATGCGGAAGAGGCAGACCGCCTCGACCTGTCGCTCGACATCATGGAGGCGCTGGCGCGTGATGCGCGGACCCGCGAGTGGGACGGCCTCGGGCTCGCCGTGCAGGCCTACGGCCGACGCGCGCCGCTGGTCATCGCCTGGGTGGCGCAGCTGGCGCGCGAGAGCGGCCGGCGCATGAGCGTGCGCCTCGTGAAGGGCGCCTACTGGGACAGCGAGATCAAGCGTGCGCAGGAGCGCGGACTGGCGAGCTTCCCGGTCTATACCTCCAAGGCGGCGACCGATGCGAGCTACCTCGAGTGCGTGCGCGACCTGTTCGCCGTGCCCGAGGTCATCTATCCCCAGTTCGCGACCCACAATGCCTACACCGTCGCCGCGGTACTGGAGCTCGCGCCGCCTGGGGCCGCCTACGAGTTCCAGCGGCTGCACGGCATGGGCGAGGCGCTGTACGCGGCGGCGCGGGCCGAAGTGCCGCATCTGCCGCCGGTGCGCGTGTATGCGCCCGTCGGCACCCACGAAGAGCTGCTGCCATACCTGGTGCGACGGCTGCTCGAGAACGGCGCCAACACTTCTTTCGTGCACCAGTTCATGAATCCGCAGATCCCGGTGGAGTAGGTGGGCCGCGACCCGGTCACCTTGCTCGCCGCCGCCGCGGCGCCTGCGGCGCCCTCGCGGCTGCGCGAGCCGGGCGCGCTCTTCGGCGCCGAGCGCGCCAACTCGATGGGTGCCGACTTCGGCGATCCGGTGTCACTCGCCGCGCTCGAGGCGGAGGTGCGCGCCCAGGCTGAGGTGGTCCACACGGGCGGTCCCCTGTTGAATGGCCGCCCGACCCGGGACCTCGCGGTCGCGGTCACCTCGCCCGCGGATCGAAGCGTCGTCGTCGGCCACACCCGCGATGCCACCGCCCGGGAGATCCGCGAGGCGATGGCGGCGGCCGCCGCGGCCCAGCCGGCCTGGGACGCGTCCGGGGCCGAGGCGCGTGCGGCCTGCCTCACGCGCGCGGCCGATCTGCTGCAGGCAAGGCGCGGGACGTTCCTCAGTCTGCTGATCCGCGAGGGCGGCAAGACCCTGCCCGATGCGATGGCGGAGCTGCGCGAGGCCGTCGACTTCTGCCGCTACTACGCGGCGCGCGGGCGCGAGCTTTTCGGTGCGCCCGAGCAGCTGCCGGGTCCGACCGGCGAGCGCAACACGCTCTCGCTCGAGGGACGCGGCGTGTTCGTGTGCATCAGTCCGTGGAATTTCCCGCTCGCGATCTTCACCGGTCAGATCACCGCGGCGCTCATGGCGGGCAACGCCGTGGTCGCGAAACCCGCGCCCGCGACGCCGCTGGTCGCGCATGCCATGACGCGCCTGTTGCACGAGGCCGGCGTGCCGCCGCAGGTGCTGCAGCTGACACCGGCCGACGGACCGCCTTTCGGCGAGGTCGCGCTGAACCATGCCGCGCTCGCCGGCGTCGCCTTCACCGGCTCGACGGCTACCGCCAGCACCATCAATCGCACTCTCGCCGGCCGCGACGGCGCCATCGTTCCCCTGATCGCCGAGACCGGTGGGGTGAATGCCATGGTGGTCGATGCCACGGCTCTGACGGAGCAGGTGGTGGACGATGCGCTCACCTCCGCCTTCACGAGCGCCGGCCAGCGCTGTTCGGCGCTGCGCGTGCTGTACCTGCAGGAGGAGATCGCCGAGCGCGTCGTCGGCATGCTGATCGGCGCGATGCGCGAGCTGAAGATCGGACCGCCGGAGGAGCGGTCGACGGATATCGGCCCTGTGATCAGCGAGGCCGCGCGCGAGCGACTCGCGCGGCACGCCGAGCGCATGCGGCGCGAGGCACGGCTGCTGTATGCCTGCGAGCTCGATCCGGCGCTCGCCCGCAAGGGTAGCTTCTTTGCGCCGCAGCTCTTCGAGCTGCAGCGGCTCGATCAGCTGCGCACCGAGGAGTTCGGGCCGATCCTGCACGTCGCGCGTTACCGCAGCGATGCGCTGCCGCAGGTGCTCAGCGCGATCCGGGCGACCGGTTTCGGTCTCACGCTCGGCATCCACACGCGCGTCGAGAGCCTCGCCGAGCACGTGTTCCGCGCGCTGCCGGTCGGTAACACCTACGTCAACCGCAATATGATCGGCGCGGTCGTCGGCGTTCAGCCCTTCGGCGGCCAGGGGCTCTCCGGGACCGGACCCAAGGCAGGCGGGCCGCACTACCTGCTGCGCTTCGCCAACGAGCGCACACTCACCATCAACACCGCCGCCATCGGTGGCAACGTCGAGCTATTGTCGTAGCGGCCGCGTCTACGCCTGCCAACATGCATCGCACGCCTGGCGCGCGGATAGTTAGGCTCGCGGCTAACTATCGCCCGAACGTGCATTGCGCGCCCCGCCTGCATTGCGCGCCCCGAGCGCTGCCGGCTGCGGCTCGGGCTCGTGCAGCTCCTCCAGCAGCGCCTCGAGTGATTCGATCGGCGCCGAGCAGGTGCTGCCGCGGCAGACGTAGGCAACGGGTCCCGCGCGTGGCGTTTTGTCCGCGAGCGCCGGCGGCAGCCCCGGCGCGTCGGCGGAGATGGCGAGCACCAGGCGGTGCGGCGCGTAGCTGCGCGCGAGCGCGCGACGCCAGCCCTCGATAGTCCGCTCCTCGCCGCGCAGCACCACGATCTGCGGCGGCGACAACAGCTCCTCGAGCGCCCCCAGCAGGCTCACGTGGCCGGACGGATACTGGCCGATGGCGGTCCAAGCGGCGCGCAGCGTCTGCTCCGCCGCCGCCAGGTAACGCGGCTCGCCGAGCAGATGTCCGAGGCGCAGCAGCACGCGCGCGGCGATGCCGTTACCGGCGGGGGTGGCGTCATCGCCGAAGACCTTGCTCCGATGGATCAGGGTCTCGTGATCGTCGGCGGTGAAATAGAACCCGCCCGCCGCGCCGTCGGCGAAATGCCGCAGCGCGACCTCGAGCAGCTCGCGGGCGAACGCGAGCTCGCCGGCGCTGAAGCGTACCTGCTGCAGCTCGAGAATGGCATCGGCGAGGTAGACGTAGTCATCCAGGTAGGCGTTGAGGTGCGCACGACCCTCCATCGAGGTCGCGAGCAGCCGCCTGTCGCGCCACAGCGTCGTGCGGATGAAATCCAGTGCCCGCGTCGCGGCGATCGCCAGGTCCTCGCGCTCGAGCGCGCGCGATGCGATGGCCATGCCGCGGATCATGAGCGCATTCCACGAGGCGAGGGTCTTGTCGTCGCGCGCCGGCCGGATGCGCATGGCGCGCACCTGCAGGAGCTTCGCGCGCGCGCCGGCGAGGAGCGTGCTCACCTCCTCCACCGTGCGGCCGAGTTCCCGCGCCACATCCTGCGGCGATACCGCTGCATACAGATGCCAGTGACCCTCGAAGTTCGCCGGCCGATCGACGCCGAAGCGCCGCGCAAACACCGGGAATTCCTCCGCCGTCAGCAGGGCGCGGATCTCCTCGCGATCCCACACGTAGAACTTGCCCTCGTGACCCTCGGAGTCCGCGTCGAGACTCGAGTAATAGCCGCCCGCGGACGACTGCATCTCGCGCAACACCCAGTCGGCGGTCTGATGCGCTACCTCGGCGTACAGGGGCTCGGCGCCCGCCAGCGAGGCGCCGGCGTAGGCGGCGAGCAGGGCGGCGTTGTCGTACAGCATCTTCTCGAAGTGCGGAATGAGCCAGTGGTCATCGACCGAGTAGCGGCAGAAGCCGCCGCCGAGCTGGTCGTTGATGCCGCCCTCGGCCATGCGGCGCAGAGTGAGCGTCGCCATATAGAGCGCCTGCAGGTCGGGCTCGGGGTCGTGCGCGCTCGAGTGCCAGCGGCGCAGCAGCCACTCGATCATCTCGGCGTGGGGAAACTTGGGTGCGCCGCCGAAGCCGCCATTGCGCGAGTCGAAGCTGCGCGTCAGCTGCGCCCGGCAGGCAGCGAGCGGCGCGTCGGTGAGCTCGGTGTCGGGGCCCGCGGCTTTGGGAGTGAGCTCGGCGAAGGCGGCCATGAGCGCTTCGTTCTGCCTGCGCAGCTCGGGCGCGTGCTCGCGGTAATACGCGGCGACACGTTGCAGGATGTCGCTGAAGGCCGGCAGGCCGTAGCGCGCCTCTTTCGGAAAATAGGTGCCGCCGAAAAATGGCCGCTGGTCATCGTGGGTGAGGAACATCGTCAGCGGCCAGCCGCCGCTGCGCTGGGTCAGCATCTGCTGCGCGATCTGGTAGATGCGATCGATGTCGGGACGCTCCTCGCGATCGACCTTGATGTTGATGAAGTTGTCGTTGAGGATTTTTGCGGTGGCTTCGTCCTCGAAGCTCTCTTCGTGGAGCACCGAGCACCAGTGGCACGCCGAATATCCGACGCTCAGATGAATGGGCTTTTTTTCCCGACTGGCGCGCTGCAGGGCGTCGGAGCCCCACGGGTACCAGTCAACGGGATTGTGCGCGTGCTTCCTCAGGTACGGACTCGTCTCCGCGGCGAGACGGTTGGTGTACTTCGGCGAGCCGTCGCTATGCGAATGCCTTGTCTGCGTCATGCTGCGCAGCCTGTGTTCGTGGCGATCATAGCGCGATTGCGCCGGCCGAGGGCCGGCGGCGAGGCGTTTTTACCGATTCGGTATAATCTCGCTTCGTCTGTTGCGCCTCCGATCCCATGTCACTGCCGGCAACTTCCCCGACACTACCCGTCGAGCACTCCGCCCCCGTGCTGCGCCTCAAGCGTGGCGAGGAGCGGCGCCTGCTCGCCGGCCACCTTTGGGTCTTCAGCAACGAGATCGACACCGAGCGGACTCCCCTGGTGCAGTTCGCGCCCGGCGCGCTGGCCGTGCTGCGCTCGCACCGCGACGCCTTCCTCGCTTACGCCTACGTCAACCCGCACGCCTTGATCTGCGCACGCATTCTCTCGCGCGATCCGCTCCAGCCAGTGAACGACGAGCTCATCGGCGCGCGCCTGCGCGCCGCGCTGGCGCTGCGCGAGCGGCTCGGCGATGCCCGCTACTGCCGGTGGGTGTTCGGCGAGTCGGACCTGTTGCCGGGACTGGTGCTCGATCGCTACGGCGAGGTGGTGGTGGGTCAGATCGCCACCGCCGGGATGGAGGCGCTGCGCGCGACGCTCGAGAGTGCCGTGCGCCACGTGGTGCAGCCGCAGGCGCTCATCTGGAAGAACGACTCGGCGGCCCGCGACCTGGAGCAGCTGCCGCACGTGGTGCACGCCGCCTGCGGCGAGCTGCCCGCGGAGGTCGCGGTGGTGGAGGCCGGGCTGAGCTTCGCGGCGCCGCTCGCCGCGGGCCAGAAGACCGGTTGGTTCTACGACCAGAGCGGCAATCGCGCGCGGCTGCGGCGTTATATCGCGCCCGGCGCGCGCGTGCTCGATGTGTGCTCCTATGTCGGCGCCTGGGCAATCACCGCGCTGCGTGCCGGGGCGGCGCAGGCCTGTTGCGTGGACTCATCCGCGGCAGCGTTGGAATACGCCACGGCCAACGCCCGGCGCAACGCGGCCACGATCGAGCCGCTGCGTGCGGACGCGTTCGATGCGCTCCGTACGCTCCTCGCTCAGGGGGCGCAGTTCGATGTCGTAGTGCTCGACCCGCCGGCCTTCATCAAGCGCAAGAAGGATATTCCGCAGGGCCAGGCGGCCTACCGCAAGCTCAACCAGCTGGCGTTGGGACTGCTGGCGGCAGGGGGCCTGCTGGTGTCCTGCTCCTGTTCCTATCACCTCTCGGCCGAGGAGCTGCTCGCGGCGATCCAGGCAGCAGCGCGCCACAGCGGCCGCTTCGTACAGGTCCTCGAGGCCGCCGGGCAGTCGCCCGATCATCCGCTGCATCCGGCGATTCCGGAGACGCGTTACCTCAAAGCGTTCTTCTGCCGCGTGACGCGCGCGGTCGGCTAAACTTCGCGCTGCATGCTCGTCTACCCCGGATTCAACCCGATCGCGTTCGAGATCGGCCGCGTCAAGGTTCACTGGTACGGCATCATGTACCTGCTGGGTTTTGCCGCGGCCTGGTGGCTCGCGCGGCGGCGCGCCGCCCGGCCCGGCTCGACCTGGAAGCCGCACGATGTCGATGATCTGATCTTCTTCGCCATGCTCGGGGTGATCCTCGGCGGGCGTATCGGCTACGTGCTGTTCTACGGCCTGAGCTTCTGGGCGAGCGACCCGTGGTATCCGCTGAAGATCTGGGAAGGCGGCATGTCCTTTCACGGCGGGCTGATCGGTGCCCTCGTAGCACTCGCGCTGTTCGCCTGGCGCCGCGACCGCAACGTCGCCGACGTCTACGACTTCACCGCGCCGCTGCCGGCGCTCGGGCTGTTCTTCGGCCGCATCGGCAACTTCATCAACAGCGAGCTGTGGGGCAAGGTGACCACCGTGCCGTGGGGCTTCCGCGTGAACGGCGAGGTACGCCACGCCTCGCAGCTCTACGAGGCGACCCTCGAGGGGCTGCTGCTGTTCGCGGTCCTGTGGTGGTTCACCGCGCGTCCCCGGCCACGCCTCGCGCCCTCGGGGCTGTTCCTGGTCATCTATGGCGTGGCGCGCTTTCTCATCGAGTTCGTGCGCGTGCCGGACGAGCACATCGGCTACCTCGCCGGCGGCTGGCTCACCGAAGGGCAGGTGCTGTCGATGCCGATGATCCTGGCCGGGCTGGTGATGCTCGCCTGGGCGTACCGCGCCCGCCAACCCTCGGGCAACTTCCTGCCCGCCGCAGCGACGCCGGCACGATGAGGCAGTATCTCGAGCTGCTGCAGCGCATCCGCACGCGGGGTGTGCGCAAGGAGGACCGCACCGGTACCGGCACGCTGTCGCTGTTCGGCGAGCAGATGCGCTTCGATCTCGAGGTCGGCTTCCCGCTGGTCACGACCAAGAAGGTCCATCTGCCCGCGGTGGTCTACGAGCTGCTGTGGTTCCTGCGCGGCGACACCAACGTCGCCTGGCTGCACGAGCACGGCGTGAGCATCTGGGACGAGTGGGCCGATGAGCGTGGCGAGCTCGGTCCGGTCTACGGGCGGCAGTGGCGCGCCTGGGCCACCGCCGATGGCCGCCACATCGACCAGATCGCCGCGGCCCTCGAGCAGCTGCGGCGCGATCCCGACTCCCGCCGCATCCTGGTGAGTGCCTGGAACGTCGGCGAGCTCGAGCGCATGCGCCTCATGCCCTGTCACGCCTTCTTCCAGCTGTACGTGGCGGGCGGCCGCCTGTCCTGTCAGCTGTACCAGCGCAGCGCCGACATGTTTCTCGGTGTGCCGTTCAACATTGCCAGCTATGCGCTGCTCACGCACCTCATCGCGCAGCAAAGCGAGCTGCGCGCCGGCGAGCTGGTATGGACCGGCGGCGACTGTCACCTCTACCTCAATCATCTCGAGCAGGCCGACCTGCAGCTGCAGCGCACGCCGCTGCCGCTGCCGCGCCTCGAGATCCGGCGCCGCCCGCCGAGCATCTTCGAGTATCGCTACGAGGACATCGAGTTCGTGAACTACCAGCATCACGCGCCGATCCGCGCACCGGTGGCGGTATGAGCCGCGCGCGCCGCGAGGCCGCGCCGCTGCTCGAGGTGCGGGACTCGCCGCTGCACGGGCTCGGGGTGTTCGCAGCGCGCCGCATCCGCAAGGGTACGCGCGTCGTCGAATATCTCGGCGAGCGTGTCTCGCATGCCGAGGCCGACCGCCGCTACGAGTACAAGGACGCCGGCGATGCCCACACGTTCCTGTTCATCGTCGATGCGCGCACCGTCATCGACGCCGGCGTCGGCGGCAACGAGGCGCGCTTCGTGAATCACTCCTGTGATCCCAACTGCGAGTCGGTGATCGAAGGCCGGCGGGTGTTCATCGAGGCCGTGCGCGACATCGAGCCCGGTGAGGAGCTCACCTACGACTATCAGATCCAGCGCGAGGCCGACGATCCGCCGGATGTCGATGCGATCTTCGCCTGCCGCTGCGGCAGCGGGCGCTGCCGCGGCAGCATGCTGTGGCCGCCGCGGCGCACCGCCGCGCGCGCGCCGGCGCCGCGCCGCTGAGCCACGGCACGGCTGCGGACAAACCAGTGAACAACTCCCGCCGACCCGGCCTGTCCTCGATCGTCGGCGCCATCGGCATCGTCTATGGCGACATCGGCACCAGCCCGCTCTATGCCCTGCAGCAGGCGGTGGGCGAGGCGGGCACCTTCGACGCCGCGGCGGTGCGCGGGGTGCTGTCGCTGATCTTCTGGGCGCTCGCCGTCTCCGTCACGCTCAAGTACGTCACGATCATCATGCGCGCCGACAATGACGGCGAGGGCGGGATCCTGGCGCTGTTTGCGCTCGCCCAGCGGCGGCTGATCCACGGCAGCACCTGGGCCAAGGTGTGCGTCGGACTCGCCCTCGCCGGCACCGCCTTCTTCTTCTGCGACGCCCTCATCACGCCGGCCATCTCGGTGCTGAGCGCGGTCGAGGGCCTCGAGCTCCTCAGCCCCAATCTCAAGCAGGCGGTGGTGCCGATCACGCTCATCGTGCTGGCGGTGCTGTTCGCCTACCAGCGGCACGGCACTGCGCGGGTCGGGAGCCTGTTCGGCCCGGTCATGGTGGTCTGGTTCCTGGTCATCGCCGCGATCGGTATCTTTCCGATCCTGCGCCACCCGGAGGTCCTCACGGCGCTCAACCCGCTCGCGGGGGTCGAGCTGCTCGCACGCCGTCCGCAGGTGGCGCTCGCGGTGATCGGCGCGGTGTTCCTCGCGCTCACCGGTGCCGAGGCGCTGTACGCCGACATGGGCCACTTCGGCCGGGCGCCGGTGCGCGTCTCCTGGTACACGCTGGTGGCGCCGGCGCTCGTCATCAACTATTTCGGACAGGGCGCGCTGCTGCTCGAGCTCGGTAAGCCGGTGGAGCATCCGCTCTTCCAGCTGGTGCCCGCCGCGGTGCTGCCGTGGCTGGTGCTGCTCGCGACCGCGGCGACCGTCATCGCCTCGCAGGCCGTCATCTCCGGTGCATTTTCCATGGCACGCCAGGCGGTGCACCTCGATCTGCTGCCGCGCCTGCGCGTGCTGCAGACCTCGGCGCTCGAGCACGGACAGATCTACGTACCCATGGTCAACTGGCTGGTGTTCATCGCCGTCTGTGGGTTCGTGATCGGCTTCGGCTCCTCGGACGCGCTCTCGGGTGCGTACGGCGCGGCGGTGGTCGGCACGATGGTCGTCACCACCATCCTCGGCGGCTTCGTCGCCGCGACCCAGTGGAACTGGCCGAAGTGGCAGATCGCGGCCCTCTTCGGGCTGATGCTGGTCACCGACCTCGCCTATGTCGCCGGCAACATGACCAAGGTGCCGACCGGAGGCTGGATCCCGCTCACCCTCGGCGCACTCCTGTGCCTCATCTTCACCACCTGGCGCAACGGGCGGCTGGAGCTGCGCGCCGCGCTCGCCAAGCTCGCCGTACCGCGCAGCGAGCTGCCGAAGCTGGTCTCGGGCGTCCACCGCGTGCCGGGCACGGGCGTGTTCCTCGCCAGCAATCCGCAGCTGGTCCCCTCGGCGCTGATCCGCAACATCGAGCACAACGCGGTGGTGCACCAGCGCGTCATCATTCTCAACGTCGAGATCGCCGACTCGCCACGCCAGGATCCGGTGCGTCGGCTGCAGATCGAGGAGGTGCTGCCGGGGGTGTTTTATGTCACGGCGCGCTTCGGCTTCATGGAGACCGCCGATGTGGCCGAGGCGCTCAAGGCATGCCGCGCACGCGGGCTGCGCGTATTCACCGAGGACAGCTCGTTCTTCGTCGGCCGCCACGTGGTGCGCGCGCGTCCGCTCACCGGGCTGCGCGGCCTGCAGCGCCGGCTGTTTGCCCGCATGCAGCAGTACAGCACCCAGGCGGCGGAGTTCTTCCGCATGCCCTTCCGCGACGTGGTCATCCTTAACACCGCGGTGGAGATCTGACCTGACATACGGCTCCGTATCGCGACACGTTGACTTTCGCGCACGCACCCCTGCAATAATCCGTGGCCATGAGCGCCGGGCCACCGTTGATATCTCTGATGGTCGCCATGGCGCAGAACGGCGTGATCGGGCGCGATAACTCCCTCCCCTGGCGTCTCCCCGAGGATCTCAAGCGCTTCCGGGCTTTCACCCTCGGCAAGCCGATCCTCATGGGCCGCAAGACCTTCGAGTCCATCGGCCGGCCGCTGCCGGGGCGCACCAACCTCGTGTTGACCCGCGACCGCAGCTGGTCCGCGCCCGGGGTGATCGTGGTCCACTCGGTCGAGGACGCGCTGGCGCATGCCAGCTCGAGCAACGAGCTGGTGGTGATCGGTGGCGCGGAGATCTACCGCCTGGTGCTGCCGTTCGCGCGTAGGATCTATCTGACCCACGTGCACGCCGATGTGCCGGGCGATATCACCTTTCCCGAGTTCGACTCGACGCAGTGGGCCGATGTCGAGTGCAGCAGCCAGCCGGCCGACGAAGAGCATGCGTACCCGCTCACCTTCGTGACGCTCGAGCGCCGCAATGCTCCCGAGGTGCCGCGTCAGCATTGAGCGGGTCCGCAACCGCGGGGCCTGGCTGCAGCTCAGCGCAGTGACTTGAAGAAGAAGGTGGTCGCACAGGGCCGGCCGTCCGGATAGAGCGCATAGTCCGGAACGACACCGACACGCTGCCAGCCGTGGCGGGCGTACAGGCGCGCGGCCTCCGCGCTGGCGGTGTCGAGCACGAGGAGAGTGCGCCCCGCTTCGCGTGCGCACTCCTCGGCCGCAGTCAGCAGCGCGCTCCCCACGCCGCGGCGCCGCGCCCGCCGGTGTACCAGCATCTTCGCGAACTCCGCGCGGTGCGGCTGATTCTCGGGGAGATCGAGCAGCACCTGCACGCTGCCGACGATGCCCGCGCCATCGTGCGCCGCCACCACCAGCCGCTCGCCGCGCATGGCGCTCGCGGCGACCTCGCGCCAGTACCCCTCGGCCTTGTGTGCCGGCAGCGGTAGCATGAAGCTCACGGAGGCGCCGCCCTCGACACAGTCGGTCAGAACCGCGGCGAGCTCCTGCACCGCGCGCTCATCGAAGGACCGCAGACGCTGCACACGGACCGTGGAGCCCACCCCGCGTTACCGCGCTGCGCCCGGCGCGGGGGACCGCGCCCCGAGGGAGGGCAGCCGCGCCTCGATGAGCTGCGCCGCGCCCTCTGAGTCCGCGGCCGCGGTGCCGCCGCCCTGCGCATCGAGCTCGTGCAGCAGCTGCTCCTGCAGGGCGCCGCGCCGCTGCGCCTCGGCGTACGGAATCTCGGGGTGAAACATCACCATCGAGTAGCGCGGAATGAAGCGATCCGGGAAGCGGCGCTCGAGGGCCATCGCGAGCGCCTTGCGCCGCACGAAGGCGCTGTCGAGCACCGCATCGCGCATCTCCAGGTAGTTCTCGAGCGCCATCTGCGCGATCGCCAGGGTGTTGACGCGCCGCGTCTCCTCGAAGCCGGCGAACAGCGCCGTCCAGCTGGCGGCGCCAGCGAGCAGCGCATCGAGCTGCGCACAGTCCTCGAACGCCGCATTCATGCCCTGGCCGTGGAAGGGCACGATCGCGTGCGCCGCATCACCGAGCAGCAGCACGCTGCCGGCGAGGTGCCAGGGTGCGGCATGTACGGTGCCGAGCTGCCCCTGTGGGTGAGCCGCGAACTGCTCCGCCAGGTCCGGCAGCAGCGGCAGTGCGTCCGGAAACTCCCGCGCGAAGAATTCCTGCACCGCCCCCGCTGAGTCGAGCGCCGCGAAGCTCACTGGGCCGCTGCGGGCGAGAAACAGGGTCGCGGTGAAACTGCCGTCGGTGTTCGGCAGCGCGATCAGCATGAACCCGCCACGCGGCCAGATGTGCAGCGCCTGCCGCTCGAGCGGCGCGGCGGCCTGCGCCGGGATGCTGAGCTCCTTGTAATCGTGGTCGAGCCAGTCCTCGCGCACCCGCAGCAGCCCCGCCGTCGTGAGACTGGCGCGCACCGCAGAGCCGGCACCGTCGGCGGCGATGGTGGGTGCGAGGGGCAGCGGGTACTCGCGCCCGCTGGCGATGTCGCGGAAGGTGAGCCGTTGCGCGTCCAGGTCCGCGCCGAGGCACTGCTGGCCGAAGTGCACGCTGACCCCGGCGTGCCGCGCGGCGGACTCGATGAGCACGCGGTTGAGATCCGCGCGGCCCACGGAGTAGATGACCTCGTGCTCGCGCTGGCCATAGGCCTGGAGCGCCGCAGTACCGCCGCGTTCGTGCACCATGCGACCGCGCATGGGGATCAAGAGCGGCGTGACGGCATCGAGCACGGCGGCGCGCTCGAGCGCGCGCAGCCCGCGCGCGGCGAGCGCGAGGTTGATGGAGCGGCCCCGCTCGGGACGCACCTGGCGCGGATCCGGCCGACGCTCGTAGAGCGCCACCGCCAGCCCGCGCCGCGCGAGCAGCAGTGCCAGCAACGCTCCGGCGAGCCCGGCGCCGACGATGTTGACCCGTGCGCCTGCGGCAATGCTCATCAGCCTGCCGGCAGCGTCTCGCTGAGTGCCTGCGCGAACCGCCAGGCATCCTCGAAGCGGTTGTAGAGCGGCACCGGAGCGACGCGGATGATGTCGGGCGAGCGCCAGTCGCAGACGATGCCCCGGGCAGCGAGTGCGTCGAACACCCGCTTGCCGCGCTGCTCGCCACCCACGAGCCGCAGCGACAGCTGGCAGCCGCGGCGGTCCGGTTCGCGCGGCGTCAGGATCTGCACCTCCGCGGAGAGCGGCCGCAGCAGCTCCTCGAGAAAGCCGGTCAGCGCGATGGACTTGTCGCGCAGCGCCTGCATGCCGGCCTCGAGGAAGATCGACAGTGACGCGATGAGCGGCGCGGCCGCCAGGATCGGCGGGTTGCTGATCTGCCAGGCGGCGGCTCCGGCCGCCGCGCGAAACTGCGGCTCCATCAGAAAGCGCGTGTGCTGCTCGTGGCCCCACCAGCCCGCGAGGCGCGTCCCCGGCAGCGTCCCGCCGTGGGAGGTGCGCGGTTGCGCCTCGCTGTGCCGCTGATGCACGAAGCAGCCGCCGATCGCGCCCGGGCCGCCGTTGAGATATTTGTAGCTGCACCACACCGCGAAGTCGGCATCCGCGTCGTGGAGTGACAGCGGCGTGTTACCCATGGAGTGGGCCAGGTCGAAGCCGGCGATCGCACCCGCACCGTGCGCGGCGCGCACGATGCGCGCGATGTCGAAAGCCTGGCCGGTGCGAAACTGCACTCCCGGCCAGAGCACCAGCGCGACCTCCGCGCCCCGCTCGGCAAGCACGGCCTCGATGGCTTCCTCGTGGATGGTGGCACCACCTTCAGGCGGCGCCAGCTCGAGCAGCGCACTCTGCGGGTCGAGCCCGTGCCAGGCGAGCTGCGAGGTCACGGCGTGGCGGTCGGAGGAGAAAGCGCCCGCTTCGATGAGGATGCGCGTGCGCTGTCCCTGTGGCCGGTAGAAGCTCGCCAGCATCAGGTGCAGGTTCACGGTGAGGGAGTTCATCGCGACCACTTCGAGGGGTCGCGCACCGCTCAGTGCCGCGAGGCCGGCGGTGAGGTTCTCGTGGTAAGGCACCCACGGACGCCCGCCGTGCTCGTGCGCCTGCACGGCGTGGTCCGCCCATGCCGCGAGCTCCTCGTTCACCCGCTCGAGCGCGGCGAGGGGCAGGAGGCCGAGCGAGTGACCACAGAGGTAGACGAGCGGCTCGCCGCCACCATCGCGGGGCAGGGCGAAGCGCGCGCGCAACGGCGCGAGCGCATCGCGGGCGTCGTGCCCGCGCGCCGCCGCGAGGCTGCCGGCGGAGCTCA
Source organism: Gammaproteobacteria bacterium (assembly GCA_019235245.1). Lineage (GTDB taxonomy): Bacteria > Pseudomonadota > Gammaproteobacteria > Steroidobacterales > Steroidobacteraceae > 13-2-20CM-66-19. The sequence goes on from JAFAKO010000052.1 coordinate 20,781, forward strand.
TGCGGCGCGTCCGGCCAGCGGGTACAGCAGCGGCCGGCTCGGCACCGCGTCGCCGCTCAGGGCCGGCACCTGCAGCTCGAGGAGATACGCGCCGTCGGCGAGCTGCCCGGGAATGAACGCGAGCTCGGTAACCGTGGCGGCAGGCCGCGCGGCCGCAGCCAGATGCGCCGCGCCGCGCGGCAGGCCGAAGAACAGCCGGTGCGCGGTCAGCCGCCCCTCGTCGTGCTCACGATCGATCGAGGGCACATCGACCACCAGGTGCAGCACCTCACGCATCACGAGCGCCGCCGCGGCTTCGCGCGACAGGTAGGGCGGGGTCGTGCCGGTATAGTCGCGGGCGCGCTTGTCGGGAGTATTCGGCAGCGTGCGGATCACCACCGCGCGCGGCGCGAACGGCAGCTCGCGCGGCCAGGCGCGCTCGATGGCAGCGCGGGTGATCAACCGGTCGGCAGGCTGCGGCGCAGGCTCGGTTCCCTCGGCCCCGGGGGGCTCCGGGGTGACCGACAGCAGCACGGCCGGCACCAGTCCCGCGGGCACCACCCGCCAGGCATCGAGCCGCTCGTGCGTCAGGTGCCCGGCGGACTCGGTGTGCGTGCCGTTGCAGTGGGGGATGAGCGTGAGCACCTCGCAGTTGCAGCTAGCGCCCGCAGCGACCGAGCCGCGGAACCCGGGCACTTCCAGCGGCCGGGAGGCGGCGCGCGGGGCGCCGAAGTGCCGCGGCTGGGGACCTGCGAAATCCAGCTCGAGCGCGAGATCCGCCGGTCGCGCCAGGTCGATGGCGAGCTCGCGCCCATCGATCATCACCCGCGCCTGCACCTCAGGAGCGCTCCATGACTGCGTGACAGCGCGCGCAGGTGCGTTTCTCGCGGCTGGCGAAGAAGCGCTCGAATACCGGCGGAAACTGCTTCTCGATGTCAGTGAGCTCGAAGAATTCCTCGTAGAGCAGCTGGCCGCACTGCTCGCAGTACCACTGAAAGCCGTCGCGCTCGCCGGCGCGGCGGGCGCGCTCGACGACGAGGCCCACGGTGTTGGCCGGGCGCTGCGGCGAATGCGGCACGAGCGGCGGCAGCAGCAGCACTTCCCCGGCACGGATCGGCAGCGCCACCGCGCGGCCCTCCTGCATGGTGCGCAACACCATGTCGCCCTCGAGCTGGTAGAAGAACTCCTCGCCGGGATCGACGTGATAGTCCTGGCGCGCGTTCGGGCCGCCGACCACCATGATGATGAAGTCGCCGTCGCGGAACACACGCTTGTTGCCGACCGGCGGGCGCAGCTGAGCGCGGTTGGCATCGATCCATTGCCGTAGGTTGAATGCCTGCAGGGATTGCATGAGGCCTCCGTGCCTACGTATGTTACGCGTTGCGCGGCTGGCAGGAGGAGTTCCAGGGCATGCGACGAGTCAAGGGTTATCGCGCCGGGATGTGGACCGCGCTCATGGTGCTGGCACTGGCCGTATCCGGGTGCTCGCACTGGCCATGGCACAAGCAGCTGCCACCTGCGCCCCGCTCGGTCCACTACCTGGAGGTGAGCGGGAGCGACACGGCCGCGGTGCTGGCACAGTACTGGAAGCGCAACACCCTGGTCGTCGATCTCACGGCCGCGAGCGGCACGGGCAGCATCACGCTGCGGCCCCCCGGCGATGGCTGGCCGGTACGGGTGGCGCTGCGCGTCACGCCGGGTGCGGTCGGGGAGCTCGACGTGCGTGGCGGGCAGCGCGTGGTGCTGCCGATCGTGCCAGGCGGAGTGAAACCGGTCGAACTGCAGCTGCCCCCCGCCATCTACACCGCCAAGACTCCCGAGGTCGCCGTGGCGTGGGGGCCGGCGCCGACACCCACCGGCTAGCGCTCAGCCGGCGTCGATCTGCTGGTAGGCGGCGCACTCCACACTGACCGGCGGCCGATCCGAGTCGAGGTCCTGGGCGGTGAGCGAGCCGCCCCACACGCAGCCGGTATCGAGGCCGAGGACGTCGGAGCGCTCGACCAGGCCGAGCGCCGACCAGTGGCCGAAGATGACGCGCACCTCGCGGCTGGCACGCCCGCGGTGCTCGAACCACGGGCGCAGCGGTGAGGGCGGCGGTGGCGGCGGTCCCTTGAGGCTGATGTCGACGCGCCCGTCGGCGGTACACAGCCGCAGCCGCGTGAGCACGTTGATGATGAAGCGCAGCCGCTCGGCCCCGGCGAGGCGCTCGTCCCAGCGGTCGGGCTCATCGCCGTACATCTGCTCGAACAGCCGGCGGGGATCGCGGCGCAGCGCATCGCTCACCTCGGCGGCAAGCGCCAGGGTGCGCGCCGCGGTCCACTGCGGCACCACGCCGGCGTGCACCATGAGGTCGCGCCCCTCCGCATGCGCGAGCGGCCGCATCAGCAGCCACTCGATCAGTTGCTCGCGGTCGTCTGCGGCCAGCACCTCGTCGAGCGTGTCGGAGCGGCGGCGCCGCTGCGCGCCGCAGGCAACCGCGAGCAGATGCAGATCGTGGTTGCCGAGCACGACGACGGCGTTGTCGCCGAGCGCGCGCACCGTGCGCAGCGTGGCGAGCGAGGCCGGCCCGCGATTGACGAGGTCACCGACGAACCACAGCCGGTCGCGGTCCGCCGAGAACTTCAGGCGCGCGAGGAGGGCGCGCAGCTCCTGATCACAGCCCTGCACATCACCGATGGCATAGCGGGTCACTGCAGAATGCCCGGCATCGCCAGGCGGAACGGCTGGATCGGCGCGTCGAACTGCGCGCCGTCATCGGCGAGCATCTGGTAGCTGCCCTGCATGGAGCCCACCGGCGTCTCGATGACCGCGCCGCTCGAATAGCGGAAGCCCTGCCCGGGCTTGAGGTAGGGCTGCTCGCCGACCACTCCGTCTCCGCGCACCTCCTCGACCTTGCCGTTGGCATCGGTGATCACCCAGTGGCGTGCCAGGAGGCGTGCCGCCACCTGGCCTTCGTTGCGGATGGTGATCGTGTAGGCGAACACGTAGCGACTCTGACGCGGATCGGACTGCTCATCGAGGTAGCTCGTCTCGACATCGACGCGGATACGGTGCTCGGTGGAGGCCATGGGTTTATTCTACCGAAAGCGCTCCCGGCTCAAGGCCGGGCGCGCATCGCCAGCACGTCGCAGGGCGCCGCGTGCAGCACGGTGTCCTCGGTGAGGTTCACGAGTATCGACAGCCCATGGCGCTCGCGGCTGCCGAGCACGATGAGATCCGCGTGACGCTCGCGCGCCACACGCACGATCTCGGCTTTGACGTTGCCGCTCTCCACGCGACAGGGTGCACCGGTGAGATCGAGCTCGGCGGCGAGCGCGCTGAGGCGCTGCTGCGCGCGCTGCAACAGCTCTTCCTCCATCTGCACCGCCGGCATCAGGGTTTCCCCCATCGGCTCGACGGGCACGAATTCCACGACGTGCAGCAGCTCGACCTCGGCGCCGAGAGCGGCGGCCAGCGCCCGCGCCTTGCGGCCGATGGCCAGGCTATCGTCGGTCAGATCGACGACCAGGAGCACACGGCGGTAAAGCGCCATTGCCACCCCCCAATGCGGCTTCGGTGACGGAAGACTAGCCTTCGCCGCCGGCGCGGTCGAGAGTCGCGCGCGCGGCCGCCTCGGCCAGCGTGTTGAAAGCCTCCGCCGCGAGCGTCCCGGGACGCGCCCCCGGATCGATCCCGCAGGCGACGATCTGCCCGGAGGTGAGCATCTGACTTAATGCATTGCGCAGGGTCTTGCGGCGCTGGCTGAAGGCTGCCGCCACCACCGCCGCGAACTGCGGGCTGATCGGGAAGAGCGGCTGGGCGCGCACGCTGAGTCGCACCACCGCCGACCATACGCGCGGCGCAGGCTGAAAGGCCCCCGGCCCGACATCGAACAGGCGCTGCACCTGCACCCTTGGAGCGAGCATGACGCCGAGGCGGCCGTAGTCACCGTCCCCCGGTGCGGCCGCAAGCCGCGCCACCACCTCCCGCTGCAGCATGAGCGTGAGATCGATGATGGCGTCGGTGTGGCTCAACAGGTGAAATAGGAGCGGCGTGGAGATGTTGTAGGGAAGGTTGCCGAGGATGCGCAACCGCCCGCCGCGCGCGCGCGCCAGCGCGCTGAAGTCGAAGGCGAGCGCGTCGGCTTCGTGCAGAGTGTGGCCTGGTGCGCCGGCGAACGCCGGGCGCAGCCCCGCCGCGAGGTCCCGATCGATCTCGATGGCATCGAGCGTGCAGCCGGGCAGCTCCAGCAGCGGGCCGGTGAGCGCGCGGCGGCCCGGGCCGATCTCGACCAGGTGATCGCCCGGACGCGCATCGAGCGCCCGCACGATGCGCGCGGCGACGCGCCGGTCGTGCAGAAAATGCTGGCCGAAGCGCTTGCGCCGTGGCGGTCCCGCGGGACGGGCCGCGGCGGGCATCAACGCTGCGCCGCGAGCGTGCTGGCGAGCTGCACGGCGGCGATGAGGCTCGAGGGATCGGCGCGGCCGCTGCCGGCGAGGTCGAAGGCGGTACCGTGATCGGGAGAGGTGCGGATGAGGGGCAGGCCGAGCGTGACGTTCACCGCCTGCTCGAAGCCCGCGTGCTTGATGACCGGCAGCCCCTGGTCGTGGTACATGGCGAGCACGGCGTCGAATCCTGCCAGCACCCGCGGCACGAACACGGTGTCGGCCGGCAGCGGACCACTCACCTGGATACCACTCGCGCGCAGCCGCTCGAGCGCCGGGGCGATGATGCGCTGCTCCTCATCGCCGAGGTGCCCGCCTTCCCCGGCGTGCGGGTTGAGCCCGCACACGGCGATGCGTGGCGCGGAGACTCGGAAGCGGCTGCTGAGCTCGCGCGCGAGGATGGCGGTCACCTCGTACAGCAGGTCGGCACTGAGCGCAGCGCTCACCGCGCGCAGCGGCAGGTGGGTGGTCGCGAGCGCGACGCGCAGCTTTCCGGTAACCAGCATCATGACCGCGCGCCCGCCGGTGCGCTGCTGCAGGTATTCCGTGTGACCGGTGAAGGCGATGCCCGCATCGTTCACGACACCCTTGTGCACGGGCGCGGTCACGAGCGCATCGAACTCCCCGGCGCGCACACCCTCGATGGCGCGGTCGAGGAGCGCGAGCACGTAGCGCGCGTTACCGGGATCGGGGCGGCCGGCAACGCTCGGCACGGCGAGCGGCAGGTGCTCGACGGTCAGCTCGCCCGCGGGGCGTGGCGCGGCGGGCCGCAGCCCGGGTGGAGCGGGCTCGCGCAGCCGTACATCCAGGTGCAGCGCCTGCGCGCGCCCGGCGAGCAGCGCGCGGTCACCGAGACACACCAGCTCGCACGGCAACGATCTGCCTGCCATCGCGAGGCACAGCTCCGGGCCGATTCCCGCCGGCTCCCCGCTCGTCAATGCGATCCGGGGAATCATCGCGCTGCGTCGCTATGACTTGTATTCGACGTAGGCCTCGTCCCGCATGCGCCGCAGCCACAGCTCGGTCTCCTCGTCCGCCTTGCTGGCGCGGATGGCTTCCATCGCTTTGCGGCGCTTGATCTCGTCGCTGTTGTCGAAGCGCCGGTGGCCGAGCATCTGCGCGATGTGCCAGCCGTACTGGCTCTTGAAGGGCTCGCTGATCTCCCCGTCCTTGAGCGGCGCGATGGCCTGCTCGAACTCCGGTGCGAAGGTGCCGGGACCGCTCCAGCCGAGATCGCCGCCTTCGGCGGCAGAGCCCGGGTCCTGCGAGGTGACCTGGGCAATGGCGCCGAAATCCTCGCCCTTGAGAACCCGCTCGCGCAGCGCCGCGAGCTTGCCGCGCACGGTGGCGTCGTCAGCCAGCTCGTTGGTCTTCATGAGGATGTGCCGCACGTGCACCTGGTCCTCGACCGCGCTCGCGCTGCCGCCGCGGATCTCATTCAGACGGATGATGTGGTAACCGGTCGGAGTGCGCAGCGGCTCGCTGACCTCGCCCGGCTTCAGCCGCGCAATCGTGTCCGAGAGGAAGGTCGGCAGCTCGCCGCCTTTGCGCCAGCCGAGCGCGCCGCCTTCGAGCGCCGTCTGGCTGTTGGAATAGGCCACGGCCAGCTTGGCGAAGTCCTCGCCCGACTTGGCGCGCTGATAGACCTCCTGGGCGCGCTTGGCGGCCGCGTCCTGCTGCGCCGGGCTCGCCTCCTGGCCGACGGCGATGAGGATGTGCGAGACGTTGTACTCGTTGTTCTCAGCGGGCGCCTTGGCCTGCTTCTCGAGGAACTGGTCGATCTCGCGCGGCGTCACGCTGATGTGCTGCAGCACGTCGCGCTGCTGCAGCATCTGCAGCATCATCTCGCGGCGGATCTCCTCGCGATACTCGGGGTAGTCGACGCCCTGCTGCTTCAACGCCTCGGGCAGCTGCGTGAGGGTGAGACCGTTGCGCTTGGCGACGTCCTGCAGCGCCGCATTCAGCATCTCGTCGGGAACCTTCACGCCGGCGTGCGCGGCGCGCTGCACCTGGATCTCCTGCAGCACCAGGCGCTCGAGCACCTGCTGGCGCAGCACGTTCTGCGGAGGCAGCTCGAGCTTCTGCTGCCGCAGGCGCTGACTCACGATGTCGACCTGCGCATCGAGGTCGCTGTTGAGCACGACGCCGTCGTTGACGATGGCGACCACCCGGTCGAGCAGCTCTCCCTGGGTGGCGAGCTCGCGGGTCTGGCCGTGGGCGCTGCCCTGCACGGCGAGGCCGGCGAGGCCCAGCAGCATCCACGGGGAGCAAGCAAACGCAATGTGCCGCATGGCTTCGAACTTCCCTCGACTCACCAGACGCCTCGCAAGGGGCCCTGGGCCCTGACAACGGGCGCCGTGCCCGAGGTATAGCCGCGGATCTCCTGGGTGAGGAACGAATCCGACGCGGATCCGACACCCGCGAGCCCGGCGAGTTCCAGCTGCAGCCACACTCCCGTGGTCTGCCCGGCGTTCGGATCGTGGCTATTGACGTAGCGGCGGGCCCCGAGCCGCACCCGCCAGCAGCACGCACGGTACTCGAAGCCGACGAAACCCTCAATTTCCTGGCCATGGGGCTGCTCGGGGTCGCGCAGCGAGTAAACCTCCTTGGCGAACACCTCCCAGTTGCGCTTGATGGGCCAGGCCCCGGAGAACTCGACCTGGTCGTAGCCCTGCTGCACCTGCATGGGAACCAGCACCTCGCCGCCGTTGCCGGTCTCCGGGACCAGCTCGGTGGTGGTCGTGAAGCGCTCATAGCGATAGGCGAGGTTGATGAGCGCATTCGGGGCGGGCTTCCACTGCACGTTGAGCGTGGTGCGCTCGCTGCGCTGATTCTGCGGATCCCACTGCACCCCGACATCGGCGCTCCAGTCTTCAAACGCGGCGAGCGACAGCTGTGCCACGAAGTCCGAGCGGCCATAGCTGATGGGTGTCTCGCCCGGAAGCGTCACGCGCGGCGTCTCGAAGTAATAGATCTGCCCGATGGTGCCGGCGATGAACTGGCGACCGCTCTGCGCGTCCAGCAGCCGACTCGTGAGGCCGAGGCTCACCTGGTTGGCATCGCTTACGCGGTCGGCGCCGACATAGCGGTTGGTGCGGAAGAGCTCGACGGGGTTGACGAGGTCGGGCACCGCGGTATCGAACACCGGCAGCTGGTCCTGCGCGCGGTAGGGAACGTCCAGGTAGAGGATACGGGGCTCGAGGGTGAGGCGACGCTGCGCGTGCGAGCCGGCGGCGCGCTCGAACAGGAGTCCCGTGTCCACGCTGGTGATCGGCAGCGTGCGCGAGGGCGAGCGCTCCACCTGCCCCGGGCCGAGCGTGTCGAGCTCGTACTGCGTCGCGCGCCAGGCGAAGGCCGGCCGCAGGAAGTAACCAGGGCCGGTGAGATCGAGCGACACCAGTGGCATGAGGTCGCCGCGCCAGCCGGTGGTGACGGTCTCGGGGGCCTCGGAGTGCCGGAAGTTCGTGATGTCGGAATAGAAACCGTAACGCAGCACCCCGTTCGGGCCGAGCGAGTAGTGGGCATCCGCGGCGAGGTGCGGCGCGCGCGCATAAGGGTGGTCCGGCTCGGCGAGCGTGTAGTCGATCGTCTGGTATTCCTGGGCCTCGGCGTCGATGGCCCAGTGCTCGCTGCGGTAGGCGAAGGTGGCGCGCCGCTCGAGGAAGGCGGTGCTGGCGCCCTCCGGCCCGTTGGAGAAATCCTCGAAATACTGCCGGTCGCTCACGTTCTCGGCGGTCACATCCAGCCGCCAGTCCCAGGGCAGGTCGGCGAGCTCGTTGAGCCGCACGCGGCTGCGGGTCGCTCCGTAGGCGTTGTCGTACGGCAGATAGTTCCAGTCGAGCTCGCCGCGCTGGCTCTCGGTCATCTCGCGGAAGTCGCCCCCGAGGTCGATGCCGGCCTTGCTGTAAAGGGTGGGCTGGAAGGTGAAGTCGGCGTTGGGCGCGATGTTCCAGTAATACGGGGTCGACAGCTGCACGCCGTTGGTCGAGGTGTTGCCGATGCTCGGAAACAGGAAGCCGCTCTTGCGCTCGCTCGAGAGCGGAAAGCTCAGCCACGGCAGGTACATGAGCGGCACGCCCATGAAGTCAACCCGGGCATCGTGCCCGGTGCCGATCTTGTCGTGGGTGTCGAGCACGATGCTGTTGGCCTTGATGTGCCAGCTCTCATCGTGGAGCGGGCAGGTGGTGAAGGTCACTCCCTGCAGCTGGATCTGTCCGTCCGGGGTGACGGCGAGATCCTGCGCGGCGCCGCGCGCCGCGCGCTGGCGCAGGTTGAACTGCGCGTCGCGGAACTCGGCGCCGCTGGCGGCGGAATAGCTGCCGGAGGCGCCGGCGACGTGCACCAGCGGGTCCTGGTAATCGATGCGCCCGTCGCTGTGCATCGCCCCGCTGCGCGAGTCGTACTCGATCTGGTCGGCGCGGATCTCGCGATCGCCCTGGCGCGCCTCGACGTTGCCGCGCAGGGTGGCGTTGCCATCGACACCGAGCGAGGCCTCATCGCTCGCGACGCTGATCTGACCAACACCGCCCGGCTGCGCGGTGCCTGCCGGTGCCGCCTGCTGCGCTGCCGGCGTCGCAGCGCTGTTGCCGGTCGCGGCGGCAGGCTGCACATTCTGTGACGGACAGGGCGGTTCTTCGGCCCGCACCGCGGGCATGATGCAGCCGAATGAGGCGATGACGATCCAGAATGGCCTCGAACGCAGCATGAAGGGCGGCATTATAATGGCGCAACGCAGCCACGCGGGCCGGAAATCCCCACTCCCTGATGCCTAACACCGACGCGCGCCTGGCGCTGATCCATGGGTGGCTGTCGCACGAGCTGCGCCTGCCACGCCCGCGCATCGAGGTGGCCTCGAGCGATGCCAGCTTCAGGCGCTACTTCCGGGTGTGGGCCCCGGCGAGCACCTACATCGTCATGGATGCGCCCCCCGAGAAGGAGGACGTGCGTCCGTACCTGAAGGTGTCGCAGCTGCTCGAAGACCTGGGCGCGCACGTACCGCACGTGCATGCGGCCGACGTCGAGCGCGGGTTGCTGCTGCTCGAGGATCTCGGCACTACCCCCTACCTGCAACGGCTCGAGCGTGGCGGTGAAAGCGAGCTGCTGTACGCCGATGCGCTCGCGGCGCTCGCCAACATCCAGCTGCGCGGCGCCGCGGCCTGCGCGCAGCTGCCCCCGTACGGGCGCGGCGAGCTCGCGCGCGAGCTGGCGCTCATGCCGGAATGGTTCCTCGGCCGGCACCTGAAACTCGCGCTCACGGCGGCCGAGACCGAGATGCTCGGCGGCACCTTCGAGCTGCTGATCCAGGAGGCGCTGGCGCAGCCGCGGGTGTTCGTGCATCGCGACTACCACGCCCGCAACCTCATGGTGATGAGCGAGCGCAACCCCGGCATCATCGATTTTCAGGATGCGCTGTGCGGCCCGGTCGGCTACGACCTGGTGTCGCTGCTGAAGGATTGCTACATCGCCTGGCCGCGCGCCCGCGTCGAGTCCTGGGTGAGCGCATTTCGCGCCCGCCTGCTGGCAGGCGGCGGTCCGGCCGGCGCGAGCCAGGCGCAGTTTCTGCGCTGGTTCGATCTGATCGGCGTGCAGCGGCACATCAAGGTGCTCGGCATCTTCTGCCGCCTGTGGTACCGCGACGGCAAGGCGGGCTATCTCCCGGACCTGCCGCGCACGCTCGACTACGTACGCGAGGCGAGCGGGCGTTACGCCGAGCTCGCGCCGCTCAAGCGCTTCATCGAGGAGCGTGTGGCGGCGCAGCTGCCGCGCGCCAATGCGGAGATCGCCGCCGGGGGCGCGCGCGCCGGAGCGCACCCGTGAAGGCGATGCTGCTTGCGGCCGGGCGCGGCGAGCGCATGCGCCCGCTCACCGACTCGCTGCCGAAGCCGCTCATACCGGTCGGCGGCCGCACGCTCATCGCCTGGCATCTGCTCGCGCTCGCACGCGCCGGGGTCCACGAAGTCGTCATCAATCTTTCCTGGCTCGCGGCGCAGCTGCGCGATGCGCTCGGCGATGGCAGTGCCTTCGGGGTGAGCATCGCCTGGAGCGATGAGGGACCGGTGCCGCTCGAGACCGGCGGCGGCATCTTTCGCGCGCTGCCGCTGCTCGGTCCCGCTCCGTTCCTGGTGGTCAACGCCGACATCTGGACCGACATCGACTTCGGCGCCCTCGCGCTCGAGCCGGACGCGCATGCTCACCTGGTGCTGATTCCCAATCCGCCGCACCATCCGCGCGGGGACTTCGGGCTCGAGGGCGATCGTGTCGTCGCCCGCGATACCGACCGTTTCACCTACACCGGCGTCGGTGTCTACCGCCCCGAGTTCTTCGAGGGCTGCAGCGCGGGTCGATTTCCGCTGCTGCCGTTGCTCAACCGCGCGATCGGGGCCGGGCGGGCGCGCGGGGAGCTGCACCGGGGGCGCTGGTGCGATGTCGGCACGGCGGAGCGACTCGCGAGCCTGTCGGCGAGCGTCGGTGCGCTAGAATGAGCGCATGTCGAAGCGCCTGGGCATCCCGGTCGTAGCCGAGCCGTCGTCCGCGCGGAGTGGGGAGAAATACCTTACTCCACAGGGCTTTACAGCCGTGCGTGACGGCATCCGTCCGCAGCGGGGTGCACCGGCCGCGAGGGGCGCGGAGTCCCCGGACGCACCCGGCGCCGTCTCGCGGCTGCCACCGTGGCTGCGGGTGCGTGCCCCGAGCGGGGCAGGGTTCCAGGCGGTACGGGCCCTGGTCCGCGAGCATCGCCTCGCCACGGTGTGCGAAGAGGCGCACTGCCCGAACATCGCCGAATGTTGGAATGCCGGCACCGCCACGCTGATGCTGATGGGCTCGGTGTGTACCCGCGCCTGCCGCTTCTGCTCCGTCGACACCGGCCATCCCCACGGCTGGCTCGATGCGCAGGAGCCCGAGAACGCGGCGCGCACCGTCGAGCTGCTGAAGCTCCGCTACGTCGTGCTCACTTCCGTGGACCGCGACGACCTGCCCGATGGCGGCGCCGCGCATTACGCGGCCTGCGTGCGCGCCATCAAGCGACGCAACCCGGCCACCGCGGTGGAGGCGCTGACTCCGGACTTCAGCGGCGTGCTGGCGGACGTCGAGACGGTGGTCGACTCCGGGATCGAGGTGTTTGCCCAGAACATCGAGACGGTGCGGCGCCTGACGCACCCGGTGCGCGACCCGCGCGCCGGCTATGAGCAGACGCTCGCGGTGCTGGCGCACGCCAAGCGCCATCGTCCGGCACTGCTCACCAAGAGCAGCCTGATGCTGGGTCTCGGTGAGAGCGATGCGGAGATCGATGCGACCTGCGCCGATCTGCGGGCCGCATCGGTCGACCTGCTCACACTCGGGCAGTACCTGCGGCCGACGGCGAACCACCTGCCGGTGGAGCGCTTCGTCACGCCGGCGCAGTTCGATCAGTACCGCGAGCGTGCGCTGGCGCGCGGGTTTCTCGAGTGCGTGGCGGGTCCGCTGGTGCGCTCGAGCTACCGGGCCGAGCAGGCGCTCGCGCGCAACAACGCGGGACTCGACAACTCGCGCCTCGCCCGGTGAGCGCGACGCGGCACGATCTGGCGGCTGCCAGCGCCCCGCTGCGGGGCGCAAGCGCGGCGGCTGCCTGCGGGGTGCCGCCGGCGCTGGTGCGCCATCTGGGGCTGCGCGAATACGAGCCCACCTGGCGCGCGATGCAGCGCTTCACCGCAGAGCGCCGGGCAGACACGGCGGACGAGATCTGGTTTCTCGAGCATCCGCCGGTGTTCACTCTCGGTGTGAGCGGCAACCGCACGCACCTGCTCGCGCCGGGCGCTATCCCGGTGGTGCAGACCGATCGCGGCGGGCAGGTCACCTACCACGGACCCGGGCAGCTCGTGGTCTATCCGCTCATCGACCTGCGGCGCGCCGCGCTCGGCGTGCGCGAGTTCGTGCGCGCGCTCGAGCGCGCGGTGATCGATCTCGCCGCAGAGTTCGGCATCGCCGCGGCTGCGCGCCGTGAGGCGCCGGGGGTGTACGTCGCCGACCGCAAGCTCGCGAGCGTCGGCGTGCGCGTGCGCCGCGGCGGCAGCCTGCACGGCCTCGCCCTCAACGTGGCGCTCGATCTCGAGCCGTTCGCGCGCATCAATCCCTGCGGCTATGCGGGACTGCGCATGACGCAGCTCGCCGAGCTCGGCGGCCCGCGCAGTGTCGCGGAGTGCGCGCGGGCGCTCGAGCCGCACCTGCGGCGTGCGCTGCGCCTGCCGGCCTAAGCACGTGCGGCTCGCGCGGACCTGCATCCTCGCGCTGGCGCTCGCGGCACTGGCTGCCTGCGGCCGGGCCGGCGACGGCACCGGCGCCGCACGCATCACGCTGCGCAACGTCTCCTACGACCCGACCCGCGAGCTGTACGCCGACTTCGACAGCGCCTTCGCCGCTTACTGGCAAGGCAAGACCGGGCAGCAGGTGCGCATCGAGATGTCGCACGGCGGCTCGGGCACCCAGGCGCGCTCGGTCATCGAGGGCAATGCGGCCGATGTCGTGACGCTGGCACTCGCGGCCGACATCGATGCGATCGCCGCGACCGGCCGGCTCCTGCCGGTGAACTGGCAGAGCCTGTTGCCGGACAACAGCTCCCCGTACACCTCGACGGTGGTTTTCCTGGTGCGCGCGGGTAACCCCAAGGCGATCCACGACTGGGGCGATCTGGTGCGACCCGGCGTGGCCGTGATCACACCGAACCCCAAGACCTCCGGCGGTGCCCGCTGGAACTACCTCGCCGCCTGGGCCTGGGCGCTCGCCCAGCCCGGCGGCAACGAGCAACAGGCGCGGGAGTTCATGCAGCGCCTGTATGCCAACGTGCCGGTGCTCGATGCCGGCGCGCGCGGTGCCACCACGACTTTCGTGCACAACGGGCTAGGCGATGTGCTGTTGGCGTGGGAGAACGAGGCGCTGCTGGCGCTGCGCGAGGTCGGCAACGACAAGCTCGAGATCGTCGTGCCGTCGGTGAGCGTGCTCGCCGAGCCCCCGGTGGCGGTGGTCGAGAGCGTCGCGCTGCGCCACGGCACGCGCGAGGTCGCCCGCGCGTATCTCGAGTATCTCTACAGCAAGGAAGGCCAGGAGATCATCGCGCGGAATTACTACCGTCCGCGCGATCCAGAGGTCGCGGCGGAGCATGCCGGGCAGTATCCCAAACTCGATCTCATCAGCATCGCCGAGTTTGGAGG
>JAFAKO010000315.1 GCA_019235245.1 Gammaproteobacteria bacterium
ACGCTGGTCGAGGCGGCGCGCTCGCTCGCGGCTCAGCCGACCGCCATGCAGCTGCGCTACCTGCAGACCCTCGCCGACATCGCGCACGAGCGTACCCAGCTGCTGGTATTCCCGCTGCCGCTCGATCTGATCAAGCCACTGCTCGGCCCGCGTGGTGACTAGCGCCCGCGCGCTGGCGCTCGCGGGAGTGCTGCTCGCGCTCGCCACCGCCCTGGGCGCCTTCGGTGCCCATGCGCTCAGGAGTCAACTTGCGCCCGAGCGGCTGCAGCTGTGGGAGACCGCGGTGCGCTACCATTTCCTGCAGTCCCTGGGACTGCTCGGTATCGGGCTCGCGCTGCGGCTCCTCGGGCCGGACAGTGCCGCCGCCCTGCGCGGCGCCGCCGCGCTGAGCCTCACCGGCGTGCTGCTGTTCTCGGGAAGCCTGTACGCGCTCGCCCTGGGTGCTCCCCGGGGCGTGGGCGTGCTCACGCCACTCGGCGGTCTCGCGTGGATCGCGGCGTGGTTGTTGTTCGCCTGGGGAGCCTGGCAGGCTCGGACCTGAAATCCACACGGAGTAGTTTCGCATGTTGACTCGCACCCTCTCCGCGGCCCTGCTCGCCGGCTGCACCCTGGCGTTGGCGGCCGCCGCAACGCACCGCGTCGCTGCCGCGGACGCTGCCACGCCCGCCGCCGATCACGCGCAGATCGGCAGCTTCGGCCTGGATCTCACCGGCGGAGATCCGAGCGTGAAGCCCGGCGATGATTTCGCGCGCTATGCCAACGGTCACTGGCTGGACAGCGCGCAGATTCCACCGGATCGCGCCTCGTGGGGCAGCTTCGCGATGCTGCGTGAGCGCTCGCTGCAGCAGCTGCGCGAGCTGCTCGAGGCGCTGCCGGCGACCAGCCCCGCCGGCAGCAATTCCCGCAAGCTGTACGACTTCTATCACTCCTATCTCGATACCGAGGCCATGGAGCGGGCCGGCCTCGATCCGGCGAAGGCGGTGCTCACGCGTATCGAGGCCGCGCGCACGCACGAGGACATCGCCGCTTTCATGGGACGCCCGGAGCTGCAGCTCACCGCTCCGGTGCGCTTCGACTTCGACCCCGACGAGAAAGACCCCGACCATTACATGATCGATGTGTTGCAGGGCGGCCTGGGGCTTCCCGATCGCGACTACTACCTCAAGCCCGACCCGGTCTACCAGGAGCTGCGCAGCAAGTACGCCGCGCACATCGAGAGGCTGCTGAAGCTCGCCGGGCAGGCCGACGCGACGCAGGCCGCCAAGTCGATCCTCGAGCTGGAGACCCGCATCGCCAGCGCGCACTGGCCGCGTGCCAAGACGCGCGAGCGCGACCTCACCTACAACCCTTACACCCGCGAGGCGCTCGCCACCTTCGCGCCGGGAATTCCCTGGCCGCAGCTGCTGGGTGGCGCCGGGCTCGACACTCAACCGCGCTTCATCGTATTCGAGCCCGATGCGGTGCAGGCGCTCGCCAAGCTGTTCCGCGAGGTGCCGGTGGAGCGCTGGCGGCAATACCTCACCTATCACTACCTCGCGGGCAACGCCGCCACGCTGCCGAAGGCCTTCGACGAGGAAGTGTTCGACTTCTACGGCCGCACGCTCCATGGCCGCCAGGAGCAGCAGGCGCGCTGGAAGCGCGCGGTGGCGGCAGTCGATGCCGGGCTCGGCGAGGCGGCGGGCGAGCTGTACGTGCAACGGTATTTCCCGCCCTCCTCGAAGGCACAGATGCTCGAGCTCGTCGAGAACCTGCGCGCCTCCTACCACGAGCACATCGAAAAGCTGCCGTGGATGAGCGCCGAGACCAAGAAGGTGGCGCTGGAGAAGCTCGCCGCGTTTCGCCCCAAGATCGGCTACCCCGACAAGTGGCGCGACTACTCCGCGCTGGAGGTGAGAGCCGGGGACGCGTTCGGCAACGTCGCGCGCGCCGCAGCTTTCGACTGGGAGCGCCAGGTGAAGCGTCTCGGCGGACCCACCGACCGTGGCGAGTGGGGCATGACCCCGCAGACCATCAATGCTTACTACAACGCGACCTTCAACGAGGTGGTGTTCCCGGCCGCCATCCTGCAGCCGCCGTTCTTCGATCCGCACGCGGATGCCGCGATCAACTATGGGGGAGTGGGCGGTGTCATCGGCCATGAGATGGGTCATGGTTTCGATGACCAGGGCGCCAAATCGGACGCGCGCGGCGTGCTGCACACCTGGTGGCTGCCGCAGGACACCGAGGCCTTCCATGCGCGCGTCGACCGGCTCGCGGCGCAGTACGACAGCTACACGGTGCTGCCCGGACTCAACATCAACGGCCGCCTCACCCTCGGCGAGAACATCGGCGATCTCGGCGGCCTGTCGGTGGCCAACGATGCCTACCACCGCTCGCTGGGCGGCAAGAGTGCGCCGCGCCTCGAGGGCCTCAGCGGCGACCAGCGCTTTTTCCTCTCGTGGGCACAGGTGTGGCGCAATAAGCAGCGCGACGAGGACCTGCGCTCGCAGGTCACCAGTGACCCGCACAGCCCCGCGAATTTCCGCATCAACGGCGTGGTGCGCAACGTCGATGCCTGGTACCGGGCGTTCGACGTGCGCCCCGGCGAAAAGCTCTATCTGCCGCCCGAGGAGCGCGTGCACATCTGGTGAAGTCCGGGTTGCCGATCGATGCAGCGCTGCCGGCGCTGCGCGCGGCGCTGACGGCGTGCCCGGCGGCGGTGCTCGAGGCTCCGCCGGGCGCGGGCAAGAGCACGGTGGTGCCGCTCGCGCTGCTCGAGGAGCCCTGGGTGCGGGGCAGGCGGCTGCTGATGCTCGAGCCGCGCCGGCTCGCCACCCGGGCCGTCGCCGCGCGCATGGCCGCCACCCTCGGCGAGCGGGTCGGCGCGACGGTCGGTTATCGCATGCGGCTCGAGACGCGCATCTCGCGCGCGACGCGCGTCGAGGTCGTGACCGAGGGCGTGCTCACACGCATGCTGCAGGAGGATCCGGCGCTCGAGGGCGTCGCCGCCGTGATCTTCGATGAGTTCCACGAGCGCAGCCTGCAGGCGGACCTGGGACTGGCACTGTGTCTGGATGCGCGCGCCACACTCGTTCCGGAGCTGCGCATCCTCGTGATGTCGGCGACGCTCGATGGTGCGGCCGTCGCCCGGCTGCTGGGCGATGCGCCACGGATAACTGCCGGCGGGCGCACTTTCAGCGTGGCGACCCGCTACGCTGGCGAGGGGCTGCCGCTGCTGCCCGCCGACCCCGGCGCGCGCGCGGCGCGCCCGCCGGAGGCGCTCGTCGCCAAGCTCGTGCTGCGGGCGCTGCGTGAGGCGCCGGGCGATGTGCTCACTTTTCTCCCGGGCCTGCGCGAGATCCGCCGCGTGCAATCGCTCCTCGCGGAGACTCCGCCCGCTGGGGTCACGGTGCTGCCGCTGGCCGGCGACCTGTCGCCCGCGGCGCAGGACGCGGCGCTCGCCCCCGCTGCCGGCGGCATGCGCAAGGTCGTGCTGGCCACCAACATCGCCGAGACCAGTCTCACCATTCCGGGAGTTGGCGTAGTGGTCGACTCGGGACTGATGCGCCGCGCGCGCTTCGATCCGGTCACGGGCATGAGCCGTCTCACGACCGAGCGCATCTCGCGCGCCTCGGCCGAGCAGCGCCAGGGCCGTGCCGGGCGCACCGCCCCGGGAGTCTGCTATCGCGCCTGGAGCGAGGGAGCGCAGCCGATGCTTGCCGCCACCACCGCGGCGGAGATTCTCGACGCCGATCTCGCGCCGCTCGCTCTCGAGCTCGCCAGCTGGGGGACGCGCGCGGCGGATGAGCTGCGCTGGCTCGATGCGCCGCCCGCGCCGATGCTGGGGAGTGCGCGCGACCTGCTGCGGCGGCTCGGTGCGCTCGACGCGCGCGGCAGCATCACGGCGCACGGCCGTGCCATGGCGCGTCTCGGCGTGCACCCGCGGCTCGCCCACATGCTGCTCGCGGCGCGCGAGCTTGACGCCGTTGCGCTCGCGGCGCGCCTCGCGGCACTGCTCTCCGAGCGCGATCTGCTGCGCGCGCAGGGCGCGGCACGCGATGCGGACATCGAGGCGCGGCTCGCGCTCCTCAGCGGCGCGGAGCGACCGCATCACTCCGCGCAGGCTGCGCTCGAGCGCAGCCGCCGCAACGCCGCTCAGCTCGAGCGCGCGGTCGCCGGGCTCGCGCCGGCGGGCCGCCCCGCGCACCAGGCGAAGGCCGGCGAGGGCAGCGTCGATGCCGGACTGCTGCTCGCGTTCGCGTACCCCGACCGCATCGGGCTGCGCCGTCCGGGAGCGGAAGCCCGCTACGCGCTCACCAACGGCCGCGGCGCGGTGTTCGCCGCCCCGCAGGCACTCGGACGACAGGAGCTCATCGTCGCGGTGGAGCTCGATGACCGCGACCGCGACGCGCGCATCCTGTTGGCCGCTTCCCTCACGCGGCCACAACTGCTCGAGCATTTTGCCGGACGCATTCACCACAGCGAGCGCATCGAATGGAGCTCGCGCGAGCAGGCCGTGCTCGCGCGACGCACGCTCGAGCTCGATGAGCTGGTGCTGGAGGAGAAGCCCCTGCAGACGCCCGCGGCGGAGGCGGCGCGCGCCGCCATGCTCGAAGGTGTGCGCGAGCTCGGCCTCGAGGCCCTGCCCTGGCAGCGCCCGGTGCGCGATCTGCAGGCGCGCATGGAGTTCGTGCGGCAGCAGCTCGCGGGTACGCCCGAGGCCGCTGCCTGGCCGGAGGTATCGGACAGCGCGCTGCTCGCCACGCTCGAGAGCTGGCTCGCTCCGTGGCTCGAGGGCATCACCCGTCGCGCGCATCTCGCCGCGCTGCCGCTCGCGGAGGCGCTGCGCGCCCTGCTCAGCTTCGAGCAGCAGCGGCAGCTCGATGCATGGGCGCCCGGTCAGCTGACGCTGCCCTCCGGCGCGCGGGTACGGATCGACTACGTCGACGAAAATGCGCCCCTCGTGTCGGTGCGGCTCCAGGAGGTGTTTGGAATGGCGAGCACACCGCTCCTTGGCCGCCGGCGCGTGCCCGTGACGCTGCGCCTGTTGTCGCCGGCACAGCGGCCGGTGCAGGTGACACGCGACCTGCAGAGTTTCTGGGGCGGCAGCTACGCCGAGGTGCGCAAGCACATGCGCGGCCGCTATCCCAAGCACTACTGGCCGGAGAACCCGCTCGAGGCGCAGCCGGTGCGGGGCGCGCGACCGCGCCCGCAGCGTTAGGCGGCAAGGCGCGCTGATTGCCGTGCTGATCGCCGGGTCGGCCCCCTCTGGCCGTGGCGGCGGGTTATATTCCCGCGCCCGAGTCGGAGGAGCTCTGCATGGCGACGATGCCCGCGCCCGAGGCACTGGAGGCGCTGCGCGCCGGCAACCGGCGTTTTGTCAGCAGGCTGGGGCGCAGCAGCGAGCCCGCGCTCCACGAGGGCGCGGTGCGCGCCCGGCCCAGCGAGCTGCCGGTGGGCCTGCAGGAGCCACTCGCCATCGTGCTCGGCTGCTCGGATGCGCGCGTGCCCGCGGAGATCGTCTTCGATCAGGGACTCGGCGACCTGTTCGTGATCCGCGTCGCCGGCAACATCGTCGCGCCTTCGCAGATCGGCAGCGTCGAGTTCGCCGCCTCGGCTTTCGGCACGCGCCTGGTCGTGGTCCTCGGGCATTCCAGCTGCGGCGCGATCCACGCCACCGTCGAGCAGCTCGCGCGTCCCTCGCGCGAGCAGTCGCGCAACCTGCGCTCGATCGTCGACCGCATCCGCCCCGCGGTCGAAGGGCTGCTGGAGCGTGTTCCGGCGCACGAGCGGCACACCATCGAGCCGCGTGCCGTACGCGCCAACATCCGCATGTCGGCCGACCACCTGCGCCACGGCTCGGAGCTGCTCGAGCAGCTCATCGAGAAGGACGGCCTGCTGGTGGTCGGCGCGGAGTACTCGCTCGAGACCGGGGTGGTCGATTTTTTCGATGGCGTGCCGCGCTAGGCCTACACGGCCGGCTCGGACGAAAACCTGAGCGGCGCGGACCTGCCGCGGCCGCGGTCGTACCAGCGCTGCAGCCACGCATCCACCGAGAGCGGCCCCGGCCCTGCGATGGCGAGCCACAGGAACAGCGCGAGGTACTCGAACTCATCGAACCCGAGCAGTGTCTCGAGCGAATCGACGTCGGCCCACTTGGCGGAGCGGATGGCGACGATCATGGTGATGCCGAGAGCCCCCGCGGAGATGCGCGTCATGAGCCCGAGCAGCAGGAACAGGCCGCCGAAGAATTCCACGCCGGATACAAAAGGGGTGAGGAGGTGCGGGAA
The DNA here is from genome assembly GCA_019235245.1 of Gammaproteobacteria bacterium. GTDB lineage: Bacteria > Pseudomonadota > Gammaproteobacteria > Steroidobacterales > Steroidobacteraceae > 13-2-20CM-66-19. The sequence continues at coordinate 6,270 of JAFAKO010000315.1, forward strand.
GGGTACGCCCCAGCCGATGAAGTTCTCGGTGACCTGCGGGAGGTTGTGAAGCTTGCCCCAGCCACTCCAGAGGAACACCCAGCCGACCGTGATCCGTGCGAACAGCGGCGCGAGCCAGGTGAGGTACCCGGCGATGCGCCGGGGCCAGTCGATGAGCCATTGCACCAGAAATCTCACGGTTACTCCTGCTTGCTGTCCACGGTGGGAACGCTTGGCCGAGAAGACCGGTCGGTTGGGCGCGATATTGCCAGGGGGCAGCGCAGCGCGCGCGTATAATCGCCGCCTCGGTACGCCAGGCGGCCATGCGCAATTCTCGGCCTGAATCCCCGGTCTCCTCAATCGGTGAGCGGCTGTCCGGAGCGGACGGCCGCGCGGCGATGACGCAGCTGTTCGAGTCGATGCGTCCGGACCTGCTGCGCTTCGCCCATTGGCTGGCGCGGGACCGCTCACTGGCGGAGGACATCGTGCAGGAATCGCTGCTGCGGGCCTGGCGATCCCGGGACAGCCTCAAGGAGCGCGATGCCGCGCGTTCCTGGCTGCTTACCATAGTGCGCCGCGAGCACGCGCGGCTCTACGAGCGCAAGCGCCTGGAGCTGGTGCCGCTCGAGGAGGCGCTCGACAGCCCGGCACTGGAGAAGGCCACGGAGACCGACGGCGACCTGTTCACGCTGCGCAATGCGATCATGAGATTGCCGATCGAATACCGCGAGCCGCTCCTGCTGCAGATCCTGGGCGGCTTCTCCACCGATGAGATCGCGCGCGAGCTCGCCTTGTCCTCGACCGCGGTGCTCACGCGGCTGTTCCGGGCCCGCAACAAGCTGCGCAGCATCTGCGGCATGACCCCGGTCGCCGACGTGCCGGCGAGCGAGGCGGCGCCGTGATCTGCGAGCAGTCGCGGCTGCAGATCGGTGCCGACCCCGCCGGAAGCGGTGCGGAGCTCGAGGAGCATCTGCGAGGGTGCGCTGCGTGCCGGCAGTTCCGCGAAGAGACGCGCACACTCGATGGCCGCATCCGCCGGGCACTGGAGCGGCCGCCGCAGCTCGCGGCCGCGCCGCGGCTCAGCGCGAGCTGGCGGCCGTGGGCGCTGGCGGCGAGCGTACTGCTCGCCATGCTCGCGGTCCTGTCGCTGTGGCTGCTGCGCCCGAGCGATACGCTCGCGCGCGAGGTCGTGGCGCACGTGCGCGAGGAGCCCGAGAGCTGGCTCGCCGCTCAGCACGTCGACGCGCAGGCGATCGCTGCGGCGCTGCGCGGCGCCGGGGTCTCGCTCGACCTGACCTCTGACCGCATCACTTACGCGCAAAGCTGCTGGTTCCGCGGTCACTACGTGCCGCACCTCGTGGTGCAGACCGCGCAGGGACCGGCCACGGTGCTGATCCTGCGCAACCAGCGGGTGAGCTCGCGGCGCACGTTCCACGAGTCCGGCATGAGCGGGGTGATCGTGCCGGCATCGCAGGGCAGCATCGCGGTGCTGACGCATCCCGGTGTGGACGCCGCGGCGGTCGCCGCGCAGATGCAGCAGGACGTGCACTGGCTTCCCGACGCGACCTAGTGC
>JAFAKO010000048.1 GCA_019235245.1 Gammaproteobacteria bacterium
CATCAGCGTGCGGCGCTTCGGCGTGCTCGCCTCCGGCGGCCATCTGGGCGCTTACGTCCATGGCACGCGGATCGGCGCGCTGGTCGCGCTCGAGGGCGGCTCGGCGAGCCTCGCCTACGACCTCGCCATGCACGTCGCGGCGAGCAACCCGAAGTACCTGAGCGCCGCGCAGGTGCCCGTCGAGGTCGTCGCCAAGGAGCGCGAGATCCTCACCAGCCAGGCGCAGACCGAGGGCAAGCCTCCCGAGATCGTCGCCAAGATGGTCGAGGGACGGCTGCGTAAGGTGCTGGCCGAGATCACCCTCACCGGGCAGCCTTTCGTCAAGGACCCGGACGTGACGGTCGAGAAGCTGCTGAAAGGCGCCGGCGCGCGGGTCGTTGCCTTCGAGCGCTTCGAGGTCGGCGCCGGCATCGAGAAGAAGCAGGACGATTTCGTCGCCGAGGTCATGGCCCAGGTGAAGGGCGCCGGCAGCGCGCCGGTCCGGCACTGACGGCGGAGGCAATGAGCAGAGCATTGGAAACCCCGCCACGCGCGGGGTTTTTTTGACCAGCCCGGAGAGCGAGCCTCCTGCACCGGGGCCGGTCGCCGCGCGCGCAGCGGCGCGCGCTCGGAGAAAGCCCGGTAAGGTCGCAGGACGGGCGAGGAAAGCGACGATGAACCAGGTGAAGGCGGCTTTCTCGAGGATCCTCGTGAAGCTCTCCGGCGAGGCGCTGCTGGGCCAGGGCGACTACGGTATCGACCCGGCAGTGATCAAGCGTATCGCCGGTGAGCTGCAGGAGATCGTCGAGATGCAGGTGCAGCTCGCCGTGGTCATCGGCGGCGGCAACATCTTCCGCGGTGCGGGACTCGCGCGCGCCGGCATGGACCGCGTCGCCGCCGACCACATGGGCATGCTCGCCACCGTCATGAATGCGCTCGCCATGCAGGATGCCCTCGAGAGCCTCGGCATGCACGCGCGTGTCATGTCCGCGATCCGCATCAACGAGGTGTGCGAGGACTACATCCGCCGGCGCGCCGTGCGCCACCTCGAGAAGGGGCGCGTCGCCATCTTCGCTGCCGGCACCGGCAACCCGTTCTTCACCACCGATACCGCCGCGGCGCTGCGTGCCATCGAGATCAACGCCGATGTGCTGCTCAAGGCCACCAAGGTGAATGGCGTGTTCTCCGACGATCCGTTGCGCAACCCGCAGGCAGTGCGCTACGCACGCCTCACCTTCGACAAGGTGCTCGCCGACCGGCTGAACGTCATGGATGCCACCGCCATCGTGATGTGCCGCGACAACCACTTGCCTTTGCGCGTGTTCAATCTCAACAATCCTGGTGACCTCACCCGCATCGTGCGCGGCGAGGACGTGGGCACGGCGGTGACGTTCGACTGAAGGCGGCCCGCGGGCAGCGAGGAGAACGACGATGCTCGATGACATCAAGAAAGACGCCGTGTCGCGCATGGCGAAGTGCGTCCACAACTTCCAGGCGGATCTGAAGAAGCTGCGCACCGGACGCGCCCACCCGAGCCTGATCGAGCATCTGAAGGTCGACTACTACGGCTCGGAGGTGCCGCTGCAGCAGGTGGCGAGCATCACGGTGGAGGAGGGGCGCACGCTGGTGATCTCGCCGTGGGAGAAGAGCGTCGTGCAGGCCATCGAGAAGGCCATCTTCAAGTCCGACCTCGGGCTCACTCCCATGACCGCCGGCACGGTGATCCGCATCCCGATGCCGCCGCTCACCGAGGAGCGGCGCCGCGAGATCACCAAGGTGCTGCGCCACGACGCGGAGAACGCGCGTGTCGCGGTGCGCAACGTGCGCCGCGACGTCATGAACGACATCAAGGAGATGCTCAAGGAAAAGCTGGTATCGCAGGACGATGAGCGGCGCGCCGAAGTCGAGGTGCAGAAGCTCACCGACAAGCACGTGGCCGAGATCGAGACTCTGCTCGCGGCCAAGGAGAAGGAGGTCATGCACGTCTGATGGCCGCACTCGACCTCCTGCCCCGACACATCGCGATCACCATGGACGGCAACGGCCGCTGGGCGGCCGCGCGTGGACTGCCGCGCTCGGCCGGGCACAAGGCCGGTCTCGCCCCGGTGCGCATGTGTATCGAGGTGTGCTCGCAGCGCGGGGTCGAGGCGCTCACGCTGTTCGCGTTCTCGAGCGAGAACTGGCGCCGCCCCGCGGATGAGGTGGGCAGCCTCATGGGCCTGTTCATCGAGGCGCTCGACCGCGAGATCGACGAGCTGCACCAGAAATCGGTGCGCATGCGCTTCATCGGCGAGCGCCGCACCCTGTCGGTGCGACTGCAGGCGCGGATCGCGGCCGCCGAGGCGCGTACCGCCGCCAACGGCGGTCTGAAGCTGCAGGTGGCGATGAGCTACGGCGGTCGCTGGGACATCGTGCAGGCCGCGCAGAAGGTGGCGCGCGACTGCGCGAGCGGCCGACTGCGAGCCGAGGACGTGAACGAGGAAGCGTTCGCCGCCCACCTGTCGCTCGCGGGGCTGCCGGAAGCGGATCTGCTGATCCGCACCGGCGGCGAGCAGCGCATCAGCAACTTCCTGCTGTGGGACCTCGCCTATGCGGAGCTCCACTTCAGCCCGCGCCTGTGGCCGGACTTCACGCTCGCAGATCTCGAGGACGCGCTCGCGTATTTCGCCGGACGCGAGCGGCGCTTCGGCCGCGTCGCCGCGCCGCGCGCGGCCGCCAAAGCCTGAGCCGTGAACGACACTCTGCGCAAGCGCGTGCTGACCGCGGTCGTGCTCGGGGCCGCGCTGCTCGCGATCCTCCTGTGGCTGCCGGACTGGGTCACGGTGGCGGTCATGACGGCGCTGGTACTCTTCGGTGCCTGGGAGTGGTCGGCGTTCCTGCTGCTGATCACCCCGGGGCCCCGGCTCGCCTACGTGGGCCTGGTCGGTATGCTGTTGTGGCTGGTGTGGCGTTTCACTACTTCGCCGGAACGGCGCGACCTGGTGCTGGCGGTGGCGGTGCTGTGGTGGATCGCGGCCCTCGGCTGGGTCGTGTTCGCGCCACGGCGGGTGTCGTCGTGGGCCGCGGCGGCAGCGGGCGTGCTGGCGCTCGTGCCATCGTGGCTGGCACTGGTGCGGCTGCGGCTCACCTTGCCGCACGGCGCGCAGTGGGTGCTGTTCGCGCTCGTGCTGGTGTGGGTTGCGGATATCGGCGCATTCTTCTGCGGCCGGCAGTTCGGGCGCCTGCGCCTGGCCCCGGAGGTGTCACCGGGGAAGACCTGGGAGGGGCTGTTGGGAGGAATCACCGTTAGCGCGCTGGTGGCGATCGCCGGCAGCCAGTGGTTCCACGTTTCGCTGGCGGTGTTCCTGCCGCTGTGCCTGGCGGCGGTCGGCTTCTCGGTAGTGGGCGATCTCACCGAGAGTCTGCTCAAGCGCTTTGCAGGCATGAAGGACAGCGGCAGCATCTTCCCGGGACACGGGGGCGTCATGGACCGTATCGACAGTTTGACCGGCGCCGCGCCGGTGTTGCTGCTGGGATTGTCGCTGCTCGGAGTCGTCACATGATCGGCGTAGCGGTGCTCGGCTCAACCGGCTCGGTCGGCGAGAGCACGCTCGATGTGCTCGCGCGCCATCCGCAGCGTTTTCGCCTGGTCGCCATCGCAGCCAACACCAACGCCGCGAAGCTCGCCCGGCAGATCCGCACCTGGCGCCCGGCGTACGCGGCGCTCGCGGACGAGCACGCGGCCGGCGAGCTGCACGCGCTGCTCGATGGCGCCGCGCACGGCACGCGCATCCTCGCCGGCCCCGGCGCGCTCGAGGAGCTGGCGCTGCTGCCGGAGGTGCAGTGCGTCATGGCGGCGATCGTCGGGGCCGCAGGGCTGCGCTCCACGCTCGCCGCGGCGCGCGCCGGCAAGCGCCTGCTGCTCGCCAACAAGGAATCCCTGGTGATGGCCGGCCCGCTGCTGATCGCAGCGGTGAAGGCTTCGGGGGCGACTCTGCTGCCGATCGACAGCGAGCACAACGCCATCTTCCAGTGTCTTCCGCCCGGGGTGGTGAGCGGTGTGGCGCCGCCCGGGCTGCGGCGGGTGCTGCTCACGGCCTCCGGCGGACCCTTCCGCGATACGCCGGTCGAGGCGCTCGCCGCGGTGACTCCGGAAGCCGCGTGCGCCCATCCCAACTGGGTCATGGGCCGCAAGATCTCGGTGGACTCGGCGACCCTGATGAACAAGGGGCTCGAGCTGATCGAGGCCTGCCTGCTGTTCGGACTCACCCCGGCGCAGGTGCAGATTCTCGTGCACCCGCAGAGCATCGTGCACTCGCTCGTCGAGTACGCTGACGGCTCGGTGCTCGCCCAGCTCGGCGCCCCCGACATGCGCACGCCGATCGCGCACGCACTCGGCTGGCCAGAGCGGATCGACTCGGGCGTCGAGTTTCTCGACCTGCTGAAGGCGGGCCGGCTCGACTTCCGCCCACCCGACACCGACAAGTTCCGCTGCCTGGCGCTCGCGCAGGCCGCTGCCCTCGCGGGCGGGCTGTCGCCGGTGGTGCTGAACGCCGCCAACGAGGTGGCCGTCCAGGCCTTCCTCGAGCGACGATTGAACTTTCCCGCTATCGCCGCGGTCATTGAAGCGGTGATGGAGCGGGCCAGCGGGGGGGCGATCGGCGGGCTGGAGGATGTGCTGGCGGCCGATGCGGACAGCAGAATGCGTGCGCGCGAGCGAATCGGTCCCGTCACGGCGCCCGCCCGAGGCGCTCACGCGTGAACTTCATCTGGTACCTCATCTGGTTCGTGGTGGCCGTCGGCCTGCTGGTCACGGTGCACGAGTTCGGTCATTTCTGGGTCGCGCGGCGGCTCGGCTTCAAGGTATTGCGCTTCTCGATCGGCTTCGGCCGCCCGCTGCTCACGCGTGTCGCCGGCGCCGACCGCGTCGAATACGTGATCGCCGCGGTGCCGCTCGGCGGCTACGTGAAGCTTCTCGATGAGCGCGAAGGGCCGGTCGCGCCGCAGGATCTGCCGCGCTCCTTCACCCACCGCCCGCCCTGGCAGCGCATCCTGGTGCTGCTCGCCGGTCCCGCCTCCAACATTCTGTTCGCGGTGCTGATCCTGTGGGCGATGTTGTGGGCCAACGGCATCACCGAGGTGCGCCCCAAGGTCGGCGATGTGACCTCCGGCTCGCTTGCCGCCCACGCCGGACTCCAGTCGGGAGATGAGATCCGCGCCATCAACGGCGTCGCGGTCAGCAGCCAGCGTGATGTGGTTTTCGACCTGCTCGATGCCATGAGCGGTCGGGGCCAGGCGCTGCTCACCGTGCGCGGCAGCAGCGGTGAGACGCGCCAGGCGAACCTGACTGTCGGCGATGCCACCGAGCGGCGTCGGCTCACCGAGCCGGCGGAGCTGTTCCAGGGACTCGGCTTCCAGTTCTGGACACCGCCGGTGCCGCCGGTGCTCGGTCCGGTCACTCCGGACGGCCCGGCCGCCCACGCCGGACTTGCCGCCGGCGATCGCATCATCGCCATTGACGGCCGGCCGGTGAGCGACTTCCGCCAGATCGTCGAGTACATCCGCGCACACCCGGCCGAGCGGGTCAACATCGACTATCGACGCGGCGGTGCCCTGCACACCGTCGCGGTGATGGTGGGGAGCGAGGACGCCGGCGGCGGGCGGCGCATCGGTCGGATCCTCGTCAGGCAGCCTGCCGGTATCAGCTATCCGCCCGACATGCTGCTGCACACCAGTCTCGGAGCAGGTGCGGCCCTGGCGCGCGCCGGCGATGAAGCCTGGAGCATGACGATGCTGCAGGCACGGTTGTTCTGGCGCATGGTCCTCGGGCGCGTGTCGCTGAAGAACCTCAGCGGGCCGCTGTCGATCGCCGAGTTCGCCGGTGACTCCGCCGAGGCGGGAGTCGCCTCGTTCATGAGTTTCCTGGTCCTCATATCCCTGTCGCTCGGATTCCTCAATCTGCTGCCGATCCCGATCCTCGATGGCGGACAGATCCTGTTCCAGCTGGTGGAGTGGCTGAAGGGCAGTCCGCTGTCGGAACGGGCCCAGGCGCTGGGGCAGCAGGTCGGCATCGCCCTGCTCATCGTTCTGATGGGTGTCGCGCTGTACAACGATATTGCGCGCCAGTTCGGCTGAGTGCGTGTTCGGCAGGGGCACCCGCAGGCCGGCCGGCCTGCGCTTCCCGGTCGTGCAACACATGAGACGAGTGGCGCCTCGCGCGCCGGTTGAAAGGTACATGGTGGTCAGAACATGAAGGGGCGCACAGCGGCGAGCTCCGCTCGCGCTGGCGTCACGGGGGGGCTGG
>JAFAKO010000146.1 GCA_019235245.1 Gammaproteobacteria bacterium
CTGTCGAAGATGAAGAACTCGTTCTCGGGGCCGAACAGCGCGCTGTCGGCGATGCCGGTGGATTTGAGGTATGCCTCGGCGCGCTTGGCGAGCGAGCGCGGATCGCGCTCGTAGCCCTGCATGGTCGCCGGCTCGATCACATCGCAACGGATGTCGACGGTCGTCTCTTCGAAGAACGGATCGATGATCGCGGTCGCGGCATCGGGCATGAGGATCATGTCGGACTCGTTGATGCCTTTCCATCCGGAGATGGAGGATCCATCGAACATCTTGCCGTCGCGGAACAGGTCCTCATCGACCAGCCGCGCCGGGATCGTCACGTGCTGCTCCTTGCCGCGGGTGTCGGTGAAGCGCAGGTCCGCGAACTTCACCTGCTTTTCCTTGATGAGCTTGAGAACGTCGGTCGGTGTCATATCGCCTCCGGGAAAGGGGTGGTCTCACCGCGCGGGCTTGCCAGAGCGCTCCTCGGGCGGTGGCGCTGCGGTCCTGCGGGAAGTGCCCCCGGTATTGCAGGCGCCGTGCCAGGACCCTGCCACAGCGAATCAAGCAGTTAGTGCGTTCGCGGATGATCTTGCGCACTATGTTGGTGCGTGTCCGCGATAGTATTGCACCGCTGAAGTGCGTCTGTCAGGTGGTAGCGCGTAATGTTAAATCGTCGAGGCTGATTTCTGTCTCGTGGCGGTGCAGCTGCGCGCTTTTGGTGCGGTGGCGGCGCTCCCCCCGCGGGCGCGGTATACTCCCGCGCTCTTTCGGCCCCGGACTCAGCATGAACGTCGGCCGCGCCCCGCGCACCTTCCAGGACCTCCTCTTCGCCCTGCAGCGCTACTGGTCGCAGCAGGGGTGCGTCGTGCTCGAGCCCTACGACATGGAAGTCGGCGCCGGCACCTTTCATACCGCGACTTTTCTGCGTGCCATCGGGCCCGAGCCCTGGCGCGCCGCGTACGTGCAGCCCTCGCGCCGCCCGACCGACGGGCGCTACGGCGAGAATCCGTTCCGCCTGCAGCACTACTACCAGTACCAGGTGGTGATCAAACCCTCGCCACTCCCGATCCTCGATCTGTACCTCGGGAGCCTCGAGGCGCTCGGCCTCGACCCGCTCGTCCACGACGTGCGCTTCGTCGAGGACAACTGGGAGTCCCCGACGCTCGGCGCCTGGGGGCTCGGCTGGGAGGTGTGGCTGAACGGCATGGAGGTCACGCAGTTCACCTACTTCCAGCAGGTCGGCGGTCTCGACTGCCGCCCCGTGACCGGCGAGATCACCTACGGGCTCGAGCGGCTCGCCATGTATCTGCAGGGCGTCGAGAGCATCTACGACATTCTCTGGAGCGAGGGCGTCGACGGCCCGATCACCTACGGGGACGTGTTCCACCAGAACGAGGTGGAGCAGTCGGCCTACAACTTCGAGCGGGCGGAGGTGGCGACGCTGCTCGCGCACTTCGAGGATCATGAGCGCGCCTGCCAGAGCCTGCTCGAAGCGAAGCTCGCCCTGCCCGCCTACGAGCAGGTGCTGAAGGCCTCGCATACCTTCAATCTGCTCGATGCGCGGCGCGCCATCTCGGTCACCGAGCGCCAGCGCTACCTCCTGCGCGTGCGCACGCTCGCGAGCGCGGTCGCGCGCGCCTATCTCGCGAGCCGCGAGGCGCTCGGCTTCCCGTTGCTGAAGGCGCACGAGGCCCACCTCGCGCGCGACTCGACCCGCCATCCCGCATGACCACGGCGCGCGACTTTCTCGTCGAGATCGGCACCGAGGAGCTGCCGCCGAAGGCGCTGCGCGCCTTGTCCGATGCCTTCGTCGCGAATGTCGCGGCGGGGCTCGAGAAGGCGAGCCTCGCGCATGGGGGGATCGCGGGATTTGCCACGCCGCGGCGCCTCGCGGTGTCCGTGAAACGCCTCGCGGAGCGCCAGCCCGAGCAGCAGGTGCGCCGGCGCGGGCCGCCGCTCACCGCGGCGTTCGATGCCGCGGGAGCGCCCACACGCGCCGCGCTCGCCTTTGCATCGAGCTGCGGCACCACGGTGGAGGGCCTCGAGCGCATCGAGGAGGGCAAGGGAACCTTCCTTTATTTCACCGGTGTGCGTGCCGGTGAGGCCACCGTGCAGCTCCTGCCGGGCCTCATCCAGGGGGCGCTCGATCAGCTGCCGATTCCGCGCCGCATGCACTGGGGCGAGGGCCAGGCGATGTTCGTGCGTCCGGTGCACTGGATCGTGATGCTCTTCGGGCGCGAAGTCGTCCCGGCGACGCTGCTCGAGACCGAGGCCGGCCGCCAGACACGCGGCCACCGCTTCCATGCGCCGCGGCCGCTCTCGCTCGCCTCCCCTGGGAGCTACGAGCGCACCCTGCGCGAGAAGGGTCACGTACTCGCGGACTTCGCGGCGCGGCGCGCGCGCATCCGCGCGGAGGTCGAGGCCGCGGCGGCCGCGGTCGGAGGGCGCGCGTTGATCGGCGCGGACCTTCTCGATGAGGTCACCGCGCTCACCGAGTGGCCGGTCGCCCTCGCGGGGAGCTTCGAGGAGCGCTTCCTCGAGCTGCCGCGCGAGGTGCTGACCTGCACGCTCGAGGAGCACCAGCGCTACTTCCCGCTCGAGGATGCGCAGGGCGGGCTCCTCCCGGCTTTCATCACCGTGAGCAACATCGCGAGCCGCGACCCGCCCAAAGTGGTGGCGGGCAACGAGCGGGTGGTTCGGGCCCGGCTCTCGGACGCCGCCTTCTTCTGGGAGCAGGACCGGCGTGAGCCGCTCGCGGCGCGGCGCCTGGCGCTCGAGAGCGTCACCTTCCAGGTGAGGCTCGGCTCACTCGGGGACAAGACGCGGCGCGTGCGCGCCCTCATCGCCGGGATCGGACGGCTCTCGGGAGCGGCGCCCGATGCGGCGCTGCGCGCGGCGGAGCTCGCCAAGTGCGATCTCCTCACCTCGATGGTGGGAGAGTTTCCCGAGCTGCAGGGCGTCATGGGGACCTATTACGCGCAGGCCGATGGCGAGCCGCATGAAGTGGCGGCCAGCCTGCGCGAGCAGTACCTGCCGCGCGCGGCGGGCGATGCGCTGCCCGCGAGCGGCATCGGCATCGCGCTCGCGATCGCCGACAAGCTCGACACCATCGCCGGCATTTTCGCGATCGGCGAGAAGCCCTCGGGCGCCAAGGATCCCTTCGCGCTGCGGCGCGCGGCGCTCGGCATTCAGCGCATCCTCATCGAGAAAGGGCTCGATCTCGATCTGCGCTCCTCCATCGCACAGGCGGTCGAGTGCGTCCGTGCCGATATCGAGCGGGTGCGGAGCGCGGCGCCGCAGGCCACAACCGCACGTCCGGCACCGGCGATGGCGGACGCCGGGACGCTCGCCGATGAGATCTACGATTTCCTCATGGAGCGACTGCGCGCCTATTACCTCGAGGGCACGGCCGCCTCCACCTCGGCGGGTCGCGCACCGGTGACGACCGAGATGTTCGATGCGGTGCTCGCGACCCGCCCGGCCTCGAGCGTGGATTTCGATGCGCGGCTCAAGGCGCTCAGCACGTTTCTGGCGCTGCCCGAGGCGGCAAGCCTCACCGCCGCCAACAAGCGCATCGGCAATATCCTGCGCAAGGCCAACAGCACACCGCCCGGCGAGGTCGAAGTGATGGCGCTGCGCGAGGAGGCCGAGGTGCGGCTGTACGATGCGATGCGCGGCCTGGGGGAGGCGATCGCGGGCGATACCTCGCGGCGGCTGTACACCGTAGCGCTCGGGCGGCTCGCGCTGCTGCGACCGGCGAT
>JAFAKO010000059.1 GCA_019235245.1 Gammaproteobacteria bacterium
TGGCCCCGGTGTCTCCGGGGCCGACCGCGATGTGTTGAGTGGCGGACGCGGGCTGTCGTTCGGATGGCGGCAGCCGCAGAGGCGAGGTGGGCGTGGTCAGCGGGTCATTCAAGCGGCCCGCTCGATGACGGCGCGCTTGGAAGCGCTGCGCGGCTGCGGTCCCGGACGGCAGGTGACCAGGTTGGCCTCGAACTGACGGGTGCACGCCGTCCAGCTCGACTGGAGAGCGCGGGCGCGGCATGCCTGCGGATCGACCCGGAGGGCACGCTCCGCCGCCCTGCCGAGATCCGCATCCAACGCTCCGGTCACGCCGTCTTCGACGACATCGATGGGACCTGTGACAGGGAAGGCCGCCACCGGTACGCCGCAGGCCATCGCCTCGAGGTTCACGAGCCCGAAGGTGTCGGTGAGACTCGGGAAAACCAGCACATCGGCCGCGGCCAGGTGCGCGGCGAGATCCTCTCCGTAGCGAAAGCCTACGTACACGGCTTCGCGGTACTGCGCCTCGAGACGGGGCCGCTCCGGGCCGTCCCCGATCACGATCTTCGAGCCGCGCCACGGCATCTGCAGGAACGCATCCACGTTCTTCTCAACTGCCAGCCTTCCGACATACGCGGCAATGGGTCGCGGCAACCGCAGGAACTCCTTGCTCTGCGGCCGGAACAGCTCCGTGTCCACCCCGCGCCGCCAGCGCACGAGGTTGCGGAATCCGCGGCTGCGCAGCTCGTTCTCTACCGATGGCGTACTCACCATGCAGCGCTGTGCGGCCGCGTGAAAGCGCCGCAAAGCCGCATACGACAGCCACAGCGGTATGGGCCACCGGGATCTGAGGTATTGCGGGAACTGCGTGTGATAGGAGGTCGTAAAACGCCAACCGTTGCGCACGCAAAGACGCCGCGCGGCGAGCCCGAGCGGGCCTTCGGTCGCAATGTGGACCGCCTGTGGGCGGAAAGCCGCGAATTTACGCGCCAGGGCTGCCATCGGGCGCACGGCCACGCGGATCTCGGGATAGGTGGGGCAGGGGAACGTACGGAAGTCGCGCGAGGCGCTGATGATCACCTCATGGCCGAAGCGGACGAGCCACGCGGCGGTCTGCGCCAGCGTGTTGACGACGCCGTTGGTTTGGGGAAACCAGGCATCTGTCACGATCATGATTCTCATGCGCGGGCACATCCTCGACGAGGATCGTGACAGTAGCGTTAAGAAATCAGAAAAAATTCCTGCCGAGACATGGAGTTGTCATCAATTCTTAACATTCATCCTATAACTCGTTCATAGCAGCGCAGCCGCGCTGTCACGAGCGGAGGAGCGAATGCACGACTTTCTTGCTGAACTCAAGAAGCAACGCTGGGATGACCATCGTTATTACCATCACAGCCGCATCAACCAGGCGCTGCACCTCGTGAGCGCGCTCAGCTTCCTCACTGCCTACGTGTTCATTTTCACCAACCCGGCCGCCGCAGCTCTCATCGGCTGGCTGGTGGCGATGGTGACGCGCCAGGTGGGTCACTTCTTCTTTGGGTCCAAGGACTATGACCAGGTGAACCAGGCCACGCACGCGCACAAGGAGGAGATCAAGGTCGGCTACAACCTGCGGCGCAAGGTCGTGCTGCTGTCGATCTGGGGTGCCTCACCGGTAGTTCTGTGGTTCGACCCGACGCTGTTCGGCATCTTCGGCGCGAGCCCCGGCCACGCCGACTTCCTGCGCCACGTCTGTCAGGTGTGGCTCGCTCTCGGTCTGGCGGCCCTGCTCTTCCGTACGGTGCAGTTGTGCCTGCAGCAGAGCGTGTTAACGGGCCTCGCGTGGTGCACGAAGATCCTCACGGACCCGTTTCACGACGTCAAACTCTACTGGGGGGCGCCGCTCGCCTTGCTGCGCGGCGAGCTGGTCGACCCGATGGACGACGTGGTCCACCAGGCCTGAAGCAGCTCTCGCAGGACGCGTCTGCGGATCGCCTTGTTGGTGAGTGCCGGGTTCTGCCACCACCAGCCATCGCGCCGCATCGCCTCGGCGGCTGCCAACACCCGGTCTGCGACCGCGGCGAAGTCGGCGTCGCTGTAATTCAGGCTGAAGATGAGACGTGCCGTGCCGATCCAACTGAGGGACAGGCCGTGAGCGCGCAGGTAATACTGGAACATCCAGTTGTAGCGCGAAGCGTTGAGGTAATTGAAGGTCCAGATGGACGAGAGATTGGCCACTTGAACCGGGAGCTCCGCGGCCTGCAACCGCGCGTTGAGATCGGCGGCACGGCGCTCCCACACCGCATCGAGATCGCGATAGAGAGCACGGATCGGCTCGCTTTCCAGGCGCGTGAGGAACTCGTGCATCGCGCCCATCACATAGGGATGCGCGTTGAAGGTGCCGCGCGCCAGGCACACATCGACCGGGTGCCCTTCGTCGTAGCGTCGCATGAGATCGCGCCGCCCGCAGACGACTCCTACCGGCAACCCCCCGCCGAGACTCTTGCCGTAGGTCACGAGGTCGGCACGCACGCCGAAGTACTGCTGCGCGCCCCGGTAAGCGAGACGGAAGCCGACAAACACTTCATCGAAAATGAGCACGATCCCGCGCTCGGAGCACACCGCGCGCAGCTCCTTCAGCCACGCAGTGTAGGCCGCACGGTCGAAGTGGCCATTGCGTCGGCTGTCGACCAGGCCCGAATCGGCGGGCGCGCTGGCATTCGGATGCATCGCCTGCACGGGATTGACCAGCACACAGGCGATGTCCCGCCGCGTCCGCAGCACCCGCA
>JAFAKO010000104.1 GCA_019235245.1 Gammaproteobacteria bacterium
CGACGGCGTAAAAGCCAACCTCATCGGCGAGGTGTACCGGCGTTTCGAGCAGGCCGGCCTCTCGATCATCGCCGCGCGCATGCTGCAGCTCTCGCAGCGCGAGGCCGAAGGGTTTTATGCCGTGCATCGCGAGCGTCCGTTCTACAGAGACCTGGTGCGTTACATGACCTCGGGTCCGGTCATCGTGCAGGTCCTCGAAGGGGAGAACGCGATCGCCCGCAACCGCGACATCATGGGTGCCACCGATCCCAAGAAGGCTGCGCCCGGCACCATCCGCGCGGATCTCGCCACCAGCATCGAGCAGAACGTCGTGCACGGCTCGGACGCCGCCGAGACCGCCGCGCGCGAGATCGCGTACTTCTTCAGCGCCACCGAGCTGCACCCGCGCACCTGACCGCCCGTATCGGCATGCCATGAACGCCCAGTCCGCGGAACTCACCAACCTGCTCGGACTGCCGCGCGCCGAGCTCACGGAGTTCGTGGCGCAGCTCGGCAGCCAGCCCTTTCGCGCGCGCCAGCTGATGAGCTGGATCTACAAGCGCGGCATCGGCGAGTTCACCGACATGACCGATCTCGCCAAGGACTTCCGCGCGCGGCTCGCACGCGTCGCCGAGGTGCGCCCGCCCGAGATCGTGGGCGTGCAGCGCTCGGCCGATGGCACGCGCAAGTGGCTGCTGAAGGCCGACGCCGCCCAGGCGTTCGAGATGGTGTTCATCCCCGAGCCGGACCGCGGCACGCTGTGCATCTCCTCGCAGGTCGGCTGTGCACTCGATTGCTCGTTCTGCTCGACGGCGCAGCAGGGCTACAACCGCAATCTCACGACCGCGGAGATCGTCGGCCAGGTGTGGCTCGCCGTGCGCGAGCTCGAGCAGGAGGAGCGGGCGGCGGTCGCAGCGCCTGCAGCCGCCGGCAGCGGCGATGAGCGCCACGTCACCAACGTCGTGCTGATGGGCATGGGCGAGCCGCTCGCCAACTTCCGCAACGTGGTGCCGGCGCTCGGTATTTTCCTCGATGATTTCGGGCTGGACCTGTCGCGGCGCCGCGTGACGCTCTCGACCTCGGGGCTCGTGCCGCAGATTTACCGGCTCGCGCAGGAGAGCAACGTCGCGCTGGCGGTATCGCTGCACGCGCCCGACGATGCGCTGCGCAACGAGCTCGTGCCGATCAACCGCAAGCATCCGATCGCCGAGCTGCTGCAGGCGTGCTGGCACTACCTCGATGAACGGAACGGCCGCAGCGTCACCTTCGAGTACGTCATGCTGGACGGCGTGAACGATTCGCCCGCCCAGGCGCGCGCGCTCGCGCGGCTGTTGCAGGGGCACCCGGCCAAGGTGAACCTCATTCCCTTCAATCCCTTTCCGGGCACGCGCTACCGGCGCTCCCCGCCACAGGCAATCCAGCGCTTCCGCGATGAGCTGCTGCAGCGCGGGCTGCTCGCAACCATCCGGCGCACGCGCGGCGAGGACATCGACGCCGCGTGCGGCCAGCTCGCCGGGCGCGTCATCGATCGCACGACCGTGCGGCTCGGCAACAAAGTCATTGGTGTCGCGGTGCAACCATGAGCAAGCACAGCCACTCCCTGAGCGACGCACCCTGGCGGGCGCGGCTGATGAGCGCCGCCGCCATGGCGCTGCTGCTCACCGCCTGCGCCAGCAACAAGGTGCAGACCCAGAAGATGCACGACGCCGCCGCCTACAACGTGCAGCTCGGCCTCGCCTACATGAACCAGGGCGATCTCGAGCGCGCCAAGGACAAGCTCGATCGCGCCCTCACCCAGGATCCGGAGAGCGCCGACGTGCACAGCGCGCGCGCGGCGCTGTACGCGCGGCTCGGCAACAAGGACAAGGCGGATGCGGAGTACCGTGCCGCGCTGCGTATCGCGCCGGGCGATCCGCGCATGGTCAACAACTACGCGGTCTATCTCTGCCAGAACGGCCGCACGGACGAGGGCGTGAAGCGCTTTCTCGAGGCGGCGCGCAATGCGATGTACACGACGCCGGAGGCGGCCTATACCAACGCCGGAGTGTGCCTGCGCGCTGCCAACCGCGACGAGGAGGCGCGCACCAATTTCATGCGTGCGCTGCAGCTGAAACCGAACTTCGCCGAGGCGCAATTCCAGCTCGCGACCCTGCAGTTCGACCACGGCGAGTACGCGGGGGCGCGCGCCGGCATCGACGGCTTCATCGGCACCTACAACGCAACTGCGGATCTGCTGCTGCTCGGCGTGCGCGTGGCCCGTGCGCAGGGCGATCGCGTCGCGGCCCAGCGCTACGCCCGCAAGCTGCAGCTGGATTTCCCGGGAACCGATCAGGCGCGCGCTCTGGCCGCACTCGGCTCGGGCTGACATGACGGCCGAAGGGGGCGGCGGTGAGCAGCGCGGCATCGGCACGCGGCTGCGTGCCGCCCGCGACAAGCGCGGACTCACGCTGCTGCAGGCCGCGGAAAGGCTGCACCTCGATGTACGCGTCGTCCAGGCGCTCGAGACCGAGGAGTTCGCCGCACTCGGCGCCGATGTGTACGTGCGCGGCCACCTGCGTCGCTACGCGGAAGCGGTCGGGGAGTCCCCGCTGGAGCTGCAGGAGCTGTATTCGCAGAGTCGGCGCGCCGCGCCGCCCGATCTGACGCGCATTCCGCGCGGCGAGCCCGAGAATCGCGGCTCGCGACTGCTGCTGCCCGCGGTGCTGCTGGTGGTGGGGTTCGCGGTCGCGGGTCTGCTGTGGTGGCTGCTGACGCTGCCGGGAGAGAAAGCGCGTCCGCTGCCGGCACTGCCGGCGGCGCGACCCCAGGCGGCCAACTCCGCCCCGGAGACGGAGTCGGCACCGCAGCCGGCCGCCCCGGGAGCAACTGTCCCGTCCACGACGCCGGCGGCCAGCGCGCCGCAGGCCCGGCTGGATCTCACTTTTTCCGCTCCCAGCTGGGTTGAGGTATCCGACCGGGAGGGCCGGCACCTCCTGCATGGACTGATCGAGGCAGGCAGCACGCGGACGCTCACGGGCAGCGCGCCGCTGCTGGTAGTGCTCGGCAATGCCCAGGCCGTGGCGCTGCAGCTCAACGGGCAGGCGGTGCTGCCCGGGTCGCTCGTGCGGCGCGATGGCAGCGCGCACCTGTTGATCGATGCCGCGGGACGCGTGAGTGCGGCGGCACCGCGCCTCGCGCACGGTGAGTGACGTGGGCGAGCAGATCCAACCGGTGCGGGGAATGAACGATGTGCTGCCCGAGGCGATCGGCGCCTGGCAGTACTTCGAGTGCCGGACCCGCGAGCTCCTCGGCGCGTACGGCTACGAAGAGATCCGTGTGCCACTGCTCGAGCACACCGAGCTCTTCCAGCGTGCCATCGGCGAGCATACCGATGTCGTCGGCAAGGAGATGTATACCTTCATCGACCGCGGCGGCGACAGCCTGACGCTCCGTCCCGAGGCAACCGCCGGCATCGTGCGCGCGCTCATCTCCAACGGCATGTTGCGCGGCCAGCGTCACAAGCTCTGGTGCCTGGGGCCGATGTTCCGCCATGAGGCGCCGCAGGCCGGGCGCTACCGGCAGTTCTGGCAGGTGGACGTCGAGGCGATCGGCTGCCCCGGTCCCGATGTGGATGCCGAGTTGATTGCCATGAGTGCCCGGCTGTGGGACCGGCTCGGCATCGCAGGCCTGCGCCTGCAGCTCAACTCCCTCGGCACACCCGAGAGCCGGCGCCTCTACCGCGCGCGGCTCGTCGATTACCTCAAGGCGCACGAGGCGCAGCTCGATAGCGACAGCCGCCGGCGCCTCACCGGCAACCCGCTGCGCGTGCTCGACAGCAAGAACCCCGACATGCAGGAGCTCATCCGCGGGGCACCGCTGCTCACCGAGCACCTCGATGCCGAGTCGCAGGCGCACTTCGCGGAGCTGTGTGCCACGTTGCGCGCGGTCGGGGTGCCTTACGAGATCAATCCGCGCCTGGTGCGCGGACTCGACTACTACAACCGCACGGTGTTCGAGTGGATCACGGCCTCGACCGGCGCGCAGAATGCCGTATGCTCCGGCGGCCGCTACGATGGCCTCATCGCGCAGCTGGGGGGCGACGCGACTCCGGCGATCGGTTTCGCCATGGGAGTCGAGCGCCTGGTGGCGCTGTTGGTGGCGGCGGGCCGCACGCCCGCTGCGGCGGCTCCCGATGTGTACGTGGTGGTCGGCGGTCCGCACAGCTTCACTCCCGCACTGCAGCTCATCGAGCGGTTGCGCACCGAGCGGCCGGCCGTGCGCTTCGAGCTGAACGTGGGCGGTGGCGCTCTCAAGGCGCAGTTCCGCCGTGCCGATCGCAGTGGCGCGAGGCTCGCGCTCATCCTCGGCGAGGATGAGATCGCGCGCGGGGTGGTGGCCTTGAAACCTTTACGCGGCAGCGGCGGTCAGAGCGAGTGCCCGATGGCACAGCTGCCGGCCGGGCTTGATGCGGCACTGGCGGCGGCTGGCCCGGGCGCCTGAGCTCAGGGGAGGATGCGTGGACGATTATCTGTCGGAGAAAGAACAATGGGAGTGGCTCAAGGAGCGGGCGCGGGAAAACGCCCCGGCGGCGCTGCTCGCCGTAGCGCTGGTCGGCGCCGCGGCCTTCGGCTGGCGCTGGTGGCAGAGCCACCAGGATGCACGCGAGGTCGAGGCCGGAAACAAGTACATGCAGATGGTCCAGGCCCTCGAGCACGACGACCGTGGCCAGGCGCTGGTGCTGCTCGGGGAGCTCGAGCGCGACTACTCCGCCTCCCCCTACGCGGATCAGGGGCGCCTGCTCGCGGCGCGCGTGTACGTCACCGAGGCGCAGCTGGATCATGCGGCGAGCGAGCTCACCACGGTGATGCAGCACTCGCGCGATCACGACCTGGCTGGCATCGCCCGCCTGCGCCTCGCCCGCGTGCAGATCGCACAGGGCAAGCCGGACGATGCGCTCGCGACGCTCGCGGCGATGAAAGATCCCGGTGCATTCGCGGCGCGCTACCACGAGGTGCGCGGGGATGCGTACTACGCCAAGGGCGATAAGGCGGCGGCGCTCACCGAGTATCGCAGCGCGCAAACCGCCGGTGCCGAGGGAGTCGACACGGGAGTGCTGCAGCTGAAGATCGCCGATCTTGCGATCGGCGCAACCGCCGCGGCCCCGGCCGCAGCCGGCAAGTGATCATGACCTTACGCCAACACTCCGCGGAGATCCGCCGCGCAGCCGCGCCCGGTGCGTTACTGCTCGGGCTGCTGCTGGTCGCCTGCTCGAAGGACAAGACCATCGATGAGCCGGCGAAGCTGACACCGCTTCCCCACCCGAGCGTGCGCGTGACGCGCCTGTGGGGCCATAACATGGGGGACAAGAAAGCCGCGGTGCTGCGGCTCGGGCAGGGGGTGTCGATCGCCGACAATCGCGTCTACGCCGCGGGCCACAGCGGTGAGGTGGCCGCCCTCGACCTGGCGACCGGGCGGCTGCTGTGGCGTGCGAAGACCGGGGCGCCGAATTCCGGCGGCACCTCCGCCAGCGCCGACCTGCTGCTGGTCGGCGCGAGCGACGGCGAGCTGTTCGCATTCGATCCCGCCAACGGCCACAGCCGCTGGAAGGTGCGTCTGAACGGCGAGGTGCTGGCGCCTGCGGCGATCTCCGCGCGGCTGATCGCCGTGCGCACCGTGGACGGCAAGCTCCACGCCCTCAATCCCGAGGACGGGCACGAGCTGTGGACGATCGAGCAACAGGTGCCGCGCCTCTCGTTGCGCGGCACCGCGAGCCCGGTGATCAGCGGCGACCTGGTGCTGAGCGGCTTCGACAACGGCAAGGTGGTCGCGGTCAACGCCGCGGACGGCTCGGTGCAGTGGGAGGCGACCGTCACGCCGCCACACGGACGCACCGAGCTCGAGCGGCTCGATGACATCGATTCGCCGATACGCGTCTCGGGGCGCGACGTGTATGCCGTCGGCTTCCAGGGGAAGGTGGCCATGCTGGCCCTCGACACCGGCCAGGTGTGGTGGTCGCACGATGAGTCGAGCTATCGCGGCATCACGCTCGATGAGGATACCCTGTACCTCGCGGATTCCGACGGGATCGTCGCCGCGCTCAAGTCCCGCACCGGGGCGGAGGTGTGGCGGCAGAACGTGCTGCTGCACCGGGGCCTCTCCCCGATCGCCGTCATGGACGACACGGTCTTGGTCGGTGATTTTCAGGGTTACCTCCATTTCCTCGACAAGGCGAGCGGTGCGCTGGCCGCGCGCGTTGCGAGCGGTGGCGCCCGCATCAGCACCCAGCCGCTGGTGGTGGGCGACATCGTGGTGGTCGCCAACGACCGCGGTCAGATCGACGCGTATCGCGTCAAGCCGCTGGCGGCGGCCGGCACGCGCAAGACCTCCGGCCCGCAAGACAAATAGCGCAGCACGGCGCGTGTTGTCATGTTGCCGGTCGTCGCGCTCGTAGGCCGTCCCAACGTCGGCAAGTCGACACTCTTCAACGTGCTCACCGGCACGCGCGATGCCATCGTCGCCGACGTGCCCGGCCTCACGCGCGACCGGCAGTACGGCTTCGGCCGCGTGGGGCCGGTGCCGTACGT
>JAFAKO010000162.1 GCA_019235245.1 Gammaproteobacteria bacterium
TGCGCGACCTGCAGGACCTGACCCCGGGCGCTCCGGTCGTGCACGAGGAGTACGGCGTCGGCCGCTATCTCGGGCTGATGCCGATGGAGGTCGGCGGGCAGCCTGGCGAGTTCCTGGTGCTCGAGTACCAGGACGGCGATCGCATCTACGTGCCGGTGCACGCCCTGCACCTGGTGAGCCGCTACACGGGCGCCGCGCCCGAGCACGCGCCGCTGCACAAGCTCGGCACGGACCAGTGGGCGCGGGCGCGCCGCCGGGCTGCCGAACAGATCCGCGACGTGGCGGCGGAGCTGCTCGATCTGAATGCCCGGCGCAAGGCGCAACCGGGACTCGCGCTGCAGGTGAGCGAGCTCGACTACCAGGCGTTCGCCAATGCCTTCCCGTTCGATGAGACCGCGGACCAGGCGCAGGCGATCCGCCAGGTGCTCGCAGACCTCGCCGGCGAGCGTCCCATGGACCGCATCGTGTGCGGTGATGTCGGCTTCGGCAAGACCGAGGTCGCCATGCGCGCGGCGTTCGTGGCTGCACACGCCGGCAGGCAGGTGGCGGTGCTCGCCCCGACGACCCTGCTGGTGCAGCAGCATCTCGCGAACTTCCGCGATCGCTTCGCCGACTGGCCGGTGCGCGTCGAGGGACTCTCGCGCTTCGGCAACTCCCGCGAGACGCAGGCGGTGCTCGAGGGTCTCGAGCAGGGCAAGGTCGACATCGTGATCGCGACCCACCGACTGCTGCACGCCCACGCGCGCTTCAAGGACCTGGGACTCCTCATCATCGACGAGGAGCACCGCTTCGGCGTGCGCGACAAGCAGCGCCTGCAGGCGCTGCGCGCCAACGTGCACGTGCTCACCCTCACCGCGACCCCGATCCCGCGCACCCTCAACATGGCGCTCGGCGGGCTGCGCGACCTGTCCCTGATCACCACCGCGCCCGCCGCGCGGCTCGCGATCAAGACTTTCCTCATCGAATGGCACCCGGCGACGCTGCGCGAGGCGGCGCTGCGCGAGCTGCGCCGCGGCGGCCAGGTGTACTTCGTGCACAACGAAGTACGCACCATCGACAGGATCGCGGCCGAGGTGCAGGCGCTGGTGCCGGAGGCAAGCGTACGCATCGGCCACGGGCAGATGCGCGAGCGCGATCTCGAGCAGCTCATGGTCGACTTCTACCACCGCCGTTTCAGCGTGCTGGTGTGCACCACCATCATCGAAAGCGGCATCGACGTGCCGAGTGCCAATACCATCATGATCAACCGCGCCGACCGCATGGGGCTCGCCCAGCTGCACCAGCTGCGCGGCCGCGTGGGCCGCTCGCACCATCGCGCCTACGCTTATCTCATCGCCCCGCCGCGCCAGGCACTGCAGCGCGACGCCGCGAAACGGCTGGAGGCCATCGAGTCGATGGAGGAGCTCGGCGCAGGCTTCGTGCTCGCCACGCACGACCTCGAGATCCGCGGCGCCGGGGAGCTGCTCGGCGAGCAGCAGAGCGGCCAGATGACCGAGATCGGGTTGTCGCTGTACCTGGACATGCTGGAGCATGCGGTACAGGCGCTGAAGGCGGGGCGCGAGCCGCAGCTCGACCCGCCGCTCTCCGCCGCCACCGAGGTGGAGCTGCGCCTGCCCGCCTTTCTCCCCGAGAGCTACGTCGCAGACGTGCACGTGCGGCTGTCGCTCTACAAGCGCATCGCCGCCGCCCCGGACGACGCGGCGGTCGATGAGCTGACCGCCGAGCTGCACGACCGTTTCGGCCCGCTGCCGCCGGCCGCGCAGAATCTGCTGCGCATCGCCAAGCTGAAACTCAGTGCGCGGGCGCTCGGGGTGCGGCGGCTCGACCTGGGCCCGCAGGGCGGCTCGGTGCTCTTCGAGGAGCGCTCCGGTGTCGATCCGGCAACGCTGGTGCGCATGGTCCAGAAGGGCGCACGCGAGTACCGGCTGGAGGGTCCGTTGAAGCTGCGCGTGTCGCGCGCGCTCGCTGCCGAAAGCGCGCGCTTCGAGTTCGCCTCGCAGCTGCTGCGGCGTCTGGGCGAGCGCCCCGGCATGCACTGACAGGCGTGCATGTACAATGACTCGCATGCGTGGCCTGCTGCTCCTCGTGCTGCTCTCGGCTCTTACGCCATCGCTCGCCGAGGAGCCGCCGCCATCCACGGCGCCGCCCGCCGGGCCCGGCAACGCTGTCTACAACATCGAGATCATCGTCTTCCGGGCGACGAGCGCGCTCGGTGGCCCGGAGGACTGGGGCGCGGAGGCCGGTGCCCGCAACATCGCCGGTGAGGAGTCGGCGAGCGGCGCCGCGCAGGTCGGACACTTCGTCAGCGCGCTGCCCGGGTCCGCCTGGCAGCTGGGCGAGCTCGAGAATCGCCTGCGCGCGAGCGGGCAGTATGTACCGGTAGCCCACACCGCGTGGTCGCAGACCGCGAGCTCCTGGGGAACCCGTGCCGGCTTCACGGTGCAGAAGCTCGGCATCGACGTGCCGGGTCTGTCCGGCAGCATCTTCCTCGAGCGCGGCCAGTGGCTGCACCTCGGCATGGCCTTGACTTACGTGATGGCCTCCCCGCCGCAGGGGCTCGGTGCGGCCGCGGACACGCCCTTCACCCTCAATGAGAGTCGCCGGGTACGCTTCTATGAGCGCAACTACTTCGATCACCCGGCGTTCGGCGTGATCGCCATGGTGAGCCCCGTGCAGGGCGCCCGCCCGCCCGGCCGTTAGCGCTCCCCGAGCAGCTCCCCCGCGGTGAACTCGAACTGCGCGACGTCACTCCCCTGCAGCGCGCAGCGTACCCGCGGCCGCGCCGCGGCAATGAACCAGGTCTCGAGCGCGTGCGGGCGCGCGCGGCCGAAAGCACGTGGATCGAGCACCGCGGCACACGCCGCATGCTGCGGATCGCGTACCGACTCGTAGCGGATGAGCTCGATGTGCGCGGCACGCGCCGCGGCGGCGAGCGCCTGGGTGCTCTCGTAGCGCGCGCGATCCGTCCACAGATCGCGCTCGCGCGCGAGCGGCGCCCGCGTCAGATCGAGCGCCGTCTGCGTGCGTACCGCGGCCTGGAAGGCGGTATGCGGCACCGGCTTCAGGTCGGGCGTGGCCGGGGAATCCAGCAGGAATCGCAGCCGCCAGTAGCTCTTCTCCGCGAGCGCCGTGCGCAGCGCCTCCGCTCCGTACCACACGCCCGGCTCGAGCGCGGCGCGGAAGCGCGACCCGACATGCGGACGGTAGCGATACGGGGTGGCGAGCAGGTAGTGCAGCCGTGACACCGCCGCTGGCAGGGCGGGCTTGCTCTCCTCGAGCACCGCCTCGAGCATCGCCTGCTCCTCGAGCGAATCGGTGAGCCGCATGGTCGAGGCGGTGTGCTGGGCTTCGACCACGCGCCACAGCTCGTGCGCGTAGGTGCGCGCTTCAGATGCGAGCGCGCGCGGCGTCCAGATAGTCAACCGTGCGTACCAGGCCCGCGGGCTCGCGGATCAGATGCAGCGGTACCCCGCCGAGTGCGGCGTTCTCGCTCCGCAGCCATGCCTGCGCGGCCGCATCGTCGGAGCCCACGATGGCGTCGAGCGCGCGGAACAACCTCACGAACAGCGCCGCCAGCTGCCAGGGCTTGGAGCCGGGCTCGAGCTGCCGCTGGCCGTTGGCAAGGCGCGAAAGCGTCGCGGTGCTCACGCCGATGACGGGCGCAAGATCCGACTGCGCCAGGGCGAGAAAGCGCGCCGCGCGCACCGTGGCGCGCGACAGCGTCGCAGCCGGGTCCGCTGCGGGGCGGGAGCGGGAAGCGCGACGCGGCTTCATTTCACCGGAAATATTATCAGATTTTAGTTTCCAGGGAAAACCGGCCGGCCGGAGCCTCCCGCGCGGCGCGGGCAGCGGGCCGCGCGCCACTCATTCCGCGACCGTGCCGACGGTGCTGTGCTTGGACGCCTTCTCGGCACCCTGGTGGCCTTCCTGGAAATCGGCAGCCTCGGCGTTGGCGATGCCGTCCTTGCCGGCCTTCTTGGCACGCCGCAGGGCCGCCTGGCAGGCCTTGAGCAGCCCCTCGAGCGCCAGGGTGCGCGGCGGCACGAGGCTGGCGATTCCCGCGCTGAGGGTGACGAAGCGTCCCGCTCCGGCGGTCGGATGGTGCATCATCAGGTCGCGTACGCGCTGGCGCACGACCTGCGCATACTGCGTCGCCTTCTCCGCGGCTTCGCCCTGCGTGAGAACGACGAAGGCGCCGCCCTCCCAGCGTCCCACCAGGTCCCCACCGCGCCGGTACGAGGCACCGATCACCCGCGCAATGCGACGAATGCAGGCATCGCCGGCCGAGCGGTCGAATTTCTCGTTGTAGGCGCCGAGATCGTCGATATCGAAGAGCGTCAGGCCTATCTCGTGCGAATCGCGCTGGGCGAGCTGCCAGTCCCGCAGCAGCAGCTCCTCGAAGTACGCCCGCGAGTGAAGCCCGGTGAGACGGTCCTCCCGCAACCACGACGGCAGCCCGCAAGGGAGCCGCTCGGCATGCTTCAACCGCTCGCTGGCATCGCGGTGGTAGCCGATGAAATGCGTGAGCTTGCCGGCCGTGCGCACCGGGTGGATGACAGTCTCGTTCCAGAACATGGAGCCGTCGGGACGGTAGTTACGCACCAGCACGCGCGCCGGCTCACCCTTGCTCACCGCTTCGGCGAGCCGGGCCCGCGCTTCCTGGTCGCGATCGGTACCCTGCAGCATGCGCAGGTTCGTGCCGAGGAGTGCCGCGGCCGGGTAGCCGCACATCTGCACGAACGCTGCGTTGACGAATACCACCGGGCAATCGGCGCAGGTCGCATCGCAGACCACGACGCCCTCGGGCGTGCTCTCCACGACGACGCGCCACGCCTCCGCGGGCCAGTTGTTCATGCACGGCTTCCCGGGTCGAGGGTCAGCGCCGGTGCTGTCGTCGTTCGCGCCAGCAGCTCACGCGCCCGTCCCCACTCGGGTAAGGCCTCCAGGGCGGCACGGCCCGGCGGCCCGGCGCGTCCGTGCAGACGCACCAGGCGCAGGCTGGACGCCGGCTGCGGCTCGATGTCGAGTCGCGCCAGCAGTTCGAGAACGCTCGCCCGATTGTTGCAGACCGGTAACATGTCGCAACCCGCCGACAGGGCTTGCCGCGCCCGGGTGACCACGTCCCCGTAGGCTGCGGCTGCCCCTCCCATTGACAGATCGTCGCTGAACACTACCCCCTGGAATCGAAGCTCTCCGCGCAGCACGTCGCGAATCCAACGCCCGGAGAGGCTCGCAGGCCCCGAATCGATGGCCGGAAACAGCACATGGGCGGCCATGACGGCCGGCAGGCCGTTGGCAATGAGACGCCGGTAGGGGGTCAGGTCGGGGGCCAGGTCCGGCAAGGTGCGCCGGTCGGCCGGGAGCACCTGGTGGGAGTCCGCCACAACCGCCCCGTGACCCGGGAAGTGCTTGGCGGTGGCCGCCATCCCGGCCTGGCGCATGCCCTGCATCCAGGCGGTCGCCAGCTGGGCGACGGCATCCGGGTCGCCATGAAAGGCGCGGTCGCCGATCACCTCGCTCACCTTCAGATCGAGGTCCACGCAGGGGGCGAAGGAGATATCCACGCCGGAGGCGCGCAGCTCCGCCGCCATCAGCCAACCCGCCGCGCGGGCGAGCGCGAGCCCCGCCCGGGCATCGAGGTCGAACTCGTGCCCGATGCGCCGGGCCGGCGGCAACGCCGAGAAACCCGCACGGAAGCGCTGCACGCGCCCCCCCTCCTGGTCCACCGCGACGATCAGCGGCGGCGAGCGTACCGCGTGTACCGCCTGCACCAGCGCGCCGAGCTGGGGTGGGTCGAGGTAGTTGCGTGTGAAGAGGATCACACCGCCGACGAGCGGATGGCGCAGGAGCTCGCGCTCCTCGTCGACGACCTCGGTGCCGGTGAGGTCGATCATCAGGGGACCGAGACTCATACGCGCGGGGACGCCGGTGCTGCGCTCGTGAGCAGCGCCACGGACTCGACGTGCGCCGTGTGGGGAAACATATCGACTACGCCCGCGGCCGCAAGGATGAAGCCGTGCTCGTGCACCAGCAGCCCCAGATCGCGCGCCAGAGTCCCGGGATGGCACGAAATATACAACAGCCGTCGCGGCGCGAGGCGCGCGAGCGCCGCCAGCACCGCGCGCGCGCCGGTGCGCGGTGGGTCGAGCAGCACGTGTGTGCAGGGGTGACGCATCCAGGGTGAGCCCGGTTCGGGCGCCGCGGCGAGATCAGCGACGTGGAACTCCGCGTTGGTGAGGCCGTTGCGCCGGGCATTGCCGCGCGCACCCTCCACCAGCGCGGCATCGCCTTCCACGCCGATGACGCGCGCTGCGCTGCGCGCGAGCGGCAGGCTGAAGTTGCCGAGTCCGCAATACAGATCGAGCAGCGTCGCATCGCCGGTGAGCTCGAGGAGCTCGGCGGCCCGCTGTATGAGCAACGCATTGACGGCGCCGTTCACCTGGATGAAGTCGGTGGGGCCAAACTGCAGCTCCAGCCCGCCGCCCGGCAGGCGATAGTGCAGCGGTTGCTCCCGGACCGCAGGCTGGGACGACAGCGCGAGCTCGTGTACTGACCCGAGCCCGCCGGGCTGGAGATACAGCCGCACCCCGTGCGCGCGGGCGAAGGCGGCGAGACGCTGCTCGTCCTCTGCGGACGGCGGCTGCAGCACGCGCAGCACGAGAGCGGTGGCGTTGTCGGCCACCGCGACCTCGATCTGCGGCACGTGCTCGCGAATGGTGAGCTCGGTGAGCAGCGCAGCGAGCGGCGCGATCAGCGCGCCGGCGGGGGGCGCGAGCACCTCGCAGGAGGCGAGCTGGGCGACATAGGGGGCGGCGCGCTCGCGGAAGCCGACGACCACCCGCTCCTTGCGCCGGACGAACTTCGCCCCGAGCCGCGCGCGGCGCCGATACCCCCAATACGGACCCGCGATGGGCTCGAGCCAGCGGGCCGGTGTGACCCGCCCGACGCGCATGAGCGTCGCCCGCAGCTCCGCGTCCTTCGCCGCCAGCTGCGCGGCCGGCGAGAGGTGCTGCAGCACGCAGCCGCCACACACTCCGAAGTGGGGACAACGCGGCATGACGCGATCCGCGGCCGGCTCGAGCACCTCGAGGAGCTCGCCGTCATCATGCTGGCGATGCCGGCGCGTGCGGCGGAAACGGACGAGCTCGCCGGGCAGCGCCCCGGCGACGAATACCGTCTTGCCGGCGTGCACCACACCCTCCCCGGCCTGCGTGAGGTCGGCGACGCGCGCGGTTTCCCCGGCCGTCGCACCGCTCATGGAAGTCCTCGCGGCCGCCGGAGCGCTCAAGCCCGCTCGCCCTGCCAGGCGCGCAGGAACTCCGCGAAATGCGGCTCCCGCGCCGCGCTCAGGCAGGCGCGCACCCGGGCGAGCTCCTCCTCGTGCTGCACGCGGGTGAGCTGACCGCGCAACTGCTGGAAGCGCAGGTAGATCAGCCAGGTGTTGAGCACGTCGGTCTCGCAATAGCGGCGAATGCCGGCTATGTCCCCCGACTGCCAGGCCTCCCAGACCTGGCTGCCGTCGAAACCGAGCTTGCCGGGAAGCCCGAGGAGACACGCCATGTTGGCGAGCGAGACGCGGTTGCGCGGGTGGAACCCCGAGAGCACGTCCATGAGATCGGTATGGCGCCAGTGATAACGGTTCAGATAGTTGTTGTAGCGAAATGCGTCATCGCCATCGCCCATCTCCCAGAAACGTGGCGCCTGCACGCGGCCGAGCAGCCCGCGGTAGGTGAGCACCGGCAGATCGAAGCCGGAGCCGTTCCAGGACACGAGGTTCGGGGAGAACTTCTCGATGCCCTCGAAAAAACGCTGTATCAGCTCGCCCTCGAGGCTGCCGAGCTCGCCGAGGCTCCACACCCTGAAGGCATCGCCGCTGCGCAGCGCGCAGGAGATCGCGACCACGCGCTGCTGCTCAGGCGGCAGGAAGTCGCCACCGGTGTGCTGGCGGCGCAGCGCGAACATCGCCTTGGCGACCTGCGCGTCGGGCAGACCCTCGAGTCCATACAGGCGCCGCCCGAGATCGACATCGGGCACGGTCTCGATATCGAACACCAGCGTATTCATGCGGCCTTCAGCAGCACCGCCACCGCGACCACCAGCCCGTGCTCATCGCTCAGCGTGACGTGTGCCTCGCCCACCCCGAGCCCGCGCCTCACCCGCTCGCCGCGCGCGGAGAACACCACCTCGGGCTTGCCCCAGGAGTTCTGCACGACTCCGACGTCACGGATCCAGACCCCGTGAGCGAACCCGGTCCCCATCGCCTTGACGATCGCCTCCTTGGCTGCAAAGCGCATCGCGAGAAAGCGCTCCGGGCGGGCGGTGCGCGCGAGCTGCGCGTGCTCCTCGGGCATGAGCAGGTGCTCGATGAAGCGCGTGCCGAAGCGCTCGAGGGTCCTGGCGATGCGCGCACTTTCCAGCACATCGACGCCGATGCCGAAGATCACAGGCGCGCCTCGCGCATCAGTGCCTTCATCTCCCGTACCGCCGCGGGCAGCCCCACGAACAGTGCCTGCGCCATGAGAGCGTGACCGATGTTGAGCTCGACGATCTCGGGCACCGCGGCCACCGGCTGCACGTTGTGGTA
>JAFAKO010000207.1 GCA_019235245.1 Gammaproteobacteria bacterium
TCGGGCTCGACGGCAGCCCGTCCACGGGTGTGCGCTTCACCTCGAGCAAACCGGACTGGGGTGGCCGGCCCAACCGGCCCGAGGACGACTGGGAGATCGTGCCGCGGCGGGGCATCTGGATCGAGGAGCTGGAGGCTGAGCTGGCGCGTCGCGGCCTGCCGCAGCTGCCAGCGACGGGCTGGGCACTCGACATGGGGCGTTTCGATGAGGCCGGCGCGCGCGCCGACCTCGAGCAGTTCCTCGATTCCGCCGCCCATGAGCGCTGATGCGCGCGGCTGGCGCGTGGCACTGCTGCCCGACGCCTTGCTCAATCCACCAGCTGCTGTATCGCTACCCGATGTGCTGCGAATTCTGGAGAGCAACGGCTACGGTGTGCTGCAGCTGCCGCCACCCGGGAACCATACGCTGCTGCTGGCCGTGACCGCGGACCAGGTTGCGGAGTATTCACATCACGGCTACGCGACGGTTGCGATCGGCCTGCAGGGCGTAGCGGGCGACGGGCTTCACTGGCGTCGCCTCGCCCCGCTCCTGCGCCGCCGCGGTGTCGCCTTGCCGCCGCGGCATGTCGTTCGTCCGCAGGCCGAAGTCGCGGCCGAAGGGCAGCGGCTCGCAGCTTTCCTGCGAGGCTACGATCTGCCGCCGGAGGAACAGCGCCGTTGGCGGGGCGAGCGCAGCGAGGTGAGCGGCTCATGAACTACACGCGCTTCGGCAGGACCGCTCTCAACGTGTCGCAGCTATGCCTCGGTACCATGTCCATGGGCAGCTCCGCCTGGAAAGCCTGGGTGCTGAACGAGGCGGAGTCCGTTCCGCTCCTGCGGCGCGCGCTCGAGCTCGGTATCACGTTCTTCGACATGGCGGACTGGTACTCCACCGGCCGCAACGAGGAGGTTGTGGCCCGCAACCTGCTGCGCATGACCGCACGCGAGCGCCTGGTGCTCGCCACCAAGGTCTACTACCCGATGAGCGACGATCCGAGCGATCGCGGGTTATCGCGCCAGCACATCCTCAGGTCCATCGACCGCTCGCTGGCGAGGATGGGTACCGATTACGTCGACCTGTACATCATCCACGCCTTCGATGCCGACACTCCGGTCGAGGAGACGATGCTGGCACTGCACGACACGGTGCGTGCCGGCAAGGTGCGCTACCTCGGCGCATCGACCATGTATACCTGGCAGTTCGCCAAGATGAACCATGCGGCGGCGATGAATGGCTGGACGCCGTTCGTCAACATGCAGTGCCAGTACAACCTGCTCTATCGCGAGGAAGAGCGCGAGATGTTCCCTTACTGCCGCGACCAGGGGATCGCGGTGACGAGCTTCAGCCCGCTGGCGCGCGGTTTCCTGGCGCGCGAGGCCGACAGCGCGCGCACCAGCCACGATGTCTATCAGCAGTATTACGGTGACGACATCGATCGTGAGATCGCACGGCGCGTGCGCGAGGTGGCGGCGCGGCTGAAGGTGAGCGCGGCACACGTGGCGATCGCGTGGCTGGCGGGAAACCGCCTCGCCAACATTCCGATCGTCGGGGCGGCAAAGACGACTCACATCGAGGTCGCAGTCGCGGCGCTGGCACTCAAGCTCGATGCGGCGGACATCGCCTGGCTCGAGGCGCCGTACCGGCCGCGGGACGAGATCAACGATCAGAACGAGCTGCGTCGTCCCCGGGCGCTGCACCCGTCCGGCTAGGAATCGAGCCAGGAGCTGTCCTCGCGCACCTCGATCAGCGTCGGACGATCGGCGCTCAGCGCTATCTGCACCGAGCGCGCCAGGTGCGCGGCACCCTCTGCCCGTGTCGCCTGGCAGCCGAGGCTCTCTGCCAGGCGCAGGAAGTCCGGGCTGCGGGGCTCGACGCCGATACGGGGAATCCCGCGCTCATCCATGCCGTCGGCGATCGCCTTGAGCGCATCGTTGTTCCACACGATGACCGGGAGCGCGATGCGCTCCTCCGCGGCGGTGGCCAGCTCATTCACCGTGAACATGACCCCGCCATCGCCGGCGACGGCCATGACCGGGCGTTGCGGCGCGCCGATTTTGGCGCCAATGGCCATCGGCAGGGCGAAGCCGAGGGCACAGTAATTCCCCGAGTAGTACCAGCACCGCTCCACTTCCATCGGCATGGCGAATGAGCCGCTGTACACGAGCTGCGTAGCATCGCCCATCACCATCGTGTCGGCGGGAAGCACCGCGCGCAGCAGCGTCCACACCCGCGCGTGGCGCTTTTCGAGATCGGTCAGCGCGTCGGCATTACGCCTGAGGATGTCCCGGACCCGGCTCTCCCCCTGCGATCGTGAGGAGAGCGGCGTGTGGCGCGCGAGCGCCGCGGAAAGCGCCAGCAGCGCCGCTCGGGCATCCGCCTGGATGGGCACCGCCGCCGGGTACATCGAGGTGAGCTCGGTCGGATCGATATCGATCCGGATGACGTCGCCGGATATCTCCAGTCTGTTGAGAAAGTGATCGCCTGCCGCGACCTCCGAGCCGATGAGCAGCACCACATCCGCGTCCGCCAGCGCCTGCTGGCTCGCCCGCTGCAGTATCGAGCCGCCGAGCGACAGCGGGTATGATTCCGGAACTATCCCCTTACCGGCGTTGGTCGCAAGAACCGGCGCGCCGATGCGCTCGGCGATCTCGGTGAGCGGTTGACGCGCGCCGACGGCGCCGCCGCCGACGAAGATCAGCGGCCGCCGTGCCCGTGAGAGCCGCTCGGCAGCTTCCTCGATCGCGGCCGGATCCGGCATCGGGCGGGTGGGGGCGCGACGGGTCTGCCACTCCGACTCGACGGGCAGCGGCAGGATGTCGCGCGGCAAGGACAGGTGCACCGGACGCGGGCGGGTGCCGCGGAACACGGCGTACGCGCGCGCCAAGAGCTCCGGGAGCTCTTCCGGGTGGCGCACCATGGCGCTGAAGGCGGTAAAGCCCGCCGTGACGGCGGCCTGGTCATTGAGCTCGTGGATCGCTCCCCAGCCCTTGCCGTGCGTAATGGTGGGAGAGGCTCCCGAGAGCACCAGCAGCGGCTGCGAATCGCAATACGCCTGCGCGATCCCGGTGGCGGCATTGGTGACGCCCGGCCCGCCGATGATGGTGCAGACCCCGGGCTCACCGGTCGCGCGCGCGTAGCCATCGGCCATGAGGCTCGCGCCCTGCTCGTTGCGACACTGCACGTGGCGGATGCCGGTACGGGCGATCCCCCGATACAGCTCGAGAGTCATCGTCCCCGCCATGCCGAATACGGTATTCACCCCGTAGGCGGCGAGTAACTGCATCACCGCCTCCCCGCAGCTCATGCGCTGCACGCGAGCGCTCCTGTCTGCCGCACGATGCCCATGGCCGTATGCCTCTCGCCGGGGAACGCGCAACGACTGCGCGGTAATGCCTGCGGAAAGGGTAAGCTTTTGCGACACAGTTGTGTACCAACCTCCGCACGTGAAGCATCGCGCCCCCTCCTCCCTGCTGCTGCTGTACCTGCTGTGCGCCTGCTCGGGTCATCCGGACGGTGCACCTCTCGATGCCGCAGCCCATCCCGCATCTTCAGCAAACGACACCGAGAAGGTGGTCAATGTGTACTCCTGGGCCGACTACATCGCGCCCGACACGGTGCACAATTTCGAGAGCGAAACCGGCATCAAGGTGCACTACGACGTGTTCGACAACAACGAGGTGCTCGAGACCAGGCTCCTCGCCGGCCATTCGAACTACGACGTCGTCGTTCCCACCGATATTTTCTTCGACCGGCAGCGCGAGGCCGGCGTCTATCGCAAGCTCGACAAGCGTGCATTACCCAACCTCGCCAACGTCGACCCGGAGACCCGGCGACGCATGGCGATCCACGATCCGGGCAACGAGTACGCGGTACCGTACATGTGGTCGACCACGGGGCTCGGCTACAACATCGACATGGTGCGCCAGCGGCTGCGCGGCAATATTCCGGACGGCTGGGCGTTGCTGTTCGATCCGCAGAACGCCGCGAAGCTCAGCGACTGCGGCATCCTCATGGTGGACTCACCCCTCGATGTGTTCGCATCGGCCATCATCTATCTGCAGCGCGACCCGCGGCGGCAGGACCCGCAGGATGTGCTCGCCGCCGCGCAGCTGCTGCATGCCATACGCCCGTACGTGCGCAACATCGTTGCCGATCCGACCGCGCCACTGGCGAACGGCGAGGTGTGTCTCGAGCTCTCCTGGTCGGGCGATGTGGAGGCCGCGCGTAACCGGGCCATCGAGTCGGCGACCGGCGCGCATATTGCGTACCTGATCCCGCGCGAAGGCGCCCTGACGACCATCGACATGATGGCGATTCCCGCCGACGCGCCCCATCCCCATAACGCCGCGCTGTGGTTGAACTACCTCATGCGGCCGGAGGTGATCGCGCAGATCAGCAACTACATCAGGTATCCGAACGGCATTGCCGCCTCGCTGCCGCTCATCGAGCCGTCCGTGCGGAGCGATCCCGCCGTATACCCCGATGCTGCGACTCGCGCGCGTCTGGTCAGCAGCGCGCCGGTGGGCCTCAACTATTCGCGTCTCGTTTCGCGCGCCTGGACGCGCTTCCGCACCGGTCAGTGAGCGCGGCGCCGGCTGCGTGACGGCGCGCGCGACGCGCAGTAGGCTCCAGCCCCCATGGGCGACAGGAAATGGAATCGCCGCGAGCTCCTCGGTCTGTCCGGTGCCTGGGCGCTCAGCTCCCTGGCGAGCCCGCCCGTGGCCGCCGCGGACGCGAGCGCTCGGCCCAACCTGATCCTCTTCATGCCGGATGAGCTACGGGCGGACGCGCTCGGCTGCTACGGAAATCCCCTCAGCAGGACTCCCAACTTCGATCAGCTGGCGCAGACCGGCACCCGCTTCGTCAACTGTCACGTGCAGTTTCCGGTGTGCGGCGCCTCCCGCTGCAGCATGCTCACCGGATGGCCGACCAGCGTGCGCGGCCACCGCAGTCTTTACGATTTCCTCAAGCCCGACGAGCCCAACCTGTTCCGTTATCTGCGGCAGGCGGGCTACGACGTGTTCCTGTTCGGCAAGAACGATGTGCTCGCTCCCGGGAGCTTCGCGGACAGCGTGACGGAATGGCGCAATCCCAACAATCCCGCCGAGCAGTTCGCCGCCATCAGTCAGGCGCAGCGGCCCAACACCATGCTGCTGCCACCTTCCGGAGAGCGCCGCGGCAACGGCGACTACGCCGCCCTGCAGCTTGCGATCCGGGTGCTCGAGCGCCGCGAGACCGAGCGACCTTTCTGTATCTGTCTCGCGCTCTTCGAGCCGCATCCGCCGTACACCATCTCGGCCGATTTCTATGACCTGTACCGAGCGGCGGACGCAGGACCGCTGGCGCCGCCCGGCCTGCCGCGCCGGCCGCGCTTCCACGCGGCGTTACGCGAGTACGGCGGCCTCGATCACGCTACCGCGGAGCAATTCCGCAAGGTGCGCGCGGTGTATCTGGGCCAGGTGGCCTACGCCGATTGGCTGCTGGGGGAGCTGCTGGAAGCACTGCAGCGCACCCAGCACGACCGTGACACGGCACTGCTCGTGTGCTCGGACCACGGCGACTACGCGGGTGATTACGGGCTCGTGGAGAAGTGGCCCTCGGGGCTCGAGGATTGCCTCACTCACGTGCCGCTCATCGGGCGCGTGCCCGGTGGCGTTGCCGGCCACGTTTCACCAGAGCTGGTGGAGCTCTACGACGTGATGGCGACTTTTCTCGACCTGGCCGGGGTGCGCGCGGTGCACACCCACTTCGCACGCACGCTCCTGCCGCAGCTGCGCGGTGCGCCCGGCGATGCCGCGCGTGCCGCCTTCACCGAAGGCGGCTACAACACCTACGAGCCACAGGCGTTCGAGCCGGTGATCGCGGGTCTCTATGCTCCCAAGACGCGCCTGCAGAACGAGCGGCCCGACACCATCACCCGCTGCGCCGCGGTCCGCACCGGCCGCTACAAATACATTGCGCGCCCCAACGACCAGGGCGAGCTCTACGATTGCCGCGAAGATCCGCGGCAGGAGAGGAATCTCTACGGCGACAGCTCCGTGCGCGGGATTCAGGCGGCGCTCGAGACGCGCCTGGTGAACTGGTACGTCAACACCTCGGGCATTCCCCCGCAGCAGCGCGACCCCCGCGGTGCGCCCGTGCTCGACCGCCCGGCCGAGCTGAAGAAGATCGAGCCGCTCGACAAGCTGCTCGATCATTAGAGATGAGGACTGACTCCCCGGGAACCGGCACCGCCGTGCGGCTGTGGCGTCAGCGGGGCATTCACGGCGCAGTCATACAAGCTTCACGGGATCGCAATTCCCGGACGCTAGCGTGCCGAGCGTCCAAAGCGTGTCCTGCGGGGAAGGCACGCGCCGAAGAACACGGGCCGTCGGATAAATCCACTCGCCGACGGTCGGGAACGAATCGCCGCGCCAGCCATGCCTCCCCGGGCGGGGCGCGTACAAACCACGACGGAGACAGTATGAAGATTCATATTCGCACGTTCGCGGCCGCGGCGCTGGCGGCCTGCGCCAGCTTCGGTGCGCTGGCAGATGAAGGTCCGGTTCCCAAGGGCGTCGGGCCGCTCGATCACGTGTTCCTGGTCATGATGGAGAACCATGGGTATGGGGAGGTGATCGGCAATCCCCAGATGCCGTTCCTCAACAGCCTCGCCCGGCACTCCGGCCTCGCGGCCAACTACTTTGCGGTGGCGCACCCCAGCCTGACGAATTATCTCGAGATCGTCGGCGGCTCCAACTTCGGTGTCATCAACGATCACTCGCCGGACTGGCACAACGGCGCCTGCCAGACCAACCTGAGCACCGGGGTGCCCTCGCTCGATGAGAGCTCGTATCCGAATATCTGCCCACTGAGCGGCAGCGGCACCGATGCGGCTACACCGGTGATCGACAACAGCAACCTGGAAGGCAACTCGCCGGGACCGGTGATCAACGTCGACGGCACGGTCGGCTATCCCGCCGAGCACACCGTGGCACTCAGCCTGGCGCACGAGCTCGTGGCGAGCGGACGCACCTGGAAAGCCTACGAGGAGAGCCTGCCGCCCTCCGGAGCCGACGGGGTGAACCTCGCCGATGGCCTGTTCTCGAACCTCAACCCGCCCTCGAACTCAGGCGTCACCGATGGAGTCGTGGGCCTGTACGCGGTCAAGCACGATCCGTTCGCCTACTTCGCCGATATCGAGCAGGGTGCGGATCCGCGGCTGAGCCTCTCCCGGGTCGTCGGCTTCGACGGCAAGCACGGCCTCTTCACCGATCTGGCGAAGGGTACGGTGCCGAGCTTTGCCTACATCGTGCCGAACCAGTGCAACGACCAGCACGGCCGCAGCGGCGCGGGTCCGCAATGCGACTCCGATCCGAACGATGTGGGGACCGTGCAGGGGTTGAACCCGGCGCTCATGTACCAGGGCGATGTGGCACTCGAGCGCATCGTGACCGCCATCCGCTCCTCCCCGGCCTGGAAAGAAGGTCGCAATGCCATCGTGATCGTGTGGGACGAGAGCGATTACAGCAACGCACCCATCACCAACCAGGTGACGCTCGTCGTCGCCACCAACAGGGGTGAGCAGGAGGGCCGCGTCAGTCATCGCTTCTATACGCACTTCTCGCTGTTGAAGTCGCTCGAAGCCGGCTTCGGCGTGCCGTGCCTGAACAACGCCTGCCGACCGGACGTGCAGGTGATCAGCGATCTCTTCGACGATCACGATTGACGCCCGCTCACGAGGGGCTCACCCGGCTCGGGCGGGTGAGCCCTTTTTTATTGCGCGGCGCTCCTGATTTATGTGACGGGGCACGCAGTGGCGGATGGAGCCGCGGCGCACCATGCGGCCATGCGATTCCACGCAGTATTGCTGCTCATAGCTGTGCTCGCTTTCTGCGCGCTCGCCATCGACGCGGGCGGTGGTGGCTCCACCGTCATTGGAACCGGCGCAGAGGCCTGCCGCAATTCGAGCCCGGAGCGTGCCGCGAGCGTGGACGCGTCCCCGGGCTCCGGGCCGACGGGCCCCTTCGGCTTCGTCTGCAATCTGGATCGGATGCTGCTCTCGGTACAGAACTACTACCGGTCTGAGGATGCCGCTCCATCGGACCGACCACTCGGCAAACGGCGCACGCGACGGCAAGGGACTGGCCCAACGGGATAGGTCCGGCGGCCACCTTTTTAACTTCATACTTCTCGCGTGTCTGCGGGCGGCGACGACTGTGGCCACCGACTCTCCGTGGGCTCTTGCGGCGGTGCATGCTGGGGATGCTTGTCGGAGGGTGCCCAATGGCCAATGAATTGGAGGGAGAAGAATCCGGCACGGTGGACGCGTATGCCGACACCGTGCGTATCCGGGTTTTACCAGAATCTGCCTTGCAGCAGCCGGGCGCTGCGCCGTCAGCGCAGAGCTTCGATCCGTACAGCACCGACGTGCGGTCGATCACGGTGCGGCCGAGACCCCGCAGGACGCTCGATGACATGCGGCGTCTGAGCGAGGCCATCGTGCGGAACCGCAGGCTTCATACCCGCTAGCACGGAGCGATCTGCTGCCGCCCCGGCGATCTCAGGGGGGCGGCCTCACAACTTGTCGCGGACGTGCGCCGCCTGGTACCCGGCGAAGATGTGCTTCGGGATCATGCAATGCACGCCCTTGCGGATATCGACTACCTGCGTCACGCGGCAGTCGCCCACCATGGAAGTCAAGGCGTAGGCTTCCTCACGGCTCATCGGGACCATGTGCTGGGTGGCGAGCCACTGCACCGTCTGCTCGACGGCGATCCTCATCGCCTGGGTGAGGTCCTCGTCGTAGCCCATGAAAATCCAGTCGGTGCTGGTCTCGGCCCACGGCCAGTCGGTCTTCAGGTCCTTGCGCACCACCGGCCGGATCTCGATCTCCTTGTAGGCGCACTCGAGTGCCGTGAGGTTCACCTCGCCATTTCCCTGCCGACAGTGCGAATCGCCGGTCCAGATCAGCGCGCCCGGCAGGAATACCGGCAGGTACAGCGTCGCGCCGGCCTGCAGCTCGTTCAGGTCCATATTCGAGCCGTTCTTCCATGGGCGTAGCGTGCTGGTGCGTCCCCGGGCGTCACGTATCGGCGGTCCGGCCTTCGCCGCGGGCTCGTTCGGATCCGGGCCCACGGCAAAGGTCCCCGGAAAGGGGTGCAGATCGATCACGATTCCCGGCTTGAACTCCGTCTGCATCCGCGCCAGGTCCAGCTTGTAGTAACGCACGAACCCCTCGGGAAACTCCGACGCGAGCAGACCTACTGCCGGGAACTCCTTGCCCGGGAGATTGAAGTTGAATGCGTCCTCCTTGGGAACGATCCGCAGGATGTGAATCTCGAGCGTATCGCCGGGCTCCGCCCCGGTCACATAGATCGGCCCGGTGATCGAATGCGGGCCGCCGCCGTCATTCTCCTTGCGCAGCTCCACGATCCGCTCCATGTCCGTGCCGGGTTTGATCTGCCCGAGGGAGTGCGAGAGCGTCTCGATGGATACCGTGTCGCCGGAATTGATCACCAGCTTCGGCTTCTCGGTCGGGTCGTACCAGCCCCATTGCACGTTCTCCGCTGTGGCGGGGAGGAAATGATGGCGCGAGGCCCGCGTCATGTGCGCAGCGGCTGGCGCTGCATTCTGCTGCTGGCCATCGCCGCTCACGGATGCAAGGAGGAACGTCGCGGTCAGCAGAGCGGACACGGTGGCTCGCATGTCGGTCTCCCGGCGAAGTGCGTGCGTGGTTATAGTACGATTTCACCATGCAGAGCACGACCCGCGGTATCGGTTGCCACGCGCTCGTCGCGCTGTCGCTGTGTGTCGCGGCGCTGTGGGTCTGCGCATGCGGCAGCAAACAGACCAAGACCGAAGCGATACAACAGTACAGCGAGGAGTTGCGCCAGGAGGTCTCGGGCAAGGTTACCGATGAGCAACGCAAAGCGCAGATGCTCTCGATCGTCGACCGGCTGCAGGCGCTGCACCGCCGCTTCGGTCAGGAGACTGCGGCTTTCGTCGACAGTTATCGCAAGC
Source organism: Gammaproteobacteria bacterium (assembly GCA_019235245.1). GTDB lineage: Bacteria > Pseudomonadota > Gammaproteobacteria > Steroidobacterales > Steroidobacteraceae > 13-2-20CM-66-19. The sequence continues at coordinate 9,982 of JAFAKO010000207.1, forward strand.
TGAACGTCGACTACGAGGCCCCAAGGAGCGCATTCGACCAGCTGTTCGCGGACTACCGGGCGAAGCGCATCCAGGCGCGCCACGAAGCCTTGGACCTGCACTTCGAGCTCGCCGCGCTCGCGAGCGCCGACGAATGGCGCGCCATCGGCAAGGCGGAAACGAAGTTGTACGAACAGGTGAGCGCGGCCCGCCCCGATGCGGAGCACAAATGAGCATCCCGGAGAGCCGCGAGCGCGGCCAGGCGCTGATACTGCTGGCCATGTGGCTCTTCTTCGGCGGTGGCGCGGCGAGCGCGCTGGTGGTCTATGACCAACCCATCTCCAGCATGAAGAAAACCGTCAAGCGCGTCATAACGGACGAGCGGCGCAAGGACGCCGTGCTGTCCGCCATCAGCCAGTGGGAATGGACTCAGGAGAGAGCCAACAAGAAAGTGAGCGACGCGCGCGACAAGCTCCTCGAGGCGTTGCGGCGCAAGGACACGCCCCGCTCGGCGCTGGACCCGCTGCTCGCGCAGCTGGACCAGGCTTTCCTGGTGATGGACTGGGACTTTCTCAATCTGCGTTTTCGGGTGAAGGACCAGGTCACCAATGTGGAGTGGGCGGAGATCGCGGCACCCTCCAGGCCGTGACACCGGCGGCTGCCGGCGAGAGAGTGCGCGCGGCACACTGCTGGCCGTGCTGAGCGGGCTTGCGTGGCAATCGATCACCCCCCTGCCTGCCGCCACCGAGCCGGACGCGCCGGCGCCGCAACCGACCGCGGTGCCCGCTTCCTCACCGGAGTGCGCGAGGCTGCTCGCTGCACTCCGTTCCAAGATACCGATCGCGCCACCCGAGCTGAAGAACGGCGATCCTTATCTCACCGGGCGCGGCGGGGAGCTGCCGCCGATACCCGCCGAGAGCGTCTGCGGTGTGCGGTTCGAGAAGGACCAGGTGCATTACCGTCTTGCGACTTTCGCCAACCAGGAGGCCGCGCGCACGGCCGGATTTGCCGTCACGCACTTCGGCGTCTGCGGCACCTGCTCGACGTTGCAGGACCTGTCGGTCTACATCGAGCGGCCGGACCTTACGACGCCCGTGCGCCGGTGCGGCATCGACTGGGGATCGTCCACGCGCCTGATGTGCCTCGAGGAACTCGGGCTCAGCAGCGCATGCGCGCAAACCTGGCTGTACAACATCGACAACACCCGTCATCAGTGTTTCGGTGTCTGCGTGTGGAGCTGGATAACTGGCGAGGCGCCGGCTCACAGGGACGGCCGACTCAACGCCTGTCTGCAATGCGACGAGGACCGCTCCGGCCCCATCTTCAAGGCTACCGCGGGCCGCACGCGCCGGAACTCCGGGCTGCAGTCGTCCATACCGCGCCCGGCGGATGAGGTTGCGCCGGTGGTGCACGACTACGTTCCCGACGCCCCGGCGAAACAATGACTTGCCCGAGTGAAACCCTGGAGGTCAAGATGGCGCTCCGTGACGCGTACGTCGAGGAGGCTCCCTTGCGCTGCATCACTCTCGCCCTCGCTCTCATGGTGATTGCGCTCCTCGTGCCGGCGCCCGCGGATGCGCAGCAGTCCGGGCCTGTAGCCGCAGTCGGAGGTGACAGCGCGACCAACGAGGACTCCATCTTCCCGCTGTGGAAGTCGCTCCTCGACGGCAAGAAGTTTCTGCCGCCGTACGGGATCAACGTGGTCATGCTGGACCTCTCCGGGCAATGGGACGTGAAGAGTTTCTCCGCATCGGTGGGCGGCAACGAGCTCGCCTCGGTGAGCGGCAATGCGAACGTCCACCCCTTCACGTACGGCGGCCGTGCCGATGTGTGGGTGTTGCCGTTCCTGAACGTGTTCGCGACCTTCGGCGGGGTGAAGCTCAACGTACGCGCGACCGGTCTCGACCTTCCGCTCGGAGTCAGCGGCGGTCGTCCGCCCGAGGTGATCCGCGGAGATGTCAACCTCGATCTCGACTTCACCGGTTACTACGGCGGTGGCGGCTTCGTCCTGATGTACGCCTACCAATCCTGGTTCACATCGATGGACTACTCCACCGTGTGGACCCATCTCCAGTCCTCGCAATCCGGAGTCGAGGGAAGCGAGCTGCGGACGGACACCGCCTCCGTCAGGCTCGGCTACAACGCCGGCGCGGTGCAGCCGTATATCGGTGGACGATGGGTCAAGAAGATCGATCATTTCGAGGGGACCGTCGCCGGTCCCGGCGGCCAGCCGCTCACCTTCGCGGTGGAGCTGCAGGCGCCAGCCTGGAACTACGACGTCGGCATCCATTCGCTCGTGGCGGGTCGTTTCGAGCTCGTAGTGGAGGCCGGCTTCGGGCAGCGAACGCACGGCCTCGTGAATTTCGGCTACCGCTTCTAGCTCACCGCAGCCGGACCCGTTCCGGCTCCGCCGCGCGGATCCGCCGCGAGAAGTCCGGCGCCTGATCCGCCTGCTGCGCCAGCGGGTTGATGTACGAGCGCCGCTGCAGCTCCTGGAACGACACGCTGGTATCGAGCCTGCCCTGCTCGTAGAGGTATTCCGGCAGGTAGCCGCTCACGAGGATTTTCCACGAGTACGGCACGTGCCCGGGCAGCAGGTGGGTCAGGGACCAGATGCTGTTGGTACAGTTGCTGGTGAGGGTGTTGTACCACTCGGCGTGCTCCCTCAGGCCATTGATCCTCTGCAGATAAGCGAGGAACAGGCGGCGTCCTGCGGCCGCGCTGCCCTCCAGCCGGTAGAGGTGCACCTGCTCCGGCGGATCGTGCCGGTAGTTGGTGCGCAGGCGCACCAGGTCGCGCTCGTCACCCACGGCGTAATAGAGCTCGTATTGCCGGAAGAACCCCTGTACCGAGGAGTAGCCCTCGCCTTTCTCCTTGCGCGCTTCGATGGAGATCGCCACGTGTCCGCCGTCGCTGAAACCGAAACTGAGGAAGGTGTGCGCGATCGCCGGACCCATCCAGTAGACCGCGAACAGATCGACGTCATCGAGCTGACTCAGGTAGAAGGTGCGGTCGTAGTACGCCGGCGTGAAGTCGCTCTCGGTGCGGTAGTCGAAGTTGCGGATGTTGTGCAGCGTGATGCGGTCGCCATCGATGGTGGCATAGGCCAGCACCGCGCTGTCGGTCTGCCAGTCGCGGTCATTGGAGGCCGCGATGCCCCGCCAGGCGATGAGCACCAGAGCGAACAGCACCGCAAACGCGGCCAGCGAGCGCCGGCGCCAGCGCCGTAGCAGAAACCCGATGACGAGTCCGCCGGAGACGAGCGCGAGCGTCCACGACAATGCGCTGCGCAGCAGCGGACTCGCATGATCCCAGTAGCGCAACGCCAGCACCTCCCAGCCGCCCACGCCGAGCATCGTCAGCACCAGGAGTGCCAGGCCGATGGCCCTGGCAACTCGCCGGAGGACCGCCGGGGTGCTGCGCGGAGATGAGCTGGTGGCGGCCAAGGCGGCTCAGCGGAACATCGAATGATCGAGAATCGACCCGGAGCCGACCGGTGTTCCGAGGGTGACCCATCCGGCCCACGCGCCCGTCGCCTTGCCGACACCGATCGTCAGGGTGCCGAGCGGCGTGCGTCCGCCCAGGTACGCGGATATCCCGTAGAGCGCTCCATCTGCCACCCGATCGATGCGCTCGTAGACGTGACCACCCTCCACGCCGAAGCCGCTGTACAGCGCCTGGTTGGCGATCGGCAGGATGTCGGCAACCCGCCAGAGCGCGGTGCCCTGCACGCTCCAGTACTTGTCGGCTCGTACCTCTCCCGGGGAGTAACCGGGGAAGCTCTGCGGACCGCCGAGCGAGAAGGCGCGGTCGGCGGGCAGCGTGCTGCCGAGTTCCGAGCCTCCGGCGGCCGTCAGCCACAGCGTGGTCACGCCGGCGCGTATGACGTGGCGCGCCGCCGCCTCGAGTGTCTCCCAGCTGCGGCTCGCGCCGAGACCCGTAGCGGAGCGGAAATAGACGATTTGCGCGGCGGTTCCCCGGGTCGCGAAGCTCGAGGAATCGCGGTTGTCGAAGAATC
>JAFAKO010000247.1 GCA_019235245.1 Gammaproteobacteria bacterium
ACCGTGAATTACAGCGATGGCACCTCGGCGAGCTTCACGCAGAGCCTCAGCGACTGGTTCGCGCCGCAGAATTACCCCGGGGAAGTCAAGGCGCTGAGCATGCCCTATCGCCTCAACCCGAGCGGCGCCGTCGACAATCGCACGTTCTATCTGTACGGCTACTCCTTCGCGCTCAACTCGGCGAAGACCGCGGTGAGTCTCACGCTGCCGAGCTCACGCCACGTGGTCGTGCTCGCAGCGGACCTGCAGTGAGCCCGCCGGCGCGCAGCCCGCGATCTAGGATGCGGGGACCGGGCGCGCCTCGGCGCTCTGCAGGCGGGCGATGAGCGTGCTCAGGAACACCCGATTGAAGCGCAGCTGGCAGGACGCGGACACCTGCTCGAGCAGCGTCGAGCTCACCTTCAGCACCGTCACTGCGCCCGCGGCACGGATGGTGGCGGTGCGCTTCGCGCCCGGCACGTAGCTCGCCTCGCCGAAGCAGTCGCCGGTGTCGAGCGCGCCGATGCGCTGGCCGTGGCGCTCGACGTAGCAGGCGCCGGTCACCAGGATGTAGAAGCGATCGTCCATCTCGCCTTCCTTGACGATCTCTTCCCCGGCGGCGTAGTCCTGCCAGTGACTGGCGCGCAGCACTTCCCAGATTTCCGCGTGCGAGAACTCGTGGAAGAACTTCAGCCGCCGCAGCACACCGAACTGCTCCTGGCGGTCGATGCGCGAATTCTCTTCCCGCAGGCGCTGGTGCACGCGCGTGAGCTCGGCGGCGAAATCGAGGCCGGTCTTGCAGCGCTTCTCCGGGTCCTTCTGCATCGCCATCGCCACCACCATCTCGATCTCCTCCGGCACGTCCTTGCGGAGAGTGTGGATCGGCGGCGGGGTGGCATAGACGATCTGGTGCAGGAGCTTCTGCAGGTTGCCGGCGCGGAACGGGCGCGCGCCGGTGAGGAGCTCGTACATCACCGCGCCGAGCGAGTAGAGATCGGAGCGGTTGGTGAGCTCGAGGCTCTGCACCTGCTCGGGTGACATGTAGGAGGGGCTGCCGGCGATACCCTCGATGCGTGAGATGTCCGAGTCCGACACCAGCGCGATGCCGAAGTCGATGATGCGCACGTCGCTGTCCTGCGTGAGCATGATGTTGGAGGGCTTGATGTCGCGGTGGATGACACCGCGTGAATGCGCGTAATGCAGGGCCTTGGCGCACTTGAACATGATCTCGACGGTGTCGTCGATGCGCAGCAGGTTGTCGGGACGGCAGTAGGCGGCGAGCGTGCGCGCGCCGTGCACGTGCTCGGTCACGATGTAGCAGTGACCGTTCTCCTCACCCGCGTCATAGATCGGCAGGATGTGCGGGTGCTGCAGCATGCCGACCAGGTGTGCCTCGGAGAGGAACATCTTGCGGGCGATGCGGGCGCGCTCCTCGTCGCCGCCGGCGTCCATGTTGTAGACCTTGATGGCGACGTCCCGGCCATAGTAGGCATCGTGCGAGAGGTAGACGATGCCGGTGCTGCCGCGCCCCACCTCGCGGATGACCACGTACTTGCCGATCCGCTCCGGGGTGCGCGCACCGGGCTTGGGCATGGGCACGGACTTCGAGACCGGTAGTGTCATCGGGTGGCGCGCTGTTTCGAAACGGCGCGTCAGGATAAGGTGTCGCGCGCTCGAGCGACTGTGATGCATCCCTCGCGGCCGCCGCCGCCGCGCCCGGGCGCGCGGATCCCGGCGCTCCGCCACGTTCAGCGGAAATGCTCGTAGCCGGAATGCGAGAACTCCATCACAGTCCCATCCCGCACCACCACCGCCCCGGGTGCCGCCCGCAGCGCGCCGATGCGCGTGTAGCGCCACTGCGGCGGCGGCAGCTGCGCGAGCAGCCGGGCCAGCCGTTCCGGTGGCACCGCGAAGCACAGCTCGTAGTCGTCGCCGCCGCTGAGCGCGAGCTCGCGCGCGCGGCGCTCACCGAGCAGCGTCACGAGCGGCTCCGACAGCGGCAGCTCGCTCCAGGCGAGCTCGGCGCCGACGTGGCTGGCACCCGCAAGCCGGCCGGCGTCCGCGAGCAGTCCATCCGATACGTCGACGCAGGCGCTCGCCAAGCCGCGCAGCTGCTCACCGAGCGCGACGCGCGGCGTCGGATACAGGAAGCGTCCGCGCAGCCAGTTGCGCGCCTCGGCAGCTCCGGTGAGCCGGCGCTGCTCGATGGCGAGTCCCGCCGCCGCATCGCCGCACGTGCCGGAAACGAACAGCACATCGCCGGCGCGCGCGCCGGCGCGGGTGAGCGCCCGGCCCGCCGGCACGCTGCCGAGCAGCTGCACCGTGATGGTCAATGGTCCGCGCGTCGTATCCCCGCCCACCAGTGCCACGCCGTGGGTGAGCGCGAGCTCGCCGAGCCCGCGCGCGAACGCGCCGAGCCAGGCCTCGTCCGCCTCGGGGAGCGTGAGCGCGAGCAGCGCCCACGCCGGCCGCGCGCCCATGGCCGCCAGATCGCTCAGGTTCACCGCCAGCGCGCGGTGCCCGATCGAGTCCGCGGGCGAGCCCGCGGGGAAATGCACGCCGGCGACCAGCGTGTCGGTGGCGGCCACCAGCTCACAGCCGGGGGCTACCTGCAGCAGCGCCGCGTCATCGCCGACGCCGAGCGTCACATCGGCGCGCTCGGCGCCGCAGGCGCGAAAGTAGCGCTCGATCAGCGCGAATTCCGAGAGCGGCATGTACCTACCTGCGCAGGCGGCAAAGATCGCGAATCAGTGCTCGTGCGGCCGCAGCGAGCGCGCGGCGCGATCGAGCACGGCGTTCACGAACTTGAAACCATCGGTGGCGCCAAAGCGCTTGGCGAGCGCTACCGCCTCGTTGATGGCAACGCGGTAGGGCACTTCCGGGCGCGCGCTGAGCTCGTAGAGCGCGATGAGCAGCACCGCGCGCTCGACCGGGTCGAGCAGCCGCGGCTCACGGTCGGCGAATGCGGCGAGCCGCGCGTCGAGCTCGTCGTGCCCGCGCCACACGCCCTCGACCAGGGTGCGAAAGTACTCGGCATCGGCCCGCGACATGTCCTCCGCTTCGCCGAACTCCCGCACCAGGTCCTGCCACGGCGCGGCGTTCAGCTGCCAGCGATACAGCGCCTGCAACGCGAGCTTGCGCGCGACGCTGCGCATACCGCTGAAGGCGCGCGCGTGCTGCGGTGTGCCCGATCCGGCGCTCACAGGCGCGCCATGACGGCGGCCGTTTCGAGGGCGCTCTCCATGGCCTCGCCGCCCTTGTTTCCGGCGCTCGTGGCTGCACGCTCGAGAGCCTGCTCGAGCGAGTCCACCGTGAGCACGCCGAAGGCGACCGGCACGCCGGTCTCGAGTCCGGCGAGCTGCAGGCCCCGTGCGGCTTCGCCGGCGACGTAGTCGAAGTGCGGCGTGTCGCCGCGGATCACGCAGCCGAGTGCCACCAGCGCGTCGTAACGGCCACTCGCCGCGAGCCGGCGCACGACCACCGGCAGCTCGAATGCCCCGGGAACGCGCACCACGGTGAGGTTCTCCGGCGTGCCGCCGCGCTCGTGCCAGGCGGCGCGCGCGCCCTTGAGGAGACTCGTGACGATGAAGTCGTTGAAGCGCGCCGCGACGATGGCGACCCGCCGTCCGCGCGCAGACACCTCCCCTTCGATGAGATGGGCGCTCACCCCTCGTCCCCGACGTAGCTTTCGACCTCGAGGCCGAAAGCGGAGATGCCGTGCATCTGCTTCGGCGCCGAGAGCACGCGCATGTGCTTCACGCCGAGATCCTTGAGAATCTGTGCGCCGACACCGAAGGTACGCAGCACCGTTCCCTCGACGGTGCTGTCGGCCGCAGCATCGGGCGCAGCGGGTGCCGCGGGCGCGGCAAAGGAGCGCACAGCCTCCGCGAGCTCGCGCGCGCTCTCCTCGTGGCGCAGCACTACCACCACACCGTTGCCCGCCTCCACGATACGCTGCATCGCCGCCCGCAGGGTCCAGGCGCGTGAGGCCCCGCGCAGGCCGAGCAGGTCGCGCAGCGTGTCGGCAACGTGCACCCGCACCAGCGGCGGCTCCTTGCCGTCGAGCCGGCCGTGGGCGAGGGCGACATGCACCTCGAGGCTCACCTCGTCCTGGTAGGCGTAGAGGCGAAACTCACCGAGCTCGGTCTGCACCTTCTGCTCGGAGATGCGTACCACGGTACGCTCGGTGCGCAGCCGGTGACGGATGAGATCGGCGATCGTGCCGATCCGCAGTCCGTGGGCGCGGGCGAACTCCTGCAGCTGCGGGCGACGCGCCATGGTGCCGTCGTCGTTCATGATCTCGCACAGCACGCCGGCCGGCCGCAGGCCCGCCAGCCGGCACAGATCGACGGCCGCCTCGGTGTGTCCGGCGCGTACCAGCACGCCGCCGCGGCGCGAGCGCAGCGGGAAGATGTGCCCCGGGCGGGCGAAGTCCGCCGCATTCGAGCCGGGGTCGGCGAGCGCGCGGATCGTCGCCGCCCGATCGAGCGAAGAGACGCCGGTGGTGGTGCCGGCGCGCAGGTCGACCGAGACGGTAAAGGCGGTGCGCTGCGACTCGTCGTTGACCGGCACCATCTGCGGCAGGTCGAGCCGTGACAGCCCGGACTCCTCCATCGGTACGCAGATGATGCCGCTCGTATGGCGGATCATGAACGCCACGGCTGCCGGGGTAGCGTGCTCGGCAGCCATGATGAGATCGCCCTCGTTCTCGCGATCCTCATCGTCCATCACGATGACCATGCGACCGCTGCGTAGCTCGGTGAGCAACTCCTCGACCGAGTCGAGAGCGGTTGCTGCCGGTGGCGTGGCGGCCTTACCACTGAGAGGCAGGACCTTTGGCATGTGCGGGAGTGGGTAGCCTCGGGTCGCTCAGTATAACCGAGCCGCCATGCGGGCTCCGGCGGCCGGCACGCCGGCACGTGCCCCGGGCCCGCCGGGCGTCAGTAAGCGAACCGGTACGTGAATGAGGCGTATACCTCGCGCGGATAGTTCCAGTGAACGCCATCGAAGGTGAGGCTGTTGTCGATCAGCAGGTGCTTGTCGGTGACATTCAGCACGCTGAGCGAAGCGCTCAGGCTCGTTCCAACGGCTTTACCGAGGCTCAGGTCGAGCGTGCCGTGGCTCGGCAGGTGACTCGGCGGTGCTGCACCGTTGGAGAATCCCGAGCCGAAGTAGAGGTTCATCGAAGCCCAGGCGTGCCACGGCAGCTGCGCCTGCAGGCCGGCGTTCAGCGTATTGCGCTGATCGTGATCGAGCGCGTAGTAACCGGCCGGCGGCGAGAAATCGGTGAGCCCGCCGGTGATGGCTCCGAAGCCATCCGCGGTCTGGTTCGAGTAAGTGAGGTAC
>JAFAKO010000138.1 GCA_019235245.1 Gammaproteobacteria bacterium
CGCCGCGCAGCACAGCAGCGAACTCGTCCCAGTCCGGCTCACCGAAGACGTAGTGACCGGTGCTGTCGTCGTACCGGAGCTCGTCGTCCGGGATGCGCAACCCGAGGAACTCCGCTTGCGGCGCCGTCGCGTCGACGAACTTCTGTCGCAGCTCGTCGTTGGAGAACCGCTTGATCTTCCACTTCATCGACTGCTCACCATGCACGGAGTCGGTGTCGTGCGGGCCGAACATCATCAGCGACGGCCACCACCAGCGGTTGAGCGCGTCCTGCGCCATGGAGCGCTGTGCGCGCGTTCCCTGCGTGAGGGTGAGCATGATCTCGAACCCCTGGCGCTGGTGAAAGCTCTCTTCCTTGCAGATGCGCACCATGGCGCGCGCGTAGGGTCCGTAGGAGCAGCGGCAGATGGGGATCTGGTTCATGATCGCCGCCCCATCGACCAGCCAGCCGATCGCACCGATGTCGGCCCAGGTCAGGGTCGGATAGTTGAAGATGCTCGAGTACTTCGCCGCGCCCGACAGGAGTTGCTCGAGCATCTGCGCCCGCGAGATCCCGAGCGTCTCGGCGGCGCTGTAGAGATACATGCCGTGTCCGCCCTCGTCCTGCACCTTGGCGATCAGCACCGCCTTGCGCTTCAGCGACGGCGCGCGCGTGATCCAGTTTCCCTCCGGCAGCATGCCGACGATCTCCGAGTGGGCGTGCTGGGAGATCTGGCGGATGAGCGTCTGCCGGTACGCCTCCGGCATCCAGTCCTTGGGCTCGATCTTCTCCTCCGCATCGACGCGCGCCTGGAAGCGCGCCGCCAGGGCGTCGCCCTCGGCCGCGCCCGCTGCGTCCTTGCCAGGGGTATCGAGTGCCTGGGTATACATGGGTGTTTCCGTGCGACCGCCGATGTGACACAAGGCTAGCACAGGGGGGTGTATTTTTGTGTCACGATAGCGGGATGAGCGCTGCGCAGCCATCCCCGCTGCCGGGCCCGGTCCGCGGGGTATTGCGGCGGTTCCAGGCGCAGCGGCCGCTGCGCGCGCCCTCACTCCTCATCACCATCTTCGGCGATGCCATCGCCCCGCGTGGCGGCGCGATCGCACTCGGCAGCCTCATCCGCGTCGCGGCACCCTTCGGGCTCGCCGAGCGCGCGGTGCGTACCGCCGTGGCGCGCCTGGCGCGCGATGGCTGGCTCGCGGCGCGCCGCGGCGGGCGTCACAGCGAATACCGCCTGACTCGCGTGGGCGCCGCCCGCTTCGCCGAGGCGACGCGGCGCATTTACGGGCAGAACCCGCACTCCTGGAACGGGCGCTGGACGCTCGTGCTGCTGCCTCCCGGGCGACAACGGCGGGCGCGGGCGGAGCTGCGCTGGCTCGGATTCGGGCAGCTCGGCCCGGCGCTGCTCGCGCATCCGGCCTGCACGCTGCCGCAGGCCCGCGCCTGGCTGCGCGAGGTCGCGGGGACGCGCGGGGCGCTGCTGCTGCACAGCTCCGGCGCAGGTCTCACGGCCGACCGTGCGCTGGTGGCGCGCGGCTGGGACCTCGCCGGGCTCGCGCGCCGCTACGCACGCTTCCTGGCGCGCTTCGCCGCGCTCGAGCCGCTGCTCGAGGCGGGCGCCGTGAGCCGCGAGACGGCCTTCGTCGTGCGCACGCTCCTCATCCACGAATATCGCAGGATCCATCTGCAGGACCCGCTGCTGCCTCCCGCCCTGCTGCCGCAGGACTGGGTGGGAGCCGCCGCCTACGGCCTGTGCCGGCGGCTGTACGCACGCGTGTTTGCGCCAGCCGAGGACTACCTCTCCGATGCCGCCCGCCGCTTGAGCCGGCCGTTGCCGGCCGCGAACCGCGCGGCGCACGCGCGCTTCGGCGGGCTGCAGGTGCGCCGCGTGACCGCGCTACGCGCGCGGCCGCCGGTCGATGACGCGCCGCGCCTTGCCCGCTGAGCGCTCGATCGTTCCGGGGTTGCAAACCTCGACGCGCGTGGCGAGGCCGAGGCTCGACTTGAGCTGATGTTGCAGCTCGCGCTCGAGCTCGCGCCGCGCCGCCGCGTGCGCGAGCTCCGCGCGGCACTCGACCCGCACCGCGAGCTGATCCAGGTGTGCCTCACGCGTGATCTCCAGCTCGTAGTGCGGCGTGAGGCCCGCGATCAGCAGCACCGCCGCCTCGATCTGGCTCGGAAACAGATTCACGCCGCGAACGATCAGCATGTCGTCCGAGCGACCGGTGATGCGCGCCATGCGGCGCATCGAGCGTGCGGTGGGCGGTAGCAGCGCGCTCAGATCGCGGGTGCGATAACGCACCATGGGCTGGGCCTCACGACTGAGTGTCGTGAGCACGAGCTCGCCGGCGCGGCCTTCGGGCAGCACCACGGCGGTGTCCGGATCGATGATCTCCGGGTAGAAATGGTCCTCCCAGATCACCGCCCCGTCCTTGGTCTCGACGCACTCGCTCGCAACCCCCGGTCCCATCACCTCCGAGAGACCGTAGATGTCGAGGGCATGCAACCCGAGGCGCGCCTCGATCTGCGCGCGCATCGCCTCCGTCCAGGGCTCGGCGCCGAAGAGTCCGGCACGCATGGAGCACGCCGCCGGGTCGAGCCCCTGGCGCACGAGCTCCTCGGCAATCACCAGCATGTACGAGGGCGTTACCATGATGAGATCGGGCTTCAGGTCGTGGATGAGCTGCGCCTGGCGCTGCGTCTGTCCGCCCGACATCGGCACGACCGTGCAGCCGAGCTGCTCTGCGCCGTAGTGGGCACCGAGGCCGCCGGTGAACAGGCCGTAGCCGTAGGCGACGTGCACGATGTCGCCCGGGCGGCCGCCGGCGGCGCGGATGGAGCGCGCCACGAGCGTGGCCCAGGTATCGATGTCGCGCCGCGTGTAGCCGACGATGGTCGGCCGGCCGGTCGTGCCGCTCGAGCCATGCAGGCGCACCAGCCGCTCGCGCGGCACCGCCAGCAGCCCGAACGGGTACGCGGCCCGCAGGTCATCCTTCACCGTGAAGGGAAAATGGCGCAAATCCTCGAGCTCACGCAGATCCGCGGGATGAATGCCCGCCGCCTGGCACTTGCTGCGATAGGGCGCGGAGTGCTCGTAGGCATGTTGCACCGACCACCGCAACCGCTCGAGCTGCAACGCCCGCAGCTCATCCTCGCCGGCACGCTCGATGGGCTCGAGCCCGGGGGCGCTCACGAGCGCCAGTTGTCCACGGTGTCGATGAAGACCTGCATGAAACGGTTGGCCTGCTGGCCGTCCATGACGCGATGGTCCAGCGTGAGGGTGACGTAGCAGCGCGGGCGCACGAGGATCCGCTCGGCCTCGCCTTCGCCGACCACCGCCGGCCTTCGCTCGAGCTTGCCGACGCCGAGGATGGCCGACTGGGGCTGGTTGATGATGATCGGCGTGGCGAGCAGGCTGCCGCTCACGCCATGGTTCGAGATGGTGAACGTGCCGCCGCGCAGATCGGCAGGCACCAGCTTGCCGCCGCGCGCCCGGCTGACGAGATCCTCGAGACCGCGCGCCGTCTCGAGGAGATCGAGACGGTGCGCATCACGCAGCACCGGGACGAGGAGCCCCGAGCCCTCGACGGCAGTCGCCACGCCGATGTGGATCGCCTCATGGATCTCGAGCGCCGCTTCGGTCCAGCGGCTGTTGGCCTCGGGAACCGCGCGAATGGCGGCGACCGCAGCCTGCACGAAGTACGCGGTGAGGGTGAGCGGGACACCGCGCTGCGCGAAGCTCTCGCGCCGCTGCGCCCGGTCGGCGAGCACCGCGCTCATGTCAGCCTCGAACACGGTCGTCACGTGCGGTGCCGTGTGCAGGAGACTCTGCACCATGTGTGCCGCGGTGCGCCGGCGCACCGCGCTGTGCGGCACCTGCCGCACTCCCGCAACCGCAACCTCAGGCGCCGGATTGCCCGCCTGCGTAGGCGCTGGCGCCGCTGCGCCCTCTTCCGTCCGTCCGGCGGCGCGCAGCACGTCCTCGACGGTCAGGCGGCCGCCCTCCCCGGTGCCCGTCACGCTCGCGGCATCGAGGCCGTGCTCGGCGAGCAGTCGCCGCACCGCGGGGCTCAGCTGCCCGGCCGCGGCAGCCGCCGCCCGCGCGGCGCCCGCAGGCGCGACAGCTGCGGGCGCGCCATGCGCGCTGCTGGCCCTCGCGGGAGCCGCCTCGTGCGCGACGGAGCCGGCAGACCCCGCGAGCGCCGTCTTCTGCGGCGGATCGAGCCAGCCGAGCAGCTCGCCGGGGGCGATCTCTTCCTGCTCGCGCTTGAGTATTTCCCGCAGCACACCCGCGCCCGGCGCCGCGACCTCCACGGTGACCTTGTCGGTCTCGATCTCGATGAGCGGCTCGTTCTCCTCGACGCGCTCGCCGACGCGCTTGAGCCAACGCAGCAGCTGCGAGCGAGTGCCCTCGGTCTGCTCGGCAGGCGCGCGGATTTCGACCGCACCGCTCATGTCAGAGACTGGCGAGCCGCTGGATGGCGCGCGTGATCTGCGCGACGCCCGGCACAGCCGCTGCGAGCAGCACCGGGCTGTGCGGGCTGGGAATGTCCGGCATGGCAAGCCGCTCGATGGGCGCATCGAGGCTGAAGAAGCTCTCCTGCGCCAGCAGCGCCGCGATCTCGGCGCCGAAGCCGGCCGTGATGTTGTCCTCGTGCACGATGAGACACCGACGGGTCTTTTCCACCGAGCTGCGTACCGCCCCCTTGTCCCAGGGAGAGAGAGTACGCAGATCGAGCACCTCTGCGTCAATGTGCGATTCATCGGCCGCCTGCAGGCAACGCTCGACCATGGCCCCCCAGGTGATCACCGACAGCTCACTCCCCGCGCGCACGGTGCGTGCCTCGCCGAAGGGCACCATGAAGTCATCTCCGGGATAGGGACGGCGGGCCCAGGCTGCATCGAGCATCGCGCGGTGCTCGAAGAAGATGACCGGGTCGTTGCCCCGCAGCGCCGCGCGCAGCAGACCCACGGCATCCTCGGCGTTCGAGGGCACGGCGACGTACCAGCCGACCCCGTGCACCCAGGCAACCTCGTTGGTCTGACTGTGCCAGGGGTCCCCGCACTTGAAGAACCCGCCGGGCATGCGCACCACCATCGGCGCGGCGAAGCGGTTGCGCGTGCGCCAGCGCATGGTGCCGCAGTCATTCAGCTGCTCGGCCGCCGGATCGGCGTACTTGCGGAACTGGATCTCCGCGACCGGCAGGAGCCCGGCGAGCGCCATGCCGACGGCCCGACCGATGATGCCCTCCTCCGACAGACTCGTATCGAACACGCGCGCCGCGCCGAACTTCTCCTGCAGCCCGAGAGTCGCCGCATGCACCCCGCCCTTGGGACCGACATCCTCACCGAACACCAGCAGGCGGTCGTTGCGCGCGAGCTCCGTATCGAGGGTGCGGCGGATGGCGGTCAGCATGTTGATGCGCGCCCCGTGTGGCTCGGGCACACCGGTGCCGGGTGCGAAGGTGCACCCCTCCGGCGCGAGACCCCCCTGCTCCTGCAGCTGCAGTGAGCCATCCGCACCGCGGGAGTGGACGTACGCGGTGAGCTCGCCCGGATCGGGCTGCGCCCGCGCCAGCGCCCGCTCGACGGCGAGCTCGACGTCCCGCTGCGCCTCGCTGGCGATGCGTGCCCATTCCTCCTGCGGCATGAGGCGCGGCACGAGGAACTCCTCGAGCCGGCGCAACGGGTCGCGGGCCCGCTCCGCGCTGAGGGCCTCCTGCGACTTGTAGGCCTGCGTATCCTGGCCGGAATGACCCGAGAGGCGCGGCACGGTGAGGCGTAGCAGGAGCGGGGCGCGCGTCGCGCGCACCTGGCCTACCGCGCGCCGCGTGAGCTCTTCCGTGGCGCGCGGATCGCTGCCGTCGCCCTCGAGCACCGCGAGCCCGGCGAACCCGCGCAGGTTCGCGGCGATGTTGCCTCCGGGAGTCTGCAGGCGCGCTGGCACGGAGATGCCGTAGCCGTTGTCCTCGATGTAGAAGAGCATCGGCAAGGTGAGCGTCGTGGCGATGTTGAGTGCCGCCCAGAACCCGTTGGTGGCGGTCGAGGCGTCGCCCCCGAGCACCACTGCGATGCTGCGCGCATAGCTCTCATCGCCGAGTGTCTCGTGGCGGAAGCGGATGGCCTGTGCCCAACCGGCGGCCGGCGTGTACTGCGCGCCCACTCCGCCGCAGGCCGGCAGCACGGTCGGTGCGCCATGACCCGGGCGGTTGAATACCACCCCGATGTCGCGTCCGGCGCTGAATGAGCCGCTGCGCGCGAGCGGACCGGCGGCCGCCTCCTCGAGACCCACCCCGAGTGTCAGCATGAGCGGGCGCGAGCGGTAGTAGACGCCGATGCCATCGTGCGCATCGGTGAGCTGCAGCCCGAGCAGGATCTGCGCGAAGTCATGCCCGCGCGCGGAGAACTGGTAGAGCACCTTGCGTTCGGGCACCAGGCGGTGCTCCTCGATGTCATCGAGAGCGCGCGAGGCGTGCAGGAGCGAGGTGACGCGCCGCCAGTCCGTCTGCGGCGCCGCTGCCAGCTCCGGCACGGAAGGAGTCGACGTTGCAGCGGCGTGCGCGGGCATGCAGGCACCTCACCGGGTAACGGCGCGCAGCTTATGCCCGCTGTCGTGCAATTACCTTGCGATTATTGCCGGTAAATGGCTTACTTCAGCAAGTTCCTTGCTCTACCCGCCATGCAAAAGCCACCTGTGCCCCTCCGCACGCTCGACCGGCTCGACCGCCGCATTCTCGAGGAGCTGCAGGCGGATGCCCGCGTCTCGAACCAGGAGCTCGCCAAGCGCGTGGGCCTCTCCGCCGCGCCGTGCTGGCGCCGATTGCGCCGGCTCGAGCAGGGCGGCTACATCGAGGGGTACGCGACGCTGCTGCGCGCTCCGGCCATCGGGCTGCCGATCCTCGCCTACGCGGTCGTCTCGCTCGAGAACCACCATCCGGCGTCGGTGCGGGAATTCGATCAGCTCGTGATGCAGCGGCCCGAGGTGCTCGAATGTCACTCGATGAGCGGGGCGAACGATTACCTGCTGCGCATCGTCGCCGCCAGCATGGAGGCCTACGAGCACTTCCTCTCGACGCAGCTGCTGCAGCTGCAGGCCGTGCGCTCGGTCAACACCAGCTTCGTGCTGCGAACGAAGAAGTTCACGACCCGTCTGCCGCTCGAGTGAGGGCGACGGTGCTGCGCTGACACTCGCAGCTGGTGGTATCGACGCCTTCGAACCAGAAGGCGGACGCCTGCAGCCTGACGTCCGCGCGCCCCCACGCTGCCTCGAACTCCCGGCGCACGCGCTCCGCCGCGGCCGATTTCCCCTGCGCGCGCAGCGCCGCGGCGAGGCCATAGAGGGCCCAGCCATTGCGTGGATTGCGCCGCAGATCCTCGTGGTAGACGTGCTCCGCTGCGCCCGCCTGGCTGGCGATCAGCAGCTGCGCTCCCAGGAGCTGACGCGCCGGGAAGAACCAGTCGGCGGGCTCGTCGTAGGCGAGGCGGTCTTCCGCGGCGACCGCCTCGCGCAGCCGCGCGATCGCCTCCTCGTCATGCCGCTCGGTGGCGGCGATGCGTGCCGCGACGACCGGCACGGCGACACGCAGCACATCCGGCAGCGTGTTGAATCCAGCCGGGGTTTGCGAGGAAGCAGTCGCGGCGAGCTGCTGCAGCCGTGCGAGCGCGGCGCGCGCCTCCTCCAGCCGCCCGCGCGCAGCGAGCGCCACACCACGCGCGTAGAGCCAGCCGGCGGTGAGTCCCGGTGCGCGCTCATCCGGTGCCCCGAGCGCGATGGCCTCATCCCACAGGCCGAAGCGCACCAGCGCCGCGTACTGCGGTGCGAGACTCCACCCGGACTCGCCCATGGCGGACAGCATGGCGGGCGGCATGAGCGCCGCGAGGCCCTGCACCGCCGCCAGCGTCTCGGCCTTGCGTCCCTCCATGGCGGCCGAGAAGGCGAGAAAGGCGTAGTTGTGTGCGAAGTACATGCGGTAGTAGTCGGGGGGTGCGACGGCGTCGAAGTACGCACGGTCGGCGGCGATGCCGCGGCGGTTCGCCTCGGCCGCCTGCTCGTAGTTGCCGACGCGCTGCATGATGTGCGCGGGCATGTGCTCGAGATGACCGGCCGCGGGCATCATCCCCGGGAGGTGTGCGGCCGCTGCGAGCGCCTTTTCCGGATGCGGTGACGCCTCCATGGCATGGATGTAGTAGTGATTTGCCCCGGGGTGCCGCGGGTCGCGCTGCAGCACCGACTCGAGGCGCGCCTCGATCTGCGGGGTTCCCTCGGCGGGCACACCCGCCGCGCTCCAGAGCTTCCAGGCGTGCACGTTCATCTCCGCTTCCGCGCACAGCGTCTGGACGTCGAGGTCCTGGGGAAAGCGCTGTGCCAGCTCGCCCATCGCCGCCGCATAGGCGCGCGTCAGCGCCTCGAGATTCTCAGGTCCGATCGGCCCGGCGGTCGGGTAGCGCACCGCGAGCGCCGCGATCAGTCCCTGCTCGACCGGCGAGGCATGCGGGGCATTCTCCTGCGCCTTGCGCAGCGCTTCGGCCGCGACCCGTGCGCGCGGCTCCTGCATCGCCGGCAGGTTGTAGTTGGGCCCCACCGTGAGCGCGACGCCCCAGTAGCAGGCTGCACAGTGGGGGTCGAGCTCTGCGGCCTTCGCGAAGGAGCGCGTGGCCTCATCGTGATTGAACGCCCACAACAGGCGCATGCCCTGGTCGAAGTACTGCTGCGCGCCGTCCGCCGTGCTGGTGATGCTGCGGTGGAAGCCGCCGAGCCCCGGGAAGATCTGCGCGCCCCGTGCCCAGTCCGTCACCGTTGCCGGCAGCGGTGGCATGTGCGCATCCGTCGGCGGATCGGCCCAGGCCGCGGCGGGCAGGCACAGGAGCGCCAGCAGCAAGGAAGTGGTGTGTCTCGACATGCAGCGTTACTGCCGGCCTCAGCCGTGTCTCGGGCCACCGGCCGGGGAGCGCACACTGCCGAAGCCCGACCCCTCCCGTGCGAGTCGCTCGAGGAGCGCCGCGGGACCCCAGCGCGCGCCGTGCGTCGGCGCCAGTCGGCGCATGGTCTCGACCACCCGCGTGAGACCCGCCTGCTCCGCCCAGAACATCGGGCCGCCCCGCCAGGCCGGAAAGCCGTAGCCGTACACGTAGACGACATCGATGTCGGAAGCGCGGATCGCGATGCCCTCCTCGAGAATGCGAGCACCTTCGTTCACCAGTGGGTGCAGCAGGCGCTCGAGGATCTCCTCATCGGGAATGGCGCGGCGGCGCACGCCGAGCTCGCGCGAGACCCCCTCGATGAGCGCCGTCACTTCCGGATCGACGCTGCGCGTGCGTCCCTCGTAACGGTAGAAGCCCTTGCCGGTTTTCTGCCCGAGCCGGCCGGCGGCGACGATGCGCTCGAGGATCGGCGACCAGCGCTCATCGGCCGGCAGCGTGCGTCCCTTGCGGATGAGAAAGCCGACGTCGTTGCCGGCGAGATCGCGCACCGCGAGCGGGCCCATCGCGAAGCCGAATCCCTCCATCACCCGATCGATCTGCTCCGGGGTCGCGCCCTCCTCCAGCAGGAACTCCGCCTCGCTGCCGTAGAACATGAGCATGCGGTTGCCGATGAAGCCATCGCAGTTGCCGGCCAGCACCGGGATCTTCCCGAGCGTCTTGCCGAGCGCCATGACGGTGGCAATCGTCCGAGCGGAGGTTTGCCGGCCACGCACGTTCTCGAGCAGCTTCATCACGTTCGCGGGACTGAAGAAATGCGTCCCCACCACCTGTGCCGGCCGGTGCGTGCTGGCGGCGATCGCATCGATGTCGAGTGTCGAGGTGTTGGTGGCGAGCACCGTGTGCGCTGCGGCCACCGCATCGAGCCGCGCGAATACCTCGCGCTTGAGCGCCAGGCTCTCGAACACCGCCTCGACGACGATGTCCGCATCGCCGAGCGCCTGGTAATCGCTCACGCCGCGGATCAGCGCCAGCGTCTGCGCCGCGCGCGCCTGCGTGAGGCTGCCGCGCGCGACCGAGGCGGCGTAGTTCCGGCGGATGACCTCGAGCCCGCGCTCGAGCGCCTCGCTGGACACCTCCAGCAGCGCGACCGGAATGCCGGCATTGGCGAAGCTCATGGCGATGCCACCGCCCATGGTGCCGGCGCCGATGACCGCGGCGGTGCGGATCGGCAGCGGCTCGGTGTCCGGCGGCAATCCCGGAATGCGCCGCGCCTCGCGCTCCGCAAAAAACACATGCGTCAGCGCCTTGCGCTGCGGACTGTCCCGGCACTCGAGGAAGTACTGGCGCTCGAGCCGGAAGGCCTCTTCCCGGGGCCGCGTGCAGGCGACCTCGATGCTGTCGATGATGCGCGCGGGCGCGAGCTGACCGCGCGCCTTGGCGGCGATGCGCCGGCGAAAATCCGCGAACAGCTCCGCGGTGCCCTCCGGCAGGTGCTCGCCGATCTCGCTCGTCACCCGCAGCGGCCGGCGCTCATGCAGCGCCGCGCGCGCGAGCTCGATGGCAGCGGCGAGCGGGTCATCGCCGATCGCATCGAGCAGGTGCAGCTCCAGCGCCCGGGACGCCGCAATGGGAGCGCCGCTGGTGATCGCCTCGAGCGCTGCGGCGGGGCCCGCGAGGCGGGTGAAGCGCTGCGTCCCTCCCGCTCCGGGAAGCAGGCCGAGCTTGACTTCCGGGAGCCCTACGCGGGCTGAGCTGCTGCCGACCCGCCAGTGGCAGGTGAGCGCGATCTCGAAGCCGCCGCCGAAGGCGATCCCGTCGATGGCCGCGACCAGCGGTTTGCGGCTCGCCTCCATCGTCTCCTGCAGATCCCGGAGCGTCGGCGGGGTGAGCGCGGCACCGGAAGCGATCTCGTTGATGTCGGCACCCGAGGAAAAGACGCCACCGGACCCGGTGAGCACCACTGCCTCGACGGCGTCATCGCCCGCGGCACGACGCAGCCCCTCCATGAGCCCGGTACGCACCGGCAGGCTCAGCGCGTTGACCGGAGGATTGGCGATGGCGAGCACGGCGACCTCGCCCTGCAGGCGGTAACTCACGGCGGTCACGGCGCTCTCCTTTCCCGTCCAGCGGGCAGCGATTGTACGGCACGCTACACTCGCGGCCGATGGATAGCGTCGAGGCGGTGGTCATCGGAGCGGGCGTCGTCGGTCTTGCCATCGCGCGCGAGCTCGCGCTGCGTGGCCAGGAGACCCTGATCCTCGAGGCGGCGCCCGCGCCCGGGTCGGGCGCCAGCAGCCGCAACAGCGAAGTGATCCACGCCGGGCTCTACTATCCGCAGGGCTCACTCAAGGCGCGACTGTGTATCGCCGGGCGCGATCGTCTGTACGAGTTCTGCCGCGACCGTGGTGTCCCTCATCGGCAGCTCGGCAAGCTCATCGTCGCCGGCCGCGGCGAGATTCCCGTGCTCGAGCGGCTCGCGCGCAACGCGCAGGCAAGCGGGGTCGGGCTCGAATGGCTCGACGCCGCCGCGCTGCGCACACTCGAGCCCGAGCTCGAGTGTGGGGCGGCGCTGCATTCGCCGCTCTCGGGCATCGTCGACGCCCACGCCTTCATGCAGGCGCTGCTCGCCGAGGCCGAGTCGCACGGCGCGACACTCGTGTGCCGGAGCGAGGTGACGCGGATCGTCCCCGGAAGCGCCGGCATCGAGATTGGGGTGAACGGTGCGCCACCGGCTCTGCGTGTCCGCCGGCTCATCAACAGCGCCGGTGTGCAGGCGCCGGCCGTGGCACGCCTGATCGAGGGCTTCCCGCCGGAGCTCATCCCGCGGGCGCACCTCTCCAAGGGAAATTACTTCTCGCTGCGTGGAGCTGCGCCCTTCCGCCGCCTCATCTACCCCATACCCGAGCCCGGGGGACTCGGGATCCATCTGACACTCGACCTGGCAGGCCGGGCGCGCTTCGGTCCGGACGTCGAGCCCGTCGCGGCCTGCGATTTCAGCGTCGACCCCGGGCGCAGCCAGAGCTTCTATGCGGCGGTCCGCCGCTACTGGCCGGCGCTCGCGGAGGGGGCCCTCGAGCCCGCTTATGCCGGCATACGCGCGCGGATTTACGCGCCAATGCAGGCGCCGGCCGACTTCCGTGTCGAGGGGGCAACGCACCACGGGGTGGCGGGTCTGGTCAACCTCTTCGGTATCGAGTCACCGGGACTGACGGCCTCACTGGCGCTCGCCAGTGAAGCCGTGGCCCGGATCAGCTGAGTCCCGGATCAGTTGAGCGCGCCGCAACGGCGCCCGCGTGCCTAGCCCGCCGGCACGCCCTCGACCTGGATGGCGAGCTTCACCTCCATGTTGAAGCCGTACTTGTCACCATACGCAATGCCGTAGTCGGCGCGGCTGAAGGTGCCGGCGACGTCCGCACCGCAATGCTCCTTCTTGTCGGGGTAAGTGGCGCACTTGAAGGTCTTGATGGTGAGCACCAGCGGGTGGGTTACTCCGTGGAGCGTGAACTCCCCGTCGACCTGTGTCGGTACGCCGTTCTTGAAGCCCGCGAGCTTGCCCTTGTACGTCGCGGTCGGATACTTCGCCACGTCGAACATTTCGGGCGACTTGACGTGCTCATCGAGCTTCGGGTTGCCGGTCTCGATGGACGAGGCATCGATCGTGATGTCTACGGTCCCCGCGCCCTTGTCGCGATCGAGGACCACGGATCCGGAGGTCTTGGTGAATTTGCCGCGCCACACGGACACGCCACCGAAATGGTCGGTCTCGAAGCTCGGATAGGTGTGCGCGGGATCGATCTGGTACGTCACCGGCGCGGCCTGCGCCGCGGCGGCGAGCGCCACCCATACGGCCGACATCGCAATCTTCGTCACGGGAAACCTCCAGGTTTGGATATAGCGGCCGTAGCGTAGCGGTACGCCCGCGCTGACACTACCTCCCTTTTTGGGGACTCAGGCGCTGCGCAGCGGATGAGCGCGAAGGCCGAGCGCCTTCGCCACCACTTCGTGCGTGATCTGCCCGGCGTGCACGTTCAGCCCCGCGGCGAGCCCGGCATCGCGCCGCAGCGCCTCCTGCCAGCCGAGGTCCGCGAGCGCACGCACATAGCGCAGCGTGGCGTTCGTCAACGCGAGCGTCGAGGTACGCGGAACCGCCCCGGGCATGTTGGCGACGCAATAATGAATCACGCCATCGACCAGGAAGGTCGGCTCGGCGTGGGTGGTCGGGTGGCTGGTCTCGAAGCAGCCGCCCTGATCGATGGAGATGTCGACCAGTACTGCGCCCGGCTTCATGGTCTTCACCATGGCGCGCGTGACGAGCTTCGGTGCCGCGGCCCCGGCCACCAGCACGGCGCCGATCACCAGATCCGCATCACGCACCAGGTGCTCGATGGTCTCGGTGGTGGAGTAAGCGGTGCGGAGCGAGGAGCCGAACATCGATGAGAGCTCACGCAGCCGCTCCACCGAGCGATCGATGACGGTGACGTCGGCGCGCAGGCCGACCGCCATTTCCGCCGCATGGGTTCCCGACACTCCGCCGCCGAGCACTACCACCTTCGCCGGCGGCACGCCCGGGACGCCACCGAGCAGCACACCGAAGCCACCGTTGGCCTTCTGCAGGCTCGCGGCGCCCACCTGGATCGACATGCGGCCGGCGACCTCGCTCATCGGCGTGAGCAGCGGCAGCGAGCCGTTGGGCGCGGTCACCGTCTCATAGGCGATGGCCGTGCAGCCCGACTTCATCAGTCCCCGCGCCTGCTGCGGGTCGGCCGCGAGGTGCAGGTAGGTGAACAGCACCTGTCCTGAGCGCAGCATCTCGCACTCGACGGGCTGCGGCTCCTTCACCTTGACGACCATCTCCGAGCGCTCGAACACCTCGGCGGCGCGCGCGGCGATGGCGGCGCCGGCGGCGCGAAACTGCTCGTCATCGACGCCGATGCCGTTGCCGGCGCCGCTCTCGACCAGCACCTGGTGCCCGGCCGCGGTGAGCTCACGGACGCCCGCCGGCACCAGCCCGACGCGGTATTCGTGCACCTTGATCTCGCGTGGAACCCCGATACGCATGGCCGCGGTCCTCGTTGTTTGTTATCCGCGCACACTAGGGTCAACGGCCCGATCCCGGCTTGCGTAATGAGGCGCACGCGGGGCACTCTGTGGCAGAATCTGCCGTGAAACATCCACTTCTAGCAGGATTATTGCGCCTATGGAGCTGGACCGCTACGATCGCGCCATCGTTCGCCTGCTGCAGCAGGACGCCCGGATCACCAACACCCGGCTCGCCGAGAAGGTGAGCCTGTCGGAGTCGGCCTGCCTGCGGCGCGTGCGGGCGCTCGAGGAGGGCGGGCTCATCCAGGGCTACACGGCGCTCATCGACCAGCACGCGGCGGGATTTCCGGTCAACGTGTTCGTGAGCATCACGCTAGATCGGCAGAGCCAGACCGGGCTCGAAGCCTTCGAGAGCGCGGTGCGCAAGGTACCGGAGGTCATGGAGTGTTATCTCATGACCGGCGAGCACGACTACCTGCTGCGACTGGTGGTCACGGACATGGCGGACTTCGAGCGGGTGCACAGCCAGCATCTGACGCGCCTGCCGAGCGTCGCGCGCGTGCACTCGAGCTTTGCGATGCGGACCGTGACGCGCGCGGCGAGCCTGCCGCTGCGCGGGGTCGAAGGCGGGCGCGCGGCGAGTCAGCCGCGCGCGTAGGCCGGCAGGCCCTGCGCAAACTCGCGCAGCGCGCCGATCCCGCTGTCCTCCGCCTGCCGGCACCATTCGCGCAGCTGTGCGAGCGCGCGCGCCGGATTCTCGTTCCACAGCTGCTGCAGACCCTCGCGGTACTCGACCACCCGTCGCAGCACCTCGTGCTTCTCGAGCAGCTCGCGCAGCCGGCGGCGCGCCTCATCCCGCAGCACCGCCGGATGACGGATGAGCAGCGTCGGGGCGCTCGGCGGCAGCGCACCCTGCCCTTCACGTCGCGCCAGCTCGCGGCACACCGGCAACACCACGTGCCGCCCGTAATCGCGCAGTACGTGCATGCGGTTGGTGAACAGCGCACTCACCGTCTCGGCATCGAGCTCGTGCCGGCGCCGCTCGAGGCGCGGGCGTGGCGCGACCCAGCGCACGCGCGCGAGGCCCAGCGCACGAAACAGCCGGATCCACAGCCAGCCGATGTCGAGCTCCCACGGCTGCACCGCGAAGCGTGCCGAGCGCGGGAAGGCGTGATGGTTGTTGTGCAGCTCCTCGCCGCCGAGCAGCAGGGCCCAGGGCACGAGGTTGGTGGCCCGCGAGGGCATCTCGAAGCTGCGGTAGCCGACGGCGTGGCCCAGGCCGTTGATCACACCGCCGGCGAAGAAGGGCTGCGCGACGAGGTGCACCGCGATCATCACGATGCCGGGGACACCGAACAGCAGCAGGTTAGCGAGGACGAAGAGCACGATACCGGCGTAGGCGTGGGGCCCGTAGAGGTGGTGCTCGAGCCAGTCATCGGGAGTCCCGCGGCCGTAGGTCCGCAGCAGCTGCGGATCGCGCGCGGCCTGCCGGTAAAGCTCGGCCCCTTCCAACACCACGCGGTGCAGCCCAAAGACCACCGGGCTGTGCGGATCGCCCGGCTCGTCGGCGTGAGCGTGATGGCAGCGATGCACGGCCACCCACTCGCGCGTGACCACGCCCGAGCTGAACCACAGCCAGAAGCGAAACAGGTGTCGCAGCGCCGGATGCAGAATCAGCCCGCCGTGCGACTGGTCCCGGTGCAGGTAGAGCGTGACACCGAGGAACATGGTCTGGATCGTCACGAAGGTGACGAGGCAGTAGCCCCAGAAGGGCAGTTCGACGAGACCGTAGAGCAGTCGCATGGGAGCTCCGGTGCTCAGATGAGGAGGACGATCTTGCCGATGTGCGCGTCGGACTCCATGAGCCGATGTGCGCCCGCGGCGTCGGCGAGCGGAAAACGGGCGTGGATCACCGGCTTCAGTCCCCGCGGGCCGAAGA
>JAFAKO010000158.1 GCA_019235245.1 Gammaproteobacteria bacterium
GCTGCGCCTCGAAGCGCTCCTCGTTCGGGTAGATATGCTCGTCCATGAACGCGCCGAGGCGCTTCAGGCACTCGCTGGTCTTCGCGCTGTAGAGGAAATCCACTGCCCTCTCCCCGGTGCGGCGGGCGCCCGTGGCGCGGCCGCACGCTGACTCATCTCAACTCATCTCGATGACGACCTTGCCGAGCGCCCGTCGCTCGATCACCGCATCCAGGGCCTCACGATAGCGCTCGAGCGGGAAGGTCGCGGATACGTGCGGCCGCAGCTTCCCCTGCACGTACCAGCCGAGGAGCTCGGCGAGATTCGCGGCATTGCGCTGCGGCTCGGCCTTCGCGAAAGCTCCCCAGAAGACCCCCACCATCGACACCATCTTGAGCAGCAGCAGGTTGAGCGCGATCTTCGGGATCTCGCCGCTCGCGAAGCCGATGACGAGGTAACGACCGCCAGCCGCGAGGCTGCGCAGCGCGGGCTCGGCGTACCCGCCGCCGACCGGATCGTAGACGACATCGACGCCCCGGCCCCCGGTTTCCGCGCGGATGCGCTCGCGCAGGTCCGCGCTCCCATAATTAATGAGTGCGTCCGCCCCGTGCTGGCGCGCGAGCGCGAGCTTCTCATCGCTGGAGGCGGCCGCGATCACGCGTGCACCCATGATCCTGCCGATCTCCACCGCCGCGAGCCCGACGCCGCCCGCGGCACCGAGCACGAGCAGCGTCTCGCCGCCGCGCAGCTGCGCGCGATCCTTGAGCGCGTGGTAGGAGGTGCCATAGGTGATGGGGAAGGAAGCCCCGGTCACGAAGTCCATCTCTTCCGGAAGAGGAATGACACTCGCGGCGTCGACCGTGACCTCCCCGGCATAGCCGCCGTGACCCGTGAAGGCGAGCACCCGCATGCCTTTGCGCAGGGTACCGACGCCCTCGCCCACTTCGCTTACGATCCCCGCCACTTCCCCGCCCGGCGAGAAAGGCAACGGCGGTCGCGTCTGGTACTTGCCCTGGACGATGAGTGCATCGAAGAAATTCACGCCGCAGGCCTTCACCGCGATGACGACCTCGCCCGGGCCCGCGTGCCGTGCCGGAACCTCCTCCAGCACCAGCTGATCGAGGGGACCGAAGCTCTTCGCCAGCACTGCTTTCATGCGGATTGCCTCTGCCGCAATGCCTCATACAGCAGCATCGCGGCCGCCACCGAGACGTTCAGGCTCTCGACCGCGCCCCGCTGCGGCAGGCTCACCAGAAAGTCGCAGTTCTGCCGCGTCAGCTGGCGCAGTCCCGATCCTTCCGCCCCCAGCACCAGAACGACGGGACCAGTGAGGTCGACCTCGCGCGCCGGCTTCTCCGCGGACGCATCGGCGCCGACGATCCAGAGTCCGGCCTCCTTCAGGAGCTTCAGCGTCCGCACTAGGTTGGTGACCGACACGACCGGTGTGGTCTCCGCCGCACCCGCGGCGACCTTACGGGCCGCGGGTGTGAGTTGCGCGGCGCGATCCTTCGGAACGATGACGGCAAGCGCGCCGCAGGCATCCGCGGTGCGCAGGCAGGCGCCTAGATTATGAGGATCCTGCACGCCATCGAGCGCGAGCAGCACCGGTGCGCGGGCGGACTGCAGACTCTCGAGGAGCGCATCCTCACTCCAGGATGGGAGCGCTGCAATCTCCGCCGTGACCCCCTGGTGGGCCACATCGCCGAGCTGCTGCCGCAGAGCGTGCACATCCACGCGCTCCACGGGGCGCTCGCGCCGCTCTGCGAGCTGCTCGATCTCACGAGCGCGCGGGTCATCGCGACTCTGCGCGAGGCGGACCCGGATCACGCGGTCCGGATGGCGCTCCAGCATGAAACGCACCGCGTGAATGCCGTAGATGGTCTCGCTGGGTTTCATGGCGCTGCCGGCATCGCCCGGAGGCGCCGCTCACTCGCCCTCGGCGAGCGCGAGATCGATGAGGCCCTCGACCGGGTTCACGGCGGTCACGACGACCCGCAGGTGTGCGCCGGCGCGCAGCCGGCGACCCGTGCGGCGCCCGCGCCACGCGTGCCCGTCCTCCTCCATGGTGTAGAGATCATCGCGCAGATTGCTGATGTGCAGGAGACCGTCGACCGCGACATCGAGGATCTGCACGAAGCAGCCGAACTCCACCACGGTCGTGATGAGGCCTTGGAAGGTCTGCCCGATCCGCTCTTTAAGATAGGTGCACTTGAGAAACCCCGACACGTAGCGGTCGGCTTCATCGGCCCGCTTCTCGAGCCTGGACGTGCTCTCGCCGAGAGCGCCGAGCTCGCCGACCGCGTAGCGCTTGCCCGACCCCCCGGGCGCCTTGATCAGCGCCTTGAGTGTGCGGTGAAGGACGAGGTCCGGGTAGCGGCGGATCGGGGACGTGAAGTGGGCGTAATGCGTCAGCGCGAGGCCGAAGTGCCCGATGTTGGTGGGCTGGTAGATCGCCTGGGGCATCGCGCGCACCACGAGCGACTCGACGAAGGCGCGCTCGGAGACATCGCTGACGCGGCGGGCGATCGCCTGCAGATCGCGGGTGGTGATTGTCTTCGGTATGCGCGCCTCGATACCGAGCGAGCCGAGCGTGGTAACGAGCCGCTCGAGCTTCTCGTCCTCCGGCACGCCGTGCACGCGATAGAGCGTCGGGGTGTGCGACTTCTCGAGCGCCTCGGCGACCGCCACGTTCGCGAGGATCATGCACTCCTCGATGAGGCGGTGGGCATCGTTGCGCACGCGCAGCTCGATGGCGCGCACGTGCTCGCCCGCATCGATCACGAACTCAGCCTCCGCCGCGTCGAAGTCGAGCGCGCCGCGGTGTGAGCGCGCCCGGTAGAGCGCGCGATAGACATCCACCAGCACCGTCAGCCGCTCGAAGAGCGGACCGAGCTGCGCCCGCGCGGCCGGGCGGCCCTCGAACAACGCCTCGTTCGCAAGCGTATAGGTGAGGCGCGCCGCCGAGCGCATGACGGCCGGATAGAAGCGCGCGCTCTTCAACGTGCCGTTTTTGCTCACGACCATGTCGGCGGCGAAGCACAGCCGGTCGACAGCGGGGGCGAGCGAGCAGAGATGATCCGACAGCGCAGTCGGCAGCATCGGCAACACGCGCGTGGGGAAATACACCGACGTGCCACGCTGCTGCGCCTCGGTGTCGAGCGCGGTGCCCGGGCGCACGTAATGGCTGACATCGGCGATAGCGACGATGAGGCGGAACCCGCCCGCGTGCGGCTCGGCGTACACGGCGTCGTCGAAATCGCGCGCGTCCTCGCCATCGATGGTGACGAGCGGCACTTCGCGCAAGTCGACGCGCGCCGCGGCTTCGCCGGCATCGACCTGCTCGCCGAAAGCGCGCGCCTCGCGCAGCGCCTCCGCGGGGAACTCGTGCGGCAGAGCAAAGCG
The DNA here is from genome assembly GCA_019235245.1 of Gammaproteobacteria bacterium. Classification (GTDB taxonomy): domain Bacteria; phylum Pseudomonadota; class Gammaproteobacteria; order Steroidobacterales; family Steroidobacteraceae; genus 13-2-20CM-66-19. Next base: position 3,382 of record JAFAKO010000158.1, read on the forward strand.
TGCGATCGCCGACTCGGTGGCGAGCTCGACCGGACGATCGGGATCGAGGACCTTGTCGATGCGCGCCTGCGCGGAGGAAGCCGAGCCGGCGTGGCGGATGATGCGCGCGATCGCCCAGTCACCGTTGCGCGCACCGTGCAGGTCCTGCGGTGCGACCGTGCAGCGTAACTGCAGGCGCCGGTCGGCGGCACTCACCCAGGCCGAGCGTCCCTGGATCTCGACCGTACCGAGAAACGCGGTGACACCGCGCGAGATAATCTCTTGCACCGTGCCCGACCAGCGACCGCTCGCATCGCGCGAGACGCGCGCGCGCAATCGGTCGCCGTGCATCACGCCGCGCATCTCGGGAGGCGGCAGGAAGACGCTGTCGGTCATTCCATCGACGCGCAGGAAACCGAAGCCCGCACGGTTGGCGCTTACGGTACCCTCGACCGTCGCGCCGGGTCGGAGTGAGGAAGGAGCGCGCGCCGCGCCGGTGCCGCGCGCGCGGTCAGGCGTACGCGGCGACGAAGTCGAAGCTGACTTTCGATGTGGCGTCGCCCCCTTGCGGTTGGCCGGCGCTGCGCCGCCACTGCGTCCACGCCGCCCGAACTGTGCGTTACGCCCCTTCAATTGACAGCCTCCGGACCCGTGCGTACATTGCGCGGCCTTCCTCACCTGCCCGGGTGGCGGAATTGGTAGACGCACTAGTTTCAGGTACTAGCGGGTAACTCCGTGGAGGTTCGAGTCCTCTCCCGGGCACCAAATGTTCCTTTATATTCAAATCGATATTAGTCTTTCTTCGCATACGTTCGAGCGAAGCAAGTCCGCCCATCCGGACCCAATATGCGGCGCACTATAGATGATTCAATGCGCCGCGCATTCTTATTAATGATGCGGGGCGCGATCTCTCGGCTGGAAGCATCGGGATTGCGCGTAATTGGTGCTGCACGGACCAATACACATCGACCGCAGCGCCAACAGTTGTGCCGAGAAGCCCATCTATAGTCGCCAACAAGTCGAGTCTGGGTTCCACTCGAAATCACTGGATGAAAGATCTTCAGTAAATTGAAAACTAAGGAAAATATGGTGCCCGGGAGAGGACTCGAACCTCCACGGAGTTACCCGCTAGTACCTGAAACTAGTGCGTCTACCAATTCCGCCACCCGGGCAGGTGAGGAAGGCCGCGCAATGTACGCACGGGTTCCGGGGCTGTCAATTGAAGGGCCGTAAAGCTCAGTTCGGACGACGCGGCCGCAGCGGCGGCGCCGGCGCAGGCCATCGACGCGATAAGACGCATGAGCGGAAATCATCTTCGTCGTCGCCTGCGCGCTCGCGTGCCGCGAGCGCTGCGGGCTCTTCGAGATCCACGCACGCCGGCTCCTCGCTTCGGCCGGGTGCGACCGTCGAAGGCACGGTCAGCGCCAATCGCGCCGGCTACGGCTTTCTGCGTGTCGAAGGCCTGAGCGAGAGTGTCTTTCTGCCGCCACCCGAGATGCGCGGGGTGATGCACGGCGATCGCCTGCGCGTGAAAGTCACGCGCGATGCGAGTGCGCGCTGGTCGGGCACCGTCGAGCAGGTTCTCTCGCGCGGCGTGAATGCGTTTCTCGGCACCGTGGAGGTCCAGGGACGCAGCGCCTGGGTGAATGCCGCCGATCGACGCCTGCAGCTGCGTTGTGCCATTGCGCCGTCCGATCTGCATGGTGCGCATGCCGGAGACTGGGTGATCGCCCGCATCACGCGTCATGCGGGCTCGGCGTCCTCGGCGCAGGGGCGGATCGAGAAAGTGCTGGATCCCGATCGGCCGGTCGAGCTCGCTACCGAGTCCGCGATCGCGCGCTTCGATCTGCCGTACGAGTTCCCGGCAACGGTGCTGCGCGAGGCGCAGGCCTTTGGTGACCGGGTCGACCCGGCGGAGGCTGTCGCACGCGTCGACCTGCGTGAGCTGCCGCTCGTCACCATCGACGGCGATGACGCACGCGACTTCGACGATGCAGTCTATGCCGAGCCGCACCCGGGCGGCTTTCGACTCATCGTCGCGATCGCAGATGTCAGTCACTACGTGCGCCCCGGGAGCGCACTGGATGCCGAGGCGCAGAACCGTGGCACCT
>JAFAKO010000259.1 GCA_019235245.1 Gammaproteobacteria bacterium
CCGTCGTCGGCGACCTGCAGCGAGCCGTCCTTGTACAGCACTACATCGATCTGCTTGCAGTGTCCGGCGATCGCCTCATCGACGCTGTTGTCTATGACTTCGTGCGCGAGGTGATTCGGGCGCTGCGTGTGGGTGTACATGCCCGGCCGGCGGCGCACGGGCTCGAGGCCGGAGAGGACCTCGATGTCGGAAGCGGTGTAAGACTGACTCATCCCGTGCGCTCACGTCTCCATGGATGGCTGCCGCCGGGGGCGGCAGCGCCTGCGCGGCGCAGGTGCGGCGCGGATCTTAGCAGGCGATGCCGCGCGTGGCATCGCCGCGCGCGCCGCGGTGGGCGCTCAGCGGCTGTCCTGCAGGTCGGCGATGAGCGCTTGCCGCACGGCCGGCGGCAGCGGCGCGACCTCGTGGCGGTAGTGCTCGTGATCGATGCCGATGCCGAGCGCCGCTCCCGCGTGCAGCTCCGCGATCATCGCTGGCGCGAGCTCGAAGCGCAGGAAATGAACCGCAGAGGTCTTGTGCTCGTTCTCGCGCTCGAGATCCTCGTCGGCGATCGCGAACACGCGCGCGTTGCCTGCGACCTGGACCCAACAGCGATCCTCGACGCCGCGCAGCTGTGCCAGCGCGCGCGGCCGCTCGGCCGCCTCGAATTCCAGCAGCAGCGTCGCTTTCCAGTTGCGGCCATCGGGGATGAGCGGATTGTAGGCGGCGAGCTCGGCGCCGATCCCCGCGGGCTCGAAGATGCGCTCGGCGCGCAGCATCTCCTGCACCTGGTACTGCACCGTGAGCCGGTCCTCGAAGCACCAGGTCGCGTTGGGACCGACCGCCAGCTGGCGCAGCGCCTTGTGCCGCAGCACGCGCGCCCGGAACGCCGCGCGCTCGCGCGCGTACTGCTCGAGCGGCATGAGCTCCGCGGCGGTGAGTTTGTTCATGGCGCCCGCCTCGCCCGCGCGTCCGGCTCACACCCCATAGGCGATCCGCAGCAGTCGCAGCGGGTGCTCCGGGGCGCGCGCGCCATGCAGGCCGCTTTCGATCTGGTGACCTGCCATCGGACAATCGCTGGCATAGTGATCCGCCTGGGCGCTCTCGACGCGCTGCACGACCGGCCGCCCGATGCGCATCGAGGCGGCGCGAAAGCGCGCCTTCACTCCGTAGGTGCCGTCATGCCCCGAGCAGCGCTCTATGGTGTCGATGCTGGTCCCGGGGAGGAGCCGCAGCAGATCGCGGGTCTTGAGGCCGAGGTTCTGCACCCGCAGGTGGCAGGGCACGTGGTAGCTCACCTTGCCGAGTGACACCTTGAAGTCGGTGCGCAGCCGGCCGGCCGCGTGACGCAGCATGAGGTATTCGAAGGGATCGAACATGCGCGCGGCGACCCGCTGCACGGCGGCATCCTCGGGGAACATGAGCGGCAGCTCCTGCTTGAACATGAGCACGCAGGAAGGAATCGGCGCCAGCAGATCGTAGCCGGCCTCGAGCGCCGCCAGCAGCTGCGGAATGTTGCGCTCCTTGAGGCGCGCCACCCCTTCCAGGTCGCCGAGCTCGAGTCGCGGCATGCCGCAGCAGCGCTCGGCGCTCAGCAGCGCGACGTCGATGCCGTTGTGCTCGAGCACCGCCACCAGGTCCTCGGCGAGCTCGGGCTCGTTGCGATTGCCGTAGCAGGTGGTGAACACGGCGACCCTGCCGGTGGTCGCCGTGCGCCGTGCCGGTGCGGCAGCCGGCGGCGCGCCGCCGTCCGCCAACGCGGCCGCCTCGCTCACCGGCGCGGCGCCCGCGGCGGCGGCAGTCGCGTCGCGCACCGTGCCGATTCCGGCGAGGCGGCGGCGTGCGGTCTGCGAGTGGTAGGCGGGCAGCGGCGCGCTGCGGTCGACACCGAGAACCTTCTCGAGCACTGTGCGGCCGGCGCCGGAGGCGGTGAGCGCCTTCACCACTTCCACCACCACCGGGATGCCGGCGAACGCGCCGACCGCATCGGTCGCCGCCAGCACCCGCTCGCGCCAGGGCAGGCCGCTCGTGCGCACGCGCGCCGCCTTGGCGCGCAGCATGAGATGCGGGAAGTCGACGTTCCAGGGGTGCGGGGGAACGTACGGACACTTGGTCATGAAGCACATGTCGCACAGGTAGCAGTGGTCCACCACCTGCCAGAACACCTGGCGATCGAGCGCTGCGACCTCACCCGTCTCGGTCGCATCCACCGCATCGAAGAGGGTCGGGAATGCGTTGCACAGACTGAAGCAGCGGCGACACCCGTGGCAGATGTCGAACACGCGCTCGAGCTCGCGATCGAGCGCGCCGGCGTCGTAGAAGGATTCGCTGCGCCAGTCGAGCGGATGGCGGGTGGGCGCCTGCAGGCTCCCTTCCCCGGCGCCCGTGCCGGCCGGAGTCGTGCTCATGCGTGCATCAGGCGCCGCTGCACGGCGGGTGCCCGCGGCGCCGGTAAACCACCGCGAGCCCGCTGCCCCTGCGGCAGAGCATCACCCGCAGCGCGTCAGATGGCGTCCAGGGCCTTCTGGAAACGATTGGCGTGCGAGCGCTCGGCCTTCGCGAGCGTCTCGAACCAGTCGGCGATCTCCGCGAAGCCTTCTTCGCGCGCGCTCTTGGCCATCCCCGGGTACATGTCGGTGTACTCGTGCGTCTCTCCGGCGATCGCCGCCTTCAGGTTCTGGCGCGTCTCACCGATCGGCAGACCCGTGGCGGGATCGCCCACCGCCTCGAGATACTCGAGATGGCCGTGCGCGTGTCCGGTCTCGCCTTCCGCGGTCGAGCGGAACACCGCCGACACGTCGTTGAACCCCTCGACGTCGGCCTTCTGGGCGAAGTACAGGTAACGGCGATTGGCCTGCGATTCCCCGGCAAACGCATCCTTGAGGTTCTTCTCGGTCTTGCTGCCTTTGAGATTCATGACGCTCCTCACTTAGACTGGGTCTAATGCAGGGGGCGGACTCTATCGCCGTCCTGCAGGCGGCGCAACCCCGCAAAATGCAGAGCGCTGCGTGTCGCGCCGGACGTTTGACCCTCGCCACCGGCCCTGTGTAACGTTGCCCGCCCTCGCGCAACTGCCCGCGCCAGGTGATACGTGTCGACTGACAGCAAACCCGTTGATTTTGAAAAGGCCCTGGTCGAGCTCGAGAGCCTCGTGGAGCGTCTCGAGCGCGGCGATGTGCCGCTCGATGAGGCGCTGCGAACCTTCGAGCGCGGCGTGGCGCTGACACGGCACTGCCAGGCGTGCCTGCAGGCGGCGCAGCAGAAGGTGGAGATTCTCCTCAAGCGCAGCGGGCAGCCGGCGGTGCAACCCTTCGAGGAGACCGGTGAGCCGGGCGGCGGCGCAAGCGTGGACAGGGAATGAGCGCCATCCCCTCCAGCAGCGCCGCCAGCGACGCGCAGGCCTTCGCGGATCGAATCGCCGAGTGGCGCGCGCGTATCGAGAAGGTGCTCGAGCGCACCCTGACGCTGCCGGACGCGGGCACCGCGCGGCTGCGCGAGGCCATGCGTTACAGCGTGCTCGGGGCGGGCAAGCGCCTGCGACCGACGCTGGTTTACCTGACCGGCGAAGCGCTCGGTGCGCCGCTCAGCCAGCTCGATGCGCCGGCCGCGGCAGTCGAGCTGATCCACGTCTACAGCCTCGTGCACGACGATCTGCCGGCGATGGACGATGACGATCTGCGGCGCGGGCGGCCCACCTGTCACCGTGCCTACGACGAGGCGACTGCGATCCTCGTCGGCGATGCACTGCAGGCGCTCGCCTTCGCAGTGTTGGCGGAAGATCCGCCTCCGCTCGCCAGCACGCCGCTGCGGCTGGAGATGATTCGCGTGCTCGCGCAGGCCACCGGCACCGGCGGCATGGCCGGCGGGCAGGCGGTAGACCTCGCCGCTGTCGGGCGCACTCTCACGGTCGAGGAGATCGAGGC
>JAFAKO010000266.1 GCA_019235245.1 Gammaproteobacteria bacterium
GGTATGCCGCGCTTGAAGCCGAAGGACTCGAAGGTGATCGACAGCCTGCCCGCCGAGCGCTGCTCCACACGCTTGTGGATGATGTCGCGCAGCGAATGCACCGAGAGCCGCGAGGTGTCGATGAGCAGATCCGCGACCGAGGCGATCGGCTCGAGCAGCTCCCGCTCGAGCGCCATGGCCTCGCGCAGCCCGATGCCGCTGCGGCTCATGGGGTGCTTGCGGCGCGTTTCGGCGAAGCGCCGCAGCAGCTCGTCTTCCGCCGCGACCAGGAACACCACCTCGCATTGCAGGCCGCTGCGGCGCAGCTCATCGATCAGCTGCGGCACGCTCGCGACCTCGGCGGCCGTGTTGCGCGCATCCAGCCCGATGGCGGTGCGCTCGTAGGTGGCCTCGGGACTGCGCACCGTGTAGGAGACGAAGGGTTTCAGCAGCGCGGCCGGGATATTGTCGATGCAGTAGAAACCGAGATCCTCGAGCATGTGCAGGGCCACGCTCTTGCCGGACCCGGATAGCCCGCTGAGGATGATGATGCGCACGGCGCAATGTTATCGAGCGGCGGCGCTGCGCGCCAAGTCAGCGGCGCCCTAGAGGCGCAAGGCCCGCACGGCGGCGGCGTGGTGATCGCCGCGCTTCTCCTTGTGCTTCTTGATGCAACGATCGAGCTTGTCCGCCAGCAGATCGATGGCCGCGTACATGTCTTCCTGGGTTGCGTCCGCGTGGATGGCGTTGCCGCTCACGTGCAGCGTCGCCTCGGCCTTCTGGCGCAGCTTCTCCACCGTCAATACGCAGTGCACGTCGATGACCTGGTCGAAGTGCCTGCCGATGCGCTCGAGCTTCTTCTCCACGTAGCCGCGCAGCGAGGCGGTGACTTCGACATGGTGGCCGGTGACGCTGAGCTGCATAGGTCCTCTCCTTGCGTGACATTCGTTTACATCTGTCTCGGTCCCGCGCGGCGGCGCTCGTTGGAGGCGGCGATCCCCATGGCTTCGCGGTATTTGGCGACGGTGCGCCGCGCCACGGGGATTCCCTCGCCCGAGAGGAGCTCCGCGATGCGCCCGTCGCTCAGGGGGGACTCCGGGTCCTCCTCCTTGACGAGCTTCCTGATCTTGGCGCGGATTGCGGTCGAGGAGGTGCCGGACCCGTCCGCGCCCTCGACCTGGCTCGAGAAGAAGTAGCGCAGCTCGAAGACGCCGCGCGGCGTGTGCATGTACTTGCCGGAGGTCACGCGCGAGATGGTCGACTCGTGCATGGTGACCGCTTCGGCGATGTCCTTGAGGATCATCGGGCGCATGTGTTCCTCGCCGTGCTCGAGGAACGCCGTCTGCCGCTCGACGATGGAGCGCGCCACCTTCATCAGCGTCTCGTGGCGGATCTCCAGGCTCTTCAGCAACCAGCGCGCCTCCTGGAGCTGCGCGCGCATGCTCGCGTGGCTCGCGTTGCGACCGATCAGGCTCGCGTAGCTCTGGTTGAGGCGCACGCGCGGCAGCGTCGCCGGATTGATCTCGACACCCCAGCCATGATCGGTGCGCCGCACGAACACATCGGGCACCACGTACTCGGCGCTGCCGGCGCTCACCGTCGCGCCGGGTCGCGGATGGCAGGAGCGCACCAGTGCCAGCGCGCAGGCAATCTCCTCCTCGGTGGAGCGCAGCTCCCGGCGTAGCAGCGATAACTCGCGCCCGGCGACCAGCTCGAGGTGATCGCGCGCGATCCGCAGCGCCGTCTCGAAGCCAGGCGTTGCGGGATCGAGCTGCCGCAGCTGCAGCTCGATGCATTCCCCGACCGAGCGGGCGCCGACCCCGGCCGGATCGAGCGCCTGTACGCGCTCGAGCACGGCGGCGATCTCTTCGCCCGAGCACTCGAGCTCCGGACGCAGCGTGCTGGCGATTTCCTCGAGGGAGTCGGTGAGGTAGCCGTCGTCGCTGACCGCATCGACGATGGCGCGGGCGATCGCCAGCTCGCGTGGCGCGAGGTGTGCCAGCTCCAGCTGCCACAGCAGATGATCCTGCAGCGACTCACCGGAGGCATCGGCGTATTCCTGCTGTCGCTCGTCGTCGTCGCCGCGCCAGGGTGCGTCGGCGGGCCCGGCAGTGTGCTCGCCCCAGGCATCGTCGAGGACTTCCACCGCGCTCCCGGCGGGCTCAGTGGCCTTGGGCTGCTCCGCCGCGGTCACCAGCGCCTCGAACGTCCCGGTTGCTTCGGCCTCCTCGAGCGGCTCGAGCATCACGTTGCTCTCGAGCAGCTCGCGGATGTGCGCCTGCAACTCGAGCGCCGGCAGCTGCAGAAGACGAATCGCCTGCTGCAGCTGCGGGGTCATCGTCAGTTGCTGACCCAGCTTCAGCTGCAGGGAGGGTTTGAGCATGCTCACGTGCCGCGGGGCTGATGGCAGCCGTTCCAGGTTCGTTGTGTAGTCAATTGAAAAACCAGGTTTTAGGCTCTTGCTCTCCCGGAGCGTCAAAGCCGGAACGACTCACCCAAGTACACCTCACTGACTTGTGGGTTGGCAAGGACTTCTTCCGCATTGCCCGAGGCGATGACGGTTCCCTGGTTGACGATGTAGGCGCGGGCGCAGACCCCCAGCGTTTCGCGCACATTATGGTCAGTGATCAGCACGCCGATGCCGCGCTGGGTGAGCTCGCGGATGATGCGCTGGATATCGAGGACCGACAGTGGATCGACCCCGGCGAAGGGCTCATCGAGCAGCATGAAGCGGGGCTCGGCCGCCAGTGCCCGCGCGATCTCGACGCGACGCCGCTCGCCGCCGGAAAGCGCCAGCCCGAGCGTGCGGCGTACGTGCCCGATGCGCAGCTCCTCGAGCAGCTGCCCGAGACGCCGCTCGCGCGCGCCGCGCTCCATCTCGCGCGTCTCGAGGATCGCCATGATGTTGTCCTCGACGGACAACTTGCGGAATACCGAGGCTTCCTGTGGCAGGTAACCGAGGCCGAGCTGTGCCCGCCGATGCATGGGCAGCAGCGTCAGGTCCACGTCCCCGAGCATGATGCGTCCGGCATCGCACGGCACGAGCCCGACGATCATGTAGAAGGCGGTAGTCTTGCCGGCGCCGTTGGGACCGAGCAGCCCGACGACCTCGCCGTTGTCGAGCTCGAGCGAGAGATCCCGTACCACCTGGCGCGATTTGTAGCTCTTCGCCAGGTTGGTGGCCTTGAGCGCGGTCATGACCTGGGATTCGGCGGCGGCGGCTTGCCGGGCTCGGTGTGCGGTTTGCCCCCGGGCGCTGCCGGCACGTTCTGCGGCTGGATGGTGATGTGCACCCGCTGGTCGCTCCCGGGAGCGGTAGCGGCCTGCACGCGCTGCGCGCGGATGTTGTAAACCAGCAGGGGACCTGAGATCTCGTTCGTGCCATCCGAGAGCCACGCATCCTTCGACAGCCGCACGGTGCCTTCGCCCACGTCGTAGACGATCTCCTCCGCGTGGCCGCGCGCCATTTGCTGCTGCGCATCGCTGCGTGGCTGCTCGAATTCCGCCGGCTTGCCGCTCGCGGTCGCGCGCAGGATGCGATTGTCGCGGAACTCGACCACCGCCTGATCCGAGCGCAGGCTGCCGCGTGGCTCCGCGTCGATGCGCACATGGCCGTCGAAGGTCCAGCGGCTGTTGGCGAAGTTGAGACCGCTGGCATGCGCATGATCGGCCTGCACGCGCATCGCGCCCTGCGAGATCACGACCTGGGTGAACACCACGGTGTTGGTCTTGTAGTCCACCTCCGAGGAAGCGGCATCGACGGTGATGGGCAGCTGATGCCCGGACGTGGCCATCGGGGAGGCGGCCGCGGCCGACACCGTCGGCACCAGCGGCGCGCCGGGCGCCTGCGTAACCACGGCGGCGCACGCGGCGAGCAGGCCGCGCCAGCAGGCGTCAGGGATGAAACGCGCCATGCACGGCCGATTCTAAATGCACGTGACGCTCCTTCAAGTTCGCAACCAGGCCACGCGCCGCCAGCTCGCGGCCCGACATGACGATGGTCACCGGGGCCTGCGTGGTCACGATCTGCGAGTTGGTGTCGACCGAGAGGTGCTCGGAGGTGATCTCCGTCGGCTCGTTGGTCCCGGGCAGCGTTCCGGTGACGTGCACGTCGCCGTCGAGCTGCACCAGGCCGCCCGCCTGAGTCACTTGGCCACGCGCCGCGCGCGCCGTCCACTGGTTACCGCTGTCGTCGCGAAAGCCGAGTCGCACCTGCGCGAGGTCGACCAGGCCACGGTTCGGCTGCTGCTGGATCCGGGCGGCATCGAGCGTGTACAGCGGGCGTCCGTCGGCGCCCGTCTGCACCAGGCGCGCCTGCAGGGCCGAGTAGCCCGGATCGTGCAGCGGCTGCGCGGAGTTCGCGCGCGCCACGGACTCCGGCGCCGGCGCGGTCAGCAGCACGAGCCCGACGATGAGCGCGACGAGAGCGAGCAGTGCCACCAGCCGCGGGATCATCGGCCGCGTCTCCGCCGGGTACGCAGCGCCAGCAGGTGGTCGCACACCTCGCGCACCGCGCCCGCGCCGCCCGGCAGCCGGGTCACGATGTCCGCGGCGCGCCGCGCCGTCACGTGTGCGTCGGCGACCGCGAAGGACAGGGCGGCAACACGCATCAGCGGCACATCCGGCAGGTCATCGCCGACGCACGCACAGGCGGCGGGCGTGAGCTTCAGCCGTGCGCACAGCCGCATGAGGGCAGCCAGCTTGTCGGCGACACCCTGCAGCACGTGGCGAACGCCGAGCTCGCGGCAACGCGTCGCCACCATGGCCGAGCGCCGGCCGGAAATCACCGCCACGGTCAGTCCGGCGCGCTGCAGCTGCTTGAGCCCCACGCCATCACGCACGTGGAACGCCTTGAGCGACTCACCGCGGGCGCCGAAGTACAGCCGGCCATCGGTCAGCACCCCATCGACATCGAGCACCAGCAGACGAATGGCCGCCATCTCAGACGACACCGGCGCGCATCAGATCGTGCACGTTGAGCGCCCCGATCAGCCGCCCGTCGCCATCGGCCACCGGTAGCGCGGTGATGCGGTGTACCTCCATCAGGTGCGCGGCCGCGGCCGCGAGCTCCCGCGGGGCGATGGTCTTCGGCTGTGCGCTCATCACCGTACGCATCAGCGTGCCGTGCACATCGATCTGCCGGTCGAGCGCGCGCCGCAGGTCACCGTCGGTGAACACGCCGAGGATGCGCTGCGCGGCATCGACCACCACGGTCATCCCCAGGCCCTTGCGCGACATTTCCAGCAGTCCCGCACTCAAGGTGGCATCGGGCGCGACACGCGGAACGGCGTCCCCGGTGCGCATCAGATCCTCGACGTGCAGCAGCAGCTGCCGCCCGAGCGCACCGCCGGGATGCGAGCGCGCGAAGTCCGCGCGGGTGAAGCCGCGCGCCTCGAGCACGGCGACGGCGAGGGCATCGCCCATGGCGAGCGACGCGGTGGTGCTCGCGGTGGGAGCCAGGTTGAGTGGGCAGGCCTCCTCCGGCACGCTGACATCGAGCGCCACGCTCGCCGCCCGCGCCAGTGTCGAGTCCGCGCGCCCGCACATGACGATGAGTGGCACGGCGAGGCGCTTGAGGTGCGGCAGCAACTGCACCACCTCCGGCGTCTCGCCGGAGTTGGAAAGGGCCAGCACCGCATCGACCCGGGTGATCATGCCGAGATCGCCGTGCCCGGCCTCGGCCGGATGCAGGAAGAAGGCGGGGGTGCCGGTGCTGGCGAGCGTCGCCGCGATCTTGCCGGCGACGTGCCCGGACTTGCCCATGCCGGTGACGACGACGCGCCCGCGGCACTCCAGGCAGATGCGGCAGGCGTGCGCGAATTCCGCTCCCAGGCGCGGGGTGAGCGCCTCTACCGCGCGCGCTTCGATACCTAGAGCACGGCGGGCGGAGGCAAGCAGCTGCTCATCATCGGCCTGCGGTACGGAGCCCGCCGGGGCCGGGTGCGGATCCATACGTGTCATTATAGGCGGGCGGACCGGCGCCCCATGTAATATCGCATCCATGGACCCTGAAGAAGTCGCGCGCCTCATCCGTGCCGGGCTGCCCGGTGCGCAGGTGCAGGTGGACTCTGCCGACCGGACCCACTTCACCGCGCGCGTGGTGGCGCGCGAGTTCGCGCAGCTGCGCAGTCTCGCGCGTCACCAACTCGTCTACCGCACCCTCGGCGAGCGCATGGGACGGGAGATCCACGCCCTGTCCATCGAGGCGCTGACGCCCGAAGAGTCGGGACAGCGCTGAGTGGACAAGCTGCAAATCCAGGGCGGCGCGCCCCTCGAGGGCGAGGTGCGCATCTCGGGGGCGAAGAATGCCACGCTGCCGATCCTCGCCGGAGCGCTGCTGGCGCACGACCCGGTGGTGGTGGCGAACGTGCCGCACCTGCGCGATGTGACGACGACCGTGGAGCTGCTCGGCAGGATGGGCGCGACGGTCACCATCGATGAGCGCATGCGCATCGAGGTGGACGCCAGCACGGTGCGGGAATGCTTCGCGCCGTACGAGCTGGTGAAGACCATGCGGGCCTCGATCCTGGTGTTGGGTCCCCTGGTCGCGCGCTACGGGCGTGCGGATGTCTCCCTGCCCGGTGGCTGCGCGATCGGCGCCCGCCCGGTGAACATCCACGTCGCGGGGCTGCAGGCGATGGGCGCGGACATCACCATCGAGGGCGGTTATATCCGCGCGCGTGCCGCGCGGCTGCACGGCGCGCGCCTGGTACTCGACACCGTGACCGTGACCGGCACCGAGAACCTCATGATGGCGGCGACGCTCGCCGACGGCGAGACGGTGATCGAGAACGCGGCGCGCGAGCCGGAGGTGGTCGATCTCGCGAACTTCCTGGTTGCCATGGGCGCGCGCATCGAGGGCGCCGGCACCGACAAGATCGTCGTGAGCGGTGTCGAGAAGCTGCGCGGCACGACCTACGAGGTGCTGCCGGATCGCATCGAGAGCGGCACTTATTTGGTGGCGGGCGCCATCAGCCGCGGCCACGTGCGCATCAAGAACACCCGTCCGGACCATCTCGATGCGGTGCTCGGCAAGCTCGCGGAGGCCGGGGCGAAGGTCGGGGTGGGCGACAACTGGATCGAGGTCGACATGCGCGGCCGCAGGCTGCGCGCGGTCGATGTCAGGACTGCACCCTACCCGGCGTTCCCGACCGACATGCAGGCGCAGTTCGCCGCGCTCAATACCGTGGCGAGCGGCGTCGGCACGATCACCGAGACCATCTTCGAGAACCGCTTCATGCACATGCTGGAGATGCGGCGCATGGGCGCGGAGATCCGGCTCGAGGGCAACACCGCGATCATCCACGGGGTCGACAAGCTCACCGCCGCGCCGGTGATGGCGACGGACCTGCGCGCCTCGGCGAGCCTGGTGCTCGCAGGCCTCGTCGCCGAGGGGCGCACCGAGGTCGAGCGTATCTATCACATCGATCGCGGCTACGAGGCCATCGAGGAAAAGCTGGCGCAGCTCGGCGCACAGATCCGGCGCGTGCCGAACTGATTGGCTGCGTCCGTAAAGGAAAGGGGTTGTTCCATGCGTATGGGGATGATCGGACTCGGGCGCATGGGCGCCAACATGGTGCGGCGCCTGTTGCAGGGCGGTCACGAATGCGTGGCCTACGACCACAACGCCGACAACGTCAAGAGCGCGACGGCATCCGGCGCGCGCGGCGTCGCCACGACCGCCGAGCTCGTGAAGGCGCTGAGTGCGCCGCGCGTGGTGTGGATCATGGTGCCGGCAGGGGTGGTCGACACGGTGATCGGTGAGCTCGAGCCGCTGCTCTCCCCCGGCGATGTGCTCATCGACGGCGGCAATTCCAACTACCGCGATGACATCCGCCGCGCCGCGCAGCTGCGCGGCAAGGGCATTCACTACCTCGACGTCGGCACGAGCGGCGGCGTGCTCGGCTTCGAGCAGGGCTATTGCCTCATGATCGGCGGCGCCCGCGAGGCGGTCGCACTCATCGAGCCGCTGCTCGGGACGCTCGCGCCCGGAGGGCGGGCCGCTGCCGCGGCCGATGCCGCCGGCGCCGCCCGGGATGAGAAGGCGGCGAGCCTGGCCGCGGCGCGCCTCGGGTATCTGCACTGCGGTCCGGCGGGTGCAGGGCACTTCGTGAAGATGGTCCACAACGGCATCGAGTACGGGCTCATGGCCGCCTACGCCGAAGGGCTCAACCTGCTCGCGCATGCCGATGCGGGCCTCACGGCCGGCACCGTCGATGCGGAGACCGCGCCGCTCTCCGACCCACACCTGTTTCAGTACCAGCTCGATCTCGCCGCCATCAGCGAGGTCTGGCGTCATGGCAGCATCATTGCCTCGCGGCTGCTCGACCTCACCGCCGCGGCACTGGCCGGCGACGGCGAGCTCGAGCGCTTCGCCGGGCACGTCGCCGACTCGGGCGAAGGACGCTGGACGGTGGAGGCGGCCATCGAGGTGGGCGTGCCCGCGCCGGTGCTGAGCGCAGCGCTTTACGCACGCTTCGAGTCGCGCGGGCGTGCCGAGTTCGCCAACAAGGTGCTCTCGGCAATGCGGCTCGGATTCGGCGGCCACCTCGAGCGCAGCCCGTGAGGCTGGCGCCCTGACCTAAGGAGGTCCACATGGAACGTCGTGACTGTGACGCGCTGGTGCTGTTCGGGGCGACCGGCGATCTGTGTTACCGCAAGATCTTCCCCGCGCTCTACCAGCTGGTGCGGCGCCAGCTGCTCGACATTCCCGTGATCGGCGTGGCGCGCCAGGGGTCCGAAGTCGATGGGCTGCGCGACCGCGTCCGCAAGAGCGTGCAGGAATTCGTCAAGGATCCCGACACGGCGGTGGTCGGGCGCCTCACCGGGCTGCTGCGCTACGTCGATGGCGACTACAACGACCGCGCCACCTTCAACGCGCTGCGCAAGGCGCTCGGCGATGCGCAGCGGCCACTGCACTACCTGGCGATTCCGCCCAGCATGTTCGCCACCGTCGCCGAGCATCTGAGCGCCACCGGCAGCGCCACGAGCGCGCGTATCGTGGTCGAGAAGCCCTTCGGCCGCGATCTCGCCTCGGCGCAGGAGCTCAATCGCACGCTGCACAAGCATTTCCCGGAGTCGAGCATCTTCCGCATCGATCACTACCTCGGCAAGGAGGCGGTGCAGAACCTGCTGTACTTCCGCTTCGCCAACTCGTTTCTCGAGCCGGTGTGGAATCGCAACTACGTGGCGAGCGTGCAGATCACCATGGCCGAGACCCTCGATGTGGCCGGGCGCGGCCGCTTCTACGAGGAAGCCGGCGCGATCCGCGATGTCATGCAGAACCACCTCATGCAGATCGTGGCCCTGCTCGCCCTCGAGCCCCCGGTCACGATCGAGGGCGAGGCGCTGCGGGATGAGAAGGTGAAGGTGTTGCGCGCGGTCCGCCCGCTGCGTCCCGCACAGGTGGTGCGCGGCCAATACGCCGGCTACCGCAAGGAGCAGGGGGTCGCGGCGGATTCCCAGGTGGAGACTTATGCCGCGATGGCGCTCGCCATCGACTCGTGGCGCTGGAGCGGCGTGCCGTTCTACCTGCGCGCCGGCAAGCGCCTGCCGGTGACCGCGACCGAGGTGGTGCTCGATCTGCGGCCGCCGCCGGCGAACGTGTTCGGGGACTTCGGTCCCGAGCTGCCCAATCACGTGCGCTTCCGCGTCGGCCCCGATGTCGCCATCGCGCTCGGTGCACACACCAAGAAATCGGGCCCGGTGATGACCGGGCGCGACGTGGAGCTGTTCGTCGCGCAGCAGCAGGGCGCTGACATGGACGCCTACGAGGTGCTGATCAGCGCTGCCCTCATCGGCGATACCACCCACTTCGCGCGCGAGGACGAAGTCGAGGCGGCCTGGGCGATCGTCGACCCGGTGCTGCGGGGACTGCCGGCGCCTTACGAGTACGTGGCGGGCAGCTGGGGGCCGCCGCAGGCGGAGAAGCTGCTGCAGGGTCCATGCGGCTGGCACAACCCGGGCGCCCGGGCGCAGGACTGGACGCGCTCGTGCGCGCGCGTCGCGCCGGACTGACCACGAATCGACACGAAGGGGGGGCAAGGTGAGGGAGATTCGAACTGCGCGCGCCGGCGGCGCGCGCTTGCTGGGCGCCGCGGCGCTGGCCGCGCTGGCGCTGTTGCCGCTCGCGGCGTGGTGCGCGGGCCCGCAGGCCGCGGACCCACAGCGCATCGATCGGGTGCTCGCCCAGACGCCGCTCATCGACGGTCACAACGATCTGCCGTGGGAGATCCGCGAGCGCTTCGGCAACGACCTGACGAAGATCGATCTTGCCGGCGACACCGCCGCGCTGCCCGCGCCCGCGGGCGGCCCGGCGCTGATGACCGACATTCCGCGCCTGCGCCGCGGCCGCGTCGGCGCCCAGTTCTGGTCGGTGTTCATCCCGGTGGAGGTCAAGGGCGCGCAGGCCGTGCAGATGACGCTCGAGCAGATCGATCTGGTGAAGGCGATGTGCGCGCGCTATCCGCGCGATCTCGCCATGGCCTACACCGCCGCGGACATCCGCCGGCTGCACCACGCCGGACTCATCGCCTCGCTCGTCGGAGTCGAGGGTGGCCACCAGATCAACAATTCCCTGCCGGTACTGCGTGCCTACTACGAGGCCGGTGCGCGTTACATGACGCTCACCCATTCCAACAACACCGACTGGGCGGATTCCGCCACCGACATGCCGCTGCACCGCGGCCTGACGCGTTTCGGCGCCGAGGTGGTGCGGGAGATGAACCGGCTCGGCATGCTGGTCGATCTGGCGCACGTTTCGGAAGACACCATGCGGGCCGCCCTCAAGGTGAGCGAGGCGCCGGTGATCTACTCGCATTCATCGGCACGCGCGCTGGTCGATCACCCGCGCGACGTGTCCGATGACGTGCTGCGGCTGGTCGCGGTCAACGGTGGGATCGTGATGGTCAACTTCGCGCCGCCGTACGTGTCGGACGCGCGGCGGCGTTGGGCCGCCGAGCGCGTCGCCGAGGAAGCACGTAACAACAGTCCGCCCTTCGGCGGGCTCTATATCGGCCAGCCGGAGCGCGCCGCGGCGGCGCTCAAGGAGTGGGACGCTGCGCACCCCAAGCCCGCGGTTACGCTCGCGGAGGTCGCCGACCACATCGAGCACATCAGCCGCGTGGCGGGCGTCGATCACGTCGGCCTCGGCTCCGACTTCGATGGCATCCCCGAGACGCCCAGCGGGCTCGAAGGCGTGGACCGCTTTCCGGCGCTGCTGCAGGAGCTCGCGCGCCGCGGCTGGAGCGATGCGGATCTCGCAAGGGTAGCCGGTGCCAACCTGCTGCGCGTCATGGCACAGGCGGAATCGGTGAGTGCCCGGCTGCGTGCCGCGCGGCCGCCATCGACGGCGACGCTCGCCGCGCTCGATGGTGGCGCCGACCCGACGGTGAGCCATTAAGGCCGCGGGTAGAGCGGCAGCAGTATATCGAGCGGCTTGCGCAGCGGCTCGAGCCACTGCTCGTAGTGGCGCCAGTGATCGACACGCTCCGTGTAGATCGGCTGGCGCACCTGCTCGGAGCTCAGCGTGTGCACGATGCGGCCGCTCTGGTAGAAGCGCAGGCACTGCTCCTCGTACGGCAACCCGCAGTAATCGAGCAGCCGGCGCACCTCGCCCTCGGGATCGGCGACGAGGCGCTCGTAGTACACCCGGTGCACGCGGCCGGGCAGGGTCATGTCGAAGTGCTCCATGAGCGAGGCGTAGTCGCGGTAGAACCGCCCTAACTCCCCCAGGTCGTAGGTGAACTTCTGCCCGCGATCGAACAGCTGCTGGTAGCACGACAGTCCGCAGGCGAGCGGATGCCGTCGGGCGTCGATGATGGACGCCCGCGGGAACAGCAGGTGAATGAGGCCCACGTAACACCAGTTGCCGAGCAGCTTGTCGACGAAGCGCGGCTTCCCCAGCAGCCGCTTCTCCTGCACCCGCTCGAGGTAGCTCGCGGCGAGCGCCTCGGTCTCCTCGCGCCCGAGTGCGCCGAGGCGCTCGCTGAAAGTGGTGGGCTTGGGCGCGGGCACCGCGGCGATCAGCCCGAATGCCACCGCGGGCAGATCGAGGAGCTCGCGCGTTCCCTCGACCTGCGAATGACTGGCGAGCATCTGCTCGAGCAGCGTCGAGCCGCAGCGTGGCACGCCGATGATGAAGATCGGATCGGCGCGCTGGCTGCCCCAGCCGGCGCGCTCCGCGAAGAATGACGGCCCGTAGAACTCCCGCGAGCGCTGCACTTCGGCGGTCATGACCTGCGGGTCATAGGAGAGCGTGGCGCGCTTGAGGCGGTTGCCGCGCTCGTAGTGCTCGAAAGAGCCGGCGAAATCGCCGACATCCTCGAGTCCCTTGCCGAGCGCGAACTCGAGACGGATGCGATCCTCGGCGCTCGTGGCCGGCAGCGCGAGCTGCTGTTGCAGCGTCGTGAGATCGCCGCTGTCGAAGCGAAAGGTCTTGAGGTTGGCAAGGCTGGTGAAGGCGAGACCCGAGCCGGGGCGCAGCTCGAGCGCGCGGCGGTAGGCGGCGATGGCAGCCGCCTGTGTGCCACCCTCGCGCAGCAGGTCCCCGTACACGAGCCAGGCCTGCTCTTCGCCCGGGTGCCTGGCGACGATCTGCTCCATCAGCTCCATGGCCTCCGTGCTCTTGCCGACGTAGCGCAGCCCCTGCGCCTTGAGGGTGAGGTAATCGAGGTTGCCGCCATCGCTCGCGAGCAGCCGCTCGATGTGCGGCAGCATCTCGGGTATGCGTTGATAGCCGGCGAGAAGCCGCGCGAGGTCGTAGCGGGCCGCGGCGTAACCGGGGGCGAGCGCCAGGCACTCCTGCAGGCGCCGCTCTGCCTCGACATCGTCCTCCAGCATCGTGGCGGCATCGGCGAGCAGGCGCAGCGCCAGCACATCGTGTGGTCGCTGCTGCAGGTGCTGCCGCAGCAGCGCGGCCGCGGCCTGTGGGCGGTTGCTCCTGAGCGCAACGATCGGCTCGTTGAGCTCCGCGGGCAGTGGCGAAAGCCGCAGGTAGCGGGCGTAGGCGCGATCCCCGGCGGCCTCCTCGCCTGCGGCATGCAGCTGCGCGGCGAGTCCCAGCCAGCCCTCGGCGAGGCGCGGGGCGAGGTCGGTCGCGCGCCGGAAAGCCGCCAGCGCCTCGCTGTTGCGCTGCGCAGCGACGTAGGCGCGCGCGAGCTCGAGCTGCAGGAACGGGGCATCGCTCCGGGCCTGCAGAAGCGATTCGAGCACGCGCACGGCGGAGGCGGGGTCGCCGAGCTTGCGGCACGCCGTGGCGAGCAGCAGGCTCGCCGCCCCATGCTCGGGGCTCCCCGCGAGAATGTCGCTGGCCGCGGCAGCGGCGGCCGCCGGGTCCGACTCGAGCAGGAGCGAGGCGCGCATCAGCTCGAGATCCGCAGAGGCTGAGGTCGGCAAGGCTTAGGCGCTCCCCGCCACGGACTCGAGTGCGACCGCCACGCGCTCGAAAAGCTCCGGCCAGTCTCCTGGCGTGCGCTGGCGGAAGAGGCGCATCGTCGGATACCACGGGCTGTCCTCACGGCCGACCAGCCAGCGCCAGTCGGGGACCGACTGCAGCACCACCCACACCGGCACGCCGAGTGCCCCTGCGAGATGGGCGATCGCGGTATCCGCGGTGATGACGAGGTCGAGCCCTTTGAGGATCGCGGCCGTCTCCCCGGCGAGCTCCTCCGCGCCCATGTATTGCGGGTCGGTGAGCTGCGCGATCGCGCCGCCGAAGTCCACCTGCGCGCGCTGCTCGGAGCCCGCGCCTTTCTGGAGCGAGACGAGACTCACGCCGCCGACACGCGCCAGCGCTGCCGCCGCGGCGAGCGGAAAGGAGCGCGCCTCGAGAGCCGCGAGCTTCTCCGCCTCGAGGTTCCCCTGCCAGTTGATGCCCACCTTGAGTCCCGGCAGCTCCGCGAGGCGCGCAGCCCAGTGCCCGGCCGCTTCTGCATCGACGTGCAGATACGGCACGCCGCCCGGGATCGTGTCGAGCTCGGTACCGAGCGCGAGCGGCAGACTCCCGAGGGGACTCTGCAGGTCGAAGTGCGGCAGCACCTCGCCCCGCCCGACCAGTGTGCCGCGCATGGCGAAGGAGCCGAGCAGGCGCATCAGCACCGGCTGCACTTCGAAGACGATCCGGGCGCCGAGCTCCTCCAGGCGCGGGATGTAGCGGCAGAACTGCAGCGTATCGCCGAGACCCTGCTCGGCGTGCACGAGCAGCGTGCGGCCCGCGAGCGGCTCCTGCCCGGTCCAGCGGGGCTGCGTGAAGCTGCGCGCCATGCGGCGCGCCGGCTCGAGGTGCTGCCGTGCCTCATAGAGCGGCCAGCCCTCACGGAGCTCGCCGAGGCCGAGCTTGACGAGTGCCTTGCACCACGTGGCGGTCGGATCGCCGGGTCGGAGCGCGAGCGCACGGTCGAGGCTCGCGAGCGCCTCGTCGTAGCGCCCGAGGCCACGCAGAGCGATGCCGGAGTTGGTGTGCGGCTCGACGTAATCGGGCTTCAGGGCGGTGGCGTGCGCAAAATCCGCGAGCGCATCGGCCGGGCGGAACAGGCGCACCAGCACCGCGCCGCGGTTGTTGGCCGCCTCGTGCGAGCGCGCATCGGCAGCGAGCGCCGCATCGAAGCTCCTCAATGCCTCCTCGTGATGCTTGAGCCGCGTGAGCGCCACGCCGCGCTCGAGGTGCGCGCTGAACTCTCCCGGCGCGAGCTCGCGCGCGCGGTCGATGCTTGCCAGCGCCTCCTCGGGTCGCCCGAGCTCGAGGCAGGCCTTGCCGCGCCACAGGTGTGTCACCGCCGCGGCGGGGTCGAGCGCGAGAGCACGCTCGAAGCTCGGGAGCGCTTCGCCGACGCGGGCGAGGCTCACGAGCGCCAGGCCGCGGTTGTGGTGTGCGCGCGCATCCTGCGGCGCGAGCGCCAGCGCACGCTCGAAGCTCGCCAACGCTTCCGTCGGTCTCCCGAGGGCGAGCAGCACGGTGCCGCGATTGCCGTGCAGCGCCGGTTGGTCCGGCTGCAGCGCCAGCGCGCGCTCGAGGCTCGCGAGCGCCTCGGTGTGTCTGCCGGCTGCCGACTCGAGGATTCCGAGGTTGTGGTGCGCCTCGGCGTTGCGCGGCTCGAGTGCAATCGCCCGCGCGAAGGAGCCGCGCGCTTCCTCGGTGCGCCCGGCACGCTCCAGTGCCACTCCGAGGCCGTTGTGCGCCTGGTGGTCCGCGGGTGCGACCCGGACGGCGTCGCGGAAGGAGGCGAGCGCCCGCTCCACCTCGCCGAGCTGCATGAGTGCAGTGCCGCGACCGCGGTGCGCGGCCGTGAGTCCCGGCTGCAGCGCGAGCGCGCGGTCGTAGCTGCCGACCGCTTCCGCATGGCGCCCGGCCTGGCTCAGCACGCTGGCGAGATTGGCATGCAGCGCGGCGTTGGCGGGCTGCAGGCGCACCGCCGCCTCGAGCAGCCGCAGCGCCTGCGGCTCATCGCCGAGTGTCGCCACGGCGAGGCCGAGGTAGTGCAGCGCATCCGCGTGCTGCGGCTGCCGCGTGAGCACATCGCGGTACAGGGCCGCGGCCTCCGCGAGCCGGCCCTGGCGGTGCAGGGTGCGCGCCTGCGCGTAGGCGCCACTATCGGCCATCGGGACCGACGCCCGCGGCTGGGGGATAGTGCTCCACCAGGTCGCCGAGCGCCTGGCGCAGCGGCCCCAGCCAGGGCTCGAAGTTCCGCCACTGATCGACACTCTCGGCGTAGAGGGGCTGGCGCACCTGCTCCGAGCTGATGGTGTTGACGATGCGGGTGTTCTCGTAGAAGCGCAGGCACTGCGCCTCGTACGGCAGCGCGCAGTAGTCGAGCAGACGCCGCAGCTCCGCTTCCGGATCGGCGATCAGCTGCTCGTAGTGCACGCGATGCACGCGCCCCGACAGCACCGCAGCGAAATGCTCCATGAGATCGGCATACTCGCGGTAGTACTCTCCCAGCTCCTGCAGATCGTAGCTGTAGAGATGCCCACGGGCGAAGAGCTGCTTGTAGCAGGAGAACGTGCAGCCGAGCGGATGTCGCCGCGCGTCGATGATGGCGGCGCGCGGAAACATCAGCTGGATCAGGCCGACGTGGGTGAAGTTGCCGAGCATCTTGTCGACGAAGCGCGCCTTGCCGAGTGGCCGGTAGCT
>JAFAKO010000353.1 GCA_019235245.1 Gammaproteobacteria bacterium
GATGCGCTACGCTGTGTAGCGAAAGACTGTAGCCAGATTACGACACGGACACACACACGCCGCTTCGGTGCGCTTCGCTTCATTCAGACCAGGACTCCTGCTGCTGGCACTCGCCACGTTGCGCGTGCCGGGAGGCCATGCCGCGCCCTTCGATCTCGCAGGCCCAACGCTCGACATCGAGGTGACCCGTGGCGCACGCACGCTGCCCATCGCGCAGGTGCCGCATCTCGCCGCCGGCGATCGCATCTCACTCAAAGCAGATCTGCCGCCGAACGAGTCCGCGCACTGGCTGATGGTGGCGGCCTTCCTGCGCGGCGCGACCAATCCACCACCGGAAGACTGGTTCTTTCCGTGTGAGACCTGGACGCCGCGCTGTGCGCGCGAGGGTCTCACGCTGACGGTGCCGCAGCAGGCGCAGCAGCTGCTGGTCTTTCTCGCACCGCAGACCGGCGGCGCCTACCGCACGCTCGTCGATGCGGTGCGCGGGCGTCCCGGGGTGTTCGTGCGCACCTCGCAGGATCTCAACCAGGCGGCGCTCGACCACGCGCGGCTCGATGCCTATCTCGCCGCCGTGCGGCACCTCGGCGAGGTCGACCCCGCGCAGCTGAAGGAGGCCGTGCCGCTGCTGTCGCGCTCGCTCGCCATCAAGGTGGACGATGCGTGTCTCGGCAAGATGCCGGTGCTGCAGGCACCGTGTCTCGCGCAGGGAGGCGAGTCGCTGATTCTCGACGACGGCCACGCTGCAACCCTCGCCGCGGCACTCACTTCAGGTCCCGCGAGCGATCTCGCCATGGAGGCGAGCAACACCCCGCAGCTCAAATCCGGCTACTACGGCCCCTTCATCGGCTCGATCCTCGACATCGCGAGGATCCTCGACTCGCTACACACCGCGCGCTACCAGTATTTTCCGGCGCTCACCTCCATGCATGGCCGCCAGGCGGCGCTCACGCTGAACGCTCCGCCATCGTTTCACGATCCGAAGTCGGTGCTCGTGGTCGCGCTGCCGGCGATCGAGGCGCCGCGTTTCCCGAGCCTGCACCCGGTGCCGGCGGCGGACCTGCTGTGTGCGGGGAAGTCCCCGCTCGTACTCCCGGTGGAGGGTACGGCGGTGGTCTTCGCCACCGCCTATGCGCACGATGCGACGCTGCGCCTCACGCGCAAGGACGGCTCATCGCTCGAGCTCCCGGCGCAGGCCGACCCGGCACGCGGGGGCTTCGTGGTGAGTGACCCCGCCGCGGCAGCCAGCATTCCAGGCGGCAGCGCCTCGCTCCACGCGCAATGGGGCTTCGACCGCTACGAGGGCCCGACCTTCAGGCTCACCGATGCGCACGCGCAGACCTGGAGCCTCGCTCCCGGGGAATCCGCGGATCTCATCGTCGGCCGTCCCAATACTCTCCACCTGCGCGCTGAGAGCACGAGCTGCCTCGATGAGGTGACCCTCGTCGAGGCCGCGGCGAAGACGCAGAAGCTCGAATGGAAGCGGGTCCATCCGAATGAGGTGGAGGTCACCCTCCCCCTGCAGGATGCCAGCGCCGGTGAGCTCACGCTGCGGCTCGCGCAGTTCGGGCACGCGGAGGCGCAGACCCTCACGCTCCACGCCTTTGCGCAGGCCGCACACCTCGAGAGCTTCACGCTGCACGCGGGAGATACCGATGGAATCCTGCGGGGCAACCGCCTCGATGAGGTGAGGCAGCTGACATTCGGCGGCGTGCCGTTCGCGCCCGGCACGCTCACGGTGCACGACGGACGCGATGAGCTGCGCATGCTGGCGCAGCCGGGCACCGACACCCATGCGCTCAAGGCCGAGGACGCGGACGTCACACTCGCCGACGGGCGCAGCTTCAAGGTGAAAGCCTCTGTCGAGTCCCCACGCCCGAGCGCAGTGCTCATCAGCAAGTCGGTGCAGTGGTCCGGTGCCGGCGACAGCGCGGTGCAGCTCACGGATGCCTCGGAGCTGCCGCTCGAGGCGCGCCTCACCTTCTCGATCCACGCGCAGGCGCCGGCCGCTTTCTCCGCCGACGACAAGCTGGAGGTGGCGACGACCGACGGCGCCTTCGGAACGCAGCTGACGGTGAGCGCCGGCCAGGTGATGCTGCAGAGCCGGAAGGTCGCGCTCGTCACGCTCGATCCCGCGAAGACCCTCGGCGCCTCCGCCTTCGGACCGCTCCAGTTCCGTCGCATCGTCGACGGTGTGGCGGGCGACTGGGTGCCGCTCGTGACGCTCGTGCGGCTGCCGCGATTCAAGGGCGTCGATTGCGCCGCCGAGGCCGACACGCAGTGCTCGCTGAAAGGCGCGGACCTGTTTCTGCTGGACTCGGTCGCCGCCGATGAGGACTTCACACAGGCCACCCGCGTCCCGGATGGCTTCACGGCCACGGCGCTGCGCATCCCGCATCCGCGGCAGGGGAAGCTCTATATCAGGCTGCGCGATGATCCGGCGATCGTGAACGTGGCGCTCGTGGAGGTGAAGGCACCTCCTGCTGCGATGGACGGTATGGGGTCACCCGGACCCGAGCACCTCCAGGCGCAGGATCGCAGCGCGCCGGCCACCGTCACTGCGGCCGGCAGCGAGCCGGCCACTCGGTAACTCTCTTAGCCGGTGGCGCGCTGAGCGCCGCGCAGGCTCAGGCGCGGGCGCGGCGCGGCGCGGCGCGGCGCGGCGTGAGGCCAGGGCATGACGCTACGTTCGAGCGATAGTTAGCCATTTTGCTAACTGTTCCCGGAACGCCTTGCGGGCTCCCCGCCCGGGTCACGCTTGCACGAAACATTTGAGCAACGGACCCGAACTCGCGGATGCCGCAGGAATCATATGCATATCGTGGCGCAGGATCGTTAGTGGCGTGACAGCAACGCCGAACGCCTGCGACATGAGGGTTGCTGCGTTCGCGGTAGCCAAGGATGGCTGAAAACTCGAGCGTCACAGGCTGTGGCGCCCTTCAACTGAATATTCAAGGAGTCCGCGCCAATGCGCAAAACCGTGATCGCCGCTTTGCTTTGCTCCGGTTCCCTTATTGTCCTCGGCTGCTCGGAGATGCCCGGGCACGAGCACGAGAACGTCAAGTCAACTTATGTCGGTGTCGCCTCGATGGATCAGGACCAGGTCGCGCAGTTACTGACCAAACAGGGCTACACGGACATCACCAACCTGCACAAGAACGGACCGGATTGGGTGGGCGCTGCAAGCAAGGACGGTCAGATGGTGAATTTCGACATCGACAAGGACGGCACCATCCACACCAAGTAGCGCGCCGGGTCGCCAGAGTCAGTCCCAGCGCGGCGGGCGTTTCTCGAGGAACGCCTGCACGCCCTCGAGCGCGATGGACTCCATCATGTTGGCGGCCATCGTGCGGCTCGCGACCTCGTAGGCCGCGGCGAACCCGAGCTCGGCCTGGCGATAGAAGAGCCCCTTGCCGAGTGCGATGGCGACGCGAGGCTTGCGCAGGATGCCGGCGACGAGGCCCTCGAGCTCGGCATCGAGCGCCTCGGGCGGAACCACGCGATTGACGAGCCCGCGCTCGCGCGCGGCGGCCGCGTCGATGAAGTCTCCCGTCACGAGCATCTCGAAGGCTTGCTTCAGCGGCACGTTGCGCGACAGCGGCACTCCAGGGGTCGAGCAGAAGAGACCTAAGTTGACGCCGCTCACCGCGAAGCGCGCATCGCTCGCGGCCACGGCGAGATCGCACTGCGCGACGAGCTGACAGCCCGCGGCGGTCGCGATGCCGTGCACGCGCGCGATGACCGGGATGGGAAGACGCCGCAGGGTGAGCATCACGCGCGAGCATTGGGTGAAGAGGCGCTGGTAGTACTCGGGCGAGGGGTGCGCACGCATCTCGCGCAGGTCGTGGCCCGCGCAGAACGCCTTGCCGGCACCCGCGAGCACCAGGACGCGGGCGGTGAGGTCGGTCTCGAGCGTATCGAGCTCGTGCTGCAGCTGCGTGAGCAGCGCCTCGGAGAGCGCGTTGTAGGCCTGCGGACGGTTGAGCGTGAGCGTGATGACACCGCGGCCATCGCGCTCGAGGCGGATGAGCTTTTCCTCATGGGCAAGCGCGCTCTGCTCCTCGATCCGCCGCCGCTCTGAGGCGTTCGCGGCGTTCAGCTCCGGGGAGTGGGTGCGCTCGGCAGGAGTGGTCATGGGCTCACCTCATTCGATGGCGCTCGCCGAGCGGGCGCGCTCGCGCAGCAGGTATTTCTGGATCTTGCCGGTCGCGGTCTTCGGGATCTCCTCGAACCGCACCTCGCGCGGAATCTTGTACCCGGCGAGCAGCGTGCGGCAATGCGCGATGAGCTCCTCCGCCGTGGCGCGCGCTCCGGCCTTGAGCTCGACATAGGCGAGCGGGGTCTCGCCCCACTTCGCATCCGGCTTGGCGACCACCGCGCACGCCGCCACGGCCGCATGGCGATAGAGCGCATCCTCGACCTCGAGCGAGCTCACGTTCTCGCCGCCCGAAATGATGACGTCCTTGCTGCGGTCGCGGATCTTGGCGTAGCGGTCGGGCTGCAGCACCGCGAGATCACCGGTGTGGAACCAGCCGCCGGCGAACGCGGCGCGCGTCGCCGCGGGATTCTTCAGATAACCCTTCATGACGATGTTGCCGCGGAACATGATCTCCCCCAGCACCTCGCCGTTCGCCGGCACCTCCTCGAGCGTCCTCGGGTCGAGCACCGTCATGCCTTCCTGCAGCGCGTAGCGGACGCCCTGGCGGCCATTGAGCCGCGTCTGCTCGGACACGCTCTCCTGCGCCCAGTGCGCACGCTTGGCCGCCACCGCGGCGGGCCCGTAGGTCTCGGTGAGCCCGTAGACGTGCGTGACCTCGAAGCCGATCCGCGCCATGCCATCGATCATGGCGGCGGGCGGGGCGGCGGCTGCGACGATGCCGCGCACCCGCTGGGTGATGCCTTCGCGCGCGGCGGGCTCGGCATTGATCAGCATGTTGTGCACGATCGGCGCGCCACAGTAGTGATCGATGCCGTGGCGGCGCATGGCCTCCAGGATCGCCCCGCACTCCACGCGTCGCAGGCACACGTGCGTGCCGGCGAGCAGCGCCACCGTCCAGGGGAAGCACCAGCCGTTCGCGTGGAACATCGGCACCGTCCACAGGTACTTCGGGAAGTGCGGCATCGACCAGTCGACGGCATTGCTCACGGCGTTCAGGTAAGCGCCGCGATGGTGCGTCACGACGCCCTTGGGGTCGCCGGTAGTGCCGGAGGTGTAGCAGATGGCGATGGCGTCCCACTCGTCCTGCGGGCCCCCGAGATGCGTGAGCGGCTCGTGGCGGGCGAGCAGCGCTTCGTAGTCCTCACCGCCGAGCGGGGCACCCGCGCCCGTGTACTCCGCATCACTCACAGCGATGAGGAGCGGTGTGCGGCCGTGCTCCTCGCGCAGGATCCGCAGTGCCTTCTCCATCACGGGAGTGAATTCCCGATCGCTGATCAGCACGGCGGTCTCGCAGTGCTGCATCTGCCAGGCCAGCAGCGCCGCATCGAGGCGGATGTTGAGCGTGTGGAGCACGGCGTTCAGCGCCGGCACCGCGTAGTGCGCCTCGATCATCTCGGGCGTATTGGTGAGCATCACACTCACCGTGGTGCCGCGCGTGACGCCGAGTGCCCGCAGCGCCGCGGCGAGCCTCGCGGTGCGCTCACGCGTCTCCGCCCAGGAGTAGCGGCGTGCGCCGTGCACGACCGCGGGGAGATCCCCGTACACCTCCGCGGAGCGCTCGAGAAAGCTGACCGGCGAGAGCGGCACGTAGTTCGCCGTGGTCTTGTCCAGATCCTGATCGTAGATGCTCATGGCCGCCCCCGGAGGCGATAAGGCCTGTTCTTATAGGAGCTTAAGCCTGAACCGCCCGGGGAGGCTCGACAAGGTGCGCTACACTCGGAGCATGCAATGGCTCACCCCTCTGTTCGTGCTCGCGGTATTCGCGGGGCTGGCGGTGGACCTCTGGCTGTCGCAGCGTCAGGCCATCGCCGTCGCACGCCACCGGGGCGAGGTGCCGGCGCCCTTTGCTGCCAGCATCTCGGCGGACGAGCACGGCAAGGCGGCCGACTACACCATCGCCAAGGTCCGCCTCGGGCGTGTCGTCGCAGTCATCGACACGGCCGTGCTGCTCGTGCTCACCCTCGGCGGTGGCATCGCGCTTCTCGATGCGCTCTGGCGGCGCAGCGGGCTGTCCGAGCCCTGGTTGGGCGTCGCCGTCATCGCGAGCGTTGCGCTCTTGGCGCAGCTCGTGAATCTGCCCTTCTCGGTGTGGCGCACCTTTCGCCTGGAAGCGCGTTTCGGGTTCAACCGCACCACCCCCGCCCTCTTCCTGGCCGATCTCGCCAAGAGTCTCGCGCTCGCGGTGGTGCTCGGTGGCCCGCTCCTTCTTGCGACCCTTCTTCTCATGGAGAAGGCGGGACGCTGGTGGTGGCTGTGGGCGTTTGCGCTGTGGCTCGGGGTGATGTTTCTCATGGCGTGGGCGTGGCCCGCCTTCATCGCGCCGCTCTTCAACCGCTTCACCGAGCTCAAGGACGCGACCCTCAGGACGCGCATCGAGTCGCTGCTGACTCGCTGCGGCTTCGCCTCGAAGGGGGTGTTCGTCGTCGACAACTCGCGCCGCTCGAGCCACGGCAACGCCTACTTCACCGGCATCGGCCGGCACAAGCGCATCGTGTTCTTCGACACCTTGCTCGAGCACCTGGCGCATCCGGAGGTGGAAGCGGTGCTGGCGCACGAGCTCGGGCACTTTCGCCTGAAGCACGTGCGCAAGCGCCTGCTGTTCTCGATGGCAACCATGTTCTTAGGTCTTGCGCTGCTGGGCTGGCTCGCGGGGCAGCCGGGCTTCTACCACGCACTCGGAGTGCCCGAGCCCTCGACGCACGCAGCGCTGCTGCTCTTCGTGCTGGTGGTGCCGGTGTTCACGTTCTTCGTCACACCGCTCGCCTCGCTCTGGTCGCGGCGCCATGAGTTCGAGGCGGACGCCTTCGCCTCGCGCTATGCGAATGCCGGCGAGCTCGCCACCGCGCTCGTCAAGCTCCATCGCGACAATGCGAGCACGCTCACCCCGGACCCGGTGTACGCGGCGTTCTACTACTCCCATCCCCCGCCGCTCGCCCGCATCAGCCGGCTGCGCGCCGCCGCGTCTGCGCCGGCGGCGGCTGGGGCGTCCGCGTAGCCCCCGGGCGCTCTTCAGGGCACGTAGTACAGATCGAACGTCTTGCCGACCCGCTCGACCGGCTGGTAGGCCTCGAGCCAGGCGAAGTCCGCGA
>JAFAKO010000374.1 GCA_019235245.1 Gammaproteobacteria bacterium
GATACGTCCGAAGGGCTTGCTGAGGTCGTAGCTGCGGCCCTGGTAGCTGATCAGCTGGGTGCCATACAGGGTGTCGGCCAGCCCGCGGGTCGCCTTCTCGATCCAGTCCATCAGATCGCGATAGTCGGCATAGGCGAGGTAAGCCTCGAGCATGGTGAATTCGGGGTTGTGCTGCGTCGAGAGTCCCTCGTTGCGGAAGTTGCGGTTGATCTCGTAGACGCGCTCGAGGCCGCCGACGACGAGGCGCTTGAGGTACAGCTCGGGGGCGATGCGCAGGTACATGTCGATCCCGAGCGCGTTGTGGTGCGTCCGGAACGGGCGCGCCACGGCGCCGCCCGGTATGGGCTGCATCATCGGCGTCTCGACCTCGAGGAAATCCAGTGCGTCGAGGAAATCCCGCAGGTAGCGCACGATACGCGTGCGGGCGCGGAACACCTGCCGCGTCGGCTCGCTCACGATGAGATCGACGTAGCGCTGGCGGTAGCGCGTCTCGGTATCCGCAAGTCCGTGCCACTTGTCGGGCAGCGGCCGCAGCGACTTGGTGATCAGGGTGAGCGCATCGACCCGCACCGACAGCTCGCCGGTCCGCGTGCGGAACAGCACGCCGCTGGCGCCGATGATGTCGCCGACATCCCAGCCTTTGAAGGTCTCGTAGGCGTCGCCGAGATTCTCCTGCTGCAGATACAGCTGGATCTGCCCGGTGCGATCGCCGATCTTGGCGAAGCTCGCCTTGCCCATCACGCGCCGGAAGAGCAGCCGTCCGCCGACCCTGACGCGCGTCGGGTTGGCGTCGAGCCACTCGCCGCTGCGCTCGCCGAATGAGGCATGCAGCTGCCCGGCGAGCGCGTCGCGGCGAAAATCGTTGGGAAAAGCCGGTCCGGCCTGGCGCAGCGCCGCGAGCTTGGCACGCCGCTCGGCGATCAGGCGGTTCTCGTCGCGGGGCTCGCCCTCCGCGCCCGGGTCCGCCGGGGCGCTGCCGCTGAGCTTGTCGTTCTTCATGCCGCCTTCTTCATACCGTTAGACGCCCGCCTTGAGTGAAGCCTCGAGAAAAGGATCGAGATCGCCATCGAGCACCGCGGTGGTGTTACCCACCTCGACGCCGGTGCGCAGGTCCTTGATGCGCGACTGGTCGAGCACGTAGGAGCGGATCTGGTTGCCCCAGCTCACATCCGACTTCGATTCCTCCAGCACCCGCGCCGCGGCGTTGCGCTTGTTGACTTCCAGCTCGTAGAGCTTCGCCCGCAGCATCTTCATCGCGGTCGAGCGATTCTTGTGCTGGCTGCGTTCGTTCTGGCAGGCAACCACGATGCCGCTCGGCAGGTGCGTGATACGCACCGCCGACTCCGTCTTGTTCACGTGCTGGCCACCGGCACCCGAAGAGCGGTACACGTCCACCTTCAGGTCCGCAGGGTTGATGTCGATCTCGATGTCATCATCGATCTCGGGAGAGACGAACACGGAGGCGAAGGAGGTGTGGCGCCTATTGCCCGAATCGAACGGCGATTTGCGCACCAGGCGGTGCACGCCGGTCTCGGTGCGCAGCCACCCGTAGGCGTATTCGCCTTGTATTTCGATTGTCGCACTCTTGATGCCCGCGACCTCCCCGGGGTTGGAGTCGATGACCTCGCAGGTGAATCCATGGGCCGCGCCCCAGCGCAGGTACATGCGCAGCAGCATCTGGGCCCAGTCCTGCGCCTCGGTGCCGCCGGCGCCGGCCTGGATATCGAGAAAGGCGCTGTGCGCGTCCATCTCGCCGCGGAACATGCGCTTGAGCTCGAGATGGCGCACGTCGACCTCGAGCCGCCGGGTATCGCGCTCGATGTCCTGCGCAGCCCCCTCGTCCGCCTCGCCGACGGCGAGCTCCAGCAGCTCGCTGGCGTCGCCGATGCCCTTGCTCGCCCGGTCGATCTCGGCGACCTCCCCGCTCAGCCGGGCGCGTTCGCGGCCCAGCTCCTGCGCACGGGCCGGGTTCGACCACACCGCAGGATCCTCGAGCTCCCGCGCCACTTCCTCGAGCCGCTCCTGCTTGCGGTCGTACTCAAAGAAACCCCCGAAGCGCATTCATCCGTTCGGAGAGGTCCTTGAGCTGGCGTCTGAGCTGATTCACTTCCATAGAGTTTCCAGTTGGAACAGCGCGTGCGTGTCGCGGCGGCGCCGGGGACGAAGCGCCGGATGCTAGCACCCGCCCGCCGGCTTTAGCGAGTCGTCTGCGGCGGCGGACGCGGGGGCAACAGGTGATCGACCAGCAGCTGCAGACGTCGCTCGCCCTGGTATTCATTCACTTCCAGGCGGTAGACGAGCTGCAGCGGACCTTCCGGCGGCACGAATGGCCGATCCGCCTCGAGATGATTGAAGGCGATCGCATCGAAGCTGCGGCCGCTGCTCGGGGGTTCCACCCACATCTTCACGTGCCGCTCGCCGATCAGCCGCGCGCTGCGCACGCTGAACAGTCCATCGAAGCTCGGCTCGGGGAAGGCCTGGCCCCACGGTCCGCCGGCGCGCAGGGCCTCGGCGGTGGTGAGGGCAATTTCCTCCACGGCGAGCTCGCCGTCGGTCTCCACGGTATCGCGCGCGCCGGCACCGGGCAGGCAGCGCGCGACCTCCGCGTCGAAGGCGCGCGCGAACTCATCGAGCCGCGCGCGCTCGAGCGTCAGGCCCGCGGCCATGGCGTGGCCGCCGAAGCGGTGGATGAGCCCGGGGAAGTGCGCGGCGATCGAGTCGAGCACGTCGCGGATATGGACGCCTTCGATCGAGCGCGCCGAGCCGCGCAAGGTCGCGTCATCCGCCACGGCAAAGGCGATCACCGGCCGGCGCACGCGCTCCTTGACGCGGCTCGCGACCAGGCCGACCACGCCCTGGTGCCAGCTGTCATCGAACAGGCATACGCCGCTGCGCTGCACCGCCTGTGCCACCGACCCCTCGAGCTGGCGGACCGCGCCGAGCGCTTCCTGCTGCATGCGGGCTTCGATGGCGCGACGTTCCTCATTCAGCGCATCGAGCCGCAGCGCCAGCTGCTGCGCCGTGGCGGCGTCCTCGGCGAGCAGGCACTGCACACCGATCGTCATGTCATCGATGCGCCCTGCGGCATTCAGCCGCGGCGCGACGGCGAAGGCCAGGTCGGCCGCGGTGAGATCCGCCGCGGTGCGACCGGAGATGGCGAGCAGCGCGCGTATCCCCGGCACGCAGCGCCCGGCGCGAATGCGCCGCAGTCCCTGCGCCACCAGCACGCGGTTGTTGGCATCGAGCGGCACCACATCCGCCACCGTGCCGAGAGCCACCAGGTCGAGCAGCTCCGCCACCCCGGGTGTGGCACTGCGCGTGTGAGCCGCGGCATCGAGCGCGCGCCGCACCGCAGCCATGATGTAGAACGCCACCCCGACCCCGGCGAGCGAGCGGCTGGCGAAGCGGCTGCCGGCGAGATTCGGATTGACGATCACGTTGGCATCGGGAAGCCGGGCGCCGGGCAGGTGATGGTCGGTGATGAGCACCTCGATGCCACGTTCGCGCGCCGCCGCAACGCCGGCGTTGCTGGAGATACCGTTGTCCACCGTCACGATGAGCGAGGGGCTGCGCGCAGCGGCGAGCGCCACGATCTCGGGAGTGAGGCCGTAGCCGAACTCGAAGCGGTTCGGCACGAGGAACTCCACCGACGCGAATCCGCAGCTGCGCAGCGCGCGCACCACGAGCGCACAGCTCGTCGCGCCGTCGGCATCGAAGTCGCCCACCACCAGCACGCGCCGCAGCCGGTGCGCGAGCAGCAGCTGCACGGCCGGCTCGATGCCCTCGAGCGTGCCGACCGGCAGCAGGCGCAGCAGCGAGTGATCCAGCTGCGCCTCCGAGCACACGCCCCTGGCGGCATAGACGCGCTCGAGCACCGGGTGCAGCCGCCCGCTCGAGGGAAAAGCGGCCGGGGCGCTGCGGCGCACGATGCGCAGCGTCATGCGAACCCCGTCAGACCGCCGCGCGCGCGCCGCCAGAATCTGCGCAGGCTCGCACGCTGCAGCTGCAGATGCGCATCGTTGAGAATGAGCGCCAGCTCATCGAGCGTACCGTTGCGCAGCGCCGCAACTGCCGGCGACACGTAGCGCCGGTCGATCCGGCTGACGGCATCGGCGAGTGTGTCCCGATCGGCGTGCAATTCCCCTCCTGCTTCCGCGAGCAGTACGCCCGCCCCCGCCGGGCCCGCGAGAATGGTCTCGAGTCGCTCCGGCGGTGCGCGCACCTCCTGCCCCTGCAGCCGCCACAGTCCCTCGAGCCATGCATCCCGCCCGAAGGCGAGCGGGGCCTGTGGCGATGGCCGCAGCTCCGGGCGCACTATCCGCCCGCTCGAGCCCCAGGGCCAGAGCGCGGTGACCGGTGCGGCTCCGGAGCTGACGCGCACCGCGTTGAGCGGCTGAGTATGCAGCCACATCTCGATCTCACTCAGCAGGCGGCGCAACGGCGCGCCGCCGGTCCCGCCCGCCACCAGCTCTCCGGAGTCGCCGCCGACACAGCGCTCGGGCTCGGCGGTCGGGACGGCAGCTAGCCCGGGAGTGTCGAGCAGGAACTCTCCCGCCGGCAGCGGTGTGAGCGCATGGCCGGATGAGCCGAAGGTGCGGCCGAACCCGGCGGCGAGCTCCAGCTGCTCCGGCGATGAGAGACGCAGCAGACCGCCGTGGTCCAGGTGCACACGCGTGAGCCCCGCGCGCAGATGCACGGCGATGGCGATCCACGGCACCGAGTTGGGCGGCGGCTCGTTGCGCGGCGCGGCGAGTGCTGCCGCAGCGATGCAGGCGGGGGCGACGCCGGCGAGCTCGGCTCGTCCGGTGCGCGCGAGCAGCCACTCCCGCCAGCCGTTGCGCAGCGCCACTCGCGTGCCGAAACGCGCCACCTGCTCGAAGCCCGGCACGCCGGCGAATGCGGCCGGGTGCAGTGCCTCACCGCGCAGCTCACGCGGCAGGTAGAGATCGGGCACGACGATGACGAGTGTGCGCACCGCGGTTATCGTATCGAAGGTGAAGTTCACCCTCGAACCGCCGTCGCAGTGGAATCTGATCCGCGGCTACTCCGAGAGCGAAGTGCGCATCGGCGAGCAGAGCGTGCGGCGCAGCTGTCTCGTGACCGCCGAGCGGCTGATCACCGAGTGGCAGCCGGCGAGCTTTGCCGCGCTCGCGCCGCAGCACCTCGAGCCGATCTTTGCGCTCGGTCCCGAGCTGGTGTTACTCGGCACGGGGCCGCAGCAGCGCTTCGCGTCCGCAGAGGTACGCGCGGAATTCGTCCGCCGTGGCATCGGGCTCGAAGCGATGCAGCTCGGGGCGGCGTGCCGTACTTTCAACGTGCTCGTGCAGGAGCAGCGGCGGGTGCTGGCAGCGCTCTTCCTGCGTTAGCGGCAGGAGGCCGCCGCGTGGCGGGCTGCGTGAGGATCACCGGCAGAAGACACAAGGGGAGGGTCAACCAACCAAACAATCATTCGAAGCTGACAGACTCGAACAATTGCACTGTTCTTGTTCTTTT
>JAFAKO010000396.1 GCA_019235245.1 Gammaproteobacteria bacterium
CGGATCTTTATGGGCCGCTCACCTCTTACGACGGCCGCGCCGGCTCAGCCTGCTGAGGCCGCGCCGCGGGCGCTCCTCAGTCGAGACCGCGCAGCAGCTGCAGCAGCTCCTCGGCGCGCGCCTGCATCTGCGCCTCGCTTCGCGGGCTCATGCGCTCGCCGTGCGGGGCACGCCCGGGCGGGCTCGCCGTTATCCTGCGCAGCACGACCTCGCCGCGGTCAGTGAGTTGAAAGTCCACGCGATCGCCCGGCTCGAGATGCAGCATCTCGCGCACGCGTCGGGGCACGGTGATCTGTCCATTGGCTGTTATTTTTGTCGGCATGGCGGCAGCCCTGCGGTGGCCATCCTTGTCGGCGTAAGTGTAGCCGCCGGCGCCGCCGCCGACATCCGCGAAACGCGTGCGATTTGACAATAACGCGCGGCCCCTGGCCGCGGCAGCGTTTCCCGGCCGCGGCGGCCGGGAAAACTGCTGCGAGTGGTGGAGGCGGGGAGAATCGAACTCCCGTCCGTAAGCCCTAGACTTCAGGATCTACGTACGTAGCTCTCTCTTTGGTTCTCACGCAGCGCTACCCGAGGAGCAGGGAAGACGCTACGCCAGCGGGCAGTGACTCTTAACGTACCGGCCTGTCCGCAGCGCCGGCGCGCGATCCTGTGAGCGCGTCCCCTGATTCGGTCGCACAGGCACGAGCCGGTCAGAGGTCAGCTGCGGTTAGGCAGCCAGAGCGTAGTTGTCGTCGTTGGCAACTATGATTTGCAGCATGATTTACGAGGGTACTGCGCCTCGGTACGCCCCTGAAGGTTCGCGACCCACGTCGAAACCGGTCGCCCCCAGGTTCAGTGCCAGAGCATACCTCATGGCGTCACCCGCAGGGCCTTTCAAGTGCACCGGGTCGCCGGCGCGCTGCAGCACCGTCCAGACCCCGCTTGCGGGCTTTCCCGCCGGCTGTCCCCTTCGGTAAGGTTCGCAGGCGACATAACCCCAAAAACAGGGAAGTTGCCGAATGCAGAACCAGGCCGTGCTGCTCCTCGTTGCCGTGAGCGCTGTTGCAGGGGTCGCAGCGGCGGATACGCCCCCGGCGGGGGAGCCCACGAATCCCGACTGGGCGATGCGCGCCCTCGCGGGCTACAGCAAGACCGGCGGCAATACCGACAACAGCGCGGGCAATGCGCTGTTCCACGTGGCCCACGTCATGGGCAACTGGAAGCTGCTCTTCGGGCTCGAGGGCCTCTACGGCTCGACCAAGGGAGAGACCACAGCCCAGGCCTGGGCAACCTACCTGCAGGCGAACTACAACATCACGCCGCGCTTTTACTGGTACGTCGGCGGCCGTTATGACGATGACCGCTTCAGCGGCTTCGCCTACCAGGAAGCGGTGAAGAGCGGCTTCGGCTACAAGTTCTTCGACAGCGATACCACCAGGCTCGCCCTGCAGTTGGGCGCCGGCTACCGGCGGCTGCGGCCGGAGATCCTGGTGAAGAACGATATCGGCGCCGTGATCAGCCGTACCGAGCAACCGGAGGAGAGCGAGGCGATCTTCGATGCCGGGCTCGCGTTCGAGCACAGCTTCAATCAGTACGCGAAGCTCCTCGCCGCGGTGACGGTGCAGGCCGGGAGCGCCAACACTCTCACCAACGCGAACGTCGCCTTCCAGGTGAAGATGAGCGACCGCCTGTCGCTCACCGCCGCCTACAAGCTGATCGACAACAGCAACCCGCCGCCGGGCTCCGGTGCCCGCGACACGCTGCTGACATTCGGCCTCACCTACGAGATGAAGAACGAGAAGCTCTCGCCCGACCTTTGACCCGCAGCCGCAGTGCCGGGCCGCCGTACTCGGCCGCGGCGCTCAGCCGCGGCGCAGCAGCCGCGCCTTGTCGCGCTGCCAGTCGCGGTCCTTCTCCACGGCGCGCTTGTCGTGCTGCTTCTTGCCTTTGGCGAGCCCGAGCTGCAGTTTCGCGCGCCCGTTCTTCCAGTACAGCTCGAGCGGCACGAGCGTATAGCCGCGGCGCTCGACCGCGCCGATCAGGCGCTGCAGCTCGCTGTGATGGAGCAGGAGCTTGCGGGTGCGCACCGGGTCGGCGATGACGTGCGTCGAGGTGGTCGGCAGCGGTGAGAGGTGCGCGCCGATGAGGAAGGCCTCCCCGCCGCGCAGGTAGACG
>JAFAKO010000145.1 GCA_019235245.1 Gammaproteobacteria bacterium
AGCAGCATGCGGTCGGGGTAGTGGCTGGAGATGGCGCGGCGGATGACGCGGATGATCTCGTGCGTCTCGCGCAGGTTCTCGTTGATGGTGCCCTCGCGCTCGACCAGGTACGGCACCGCATCGAGGCGGAAGCCATCGACTCCGAGCCGCAGCCAGAAGTCCATGACGCGCAGCATGGCGCGCAGCACCTGCGGGTTGTCGAAGTTCAGATCCGGCTGGTGGCTGAAGAAGCGGTGCCAGTAATAGGCGCGCGCCAGCGGGTCCCAGGCCCAGTTGGAGGTCTCGGTATCGCGGAAGATGATGCGCGTGCCGGCGTAGCGTTGCGGAGTGTCGCTCCACACGTACCAGTCGCGCTTCGCCGAGCCGGGCGGGGCGCGCCGCGCTTCCTGGAACCACGGATGGGCGTCGGAGGTATGGTTGAGCACCAGCTCGGTGATGACCCGCAGGTTGCGGCGGTGAGCCTCGCGCACGAAGGCACGGAACTGCGCGCGCGTGCCGTACTGCTGATGGATGCTGTGGTAGTCGGCGATGTCGTAGCCATCGTCACGGCCCGGAGAGGGATAGAAGGGCAGCAGCCAGATGGTGTTGACCCCGAGGTCCTGGATGTACTCGAGCTTGCGCGTCAGACCGGGGAAATCTCCGACGCCATCGTCGTTGGCGTCGAAGAAGGCGCGCACGTGCACCTCGTAGATGACCGCGTCCTTGAACCACAGCGGATCGGAGTGTGCGGCCTCCTTGCGTCGTGCAGCCATGCTTCCGGCGCCCCGGCTACTCCGGCATCAGCACGAGCACGCCGAGCGGCGGCAGCCGTACGCGCAGCGACTGCGCATGGCCGTGGGCCGCGATCGCCTCGGCGGGCACCCCGCCGAGATTTCCCTGGCCGCTGCCGCCGTAGTCGCTGGCATCGCTATTAAGACACTCGCGCCAGCGGCCCGGCACGGGCACGCCGATGCGATAGTTCTCGCGCACCACCGGGGTGAAGTTGCAGGCGATGAGCACCGGCGGACCCGCGCTCGCGTACCGCAGGTAGGAGATCGCACTGATCTCCGCGTCGGCGCAGTCCACCCAGGCGAAGCCCGATTCGCTGAAGTCGAGCTCGTGCAGCGCCGCGGTGCTGCGGTAGAGCCGGTTGAGGTCCCGCACCCAGCGCTGCACCCCGGCGTGCGCCGGATCCTGCAGCACGTGCCACTCGAGGCTTTCTTCGTGCTGCCACTCGCGTCGCTGCGCGAATTCCCCGCCCATGAACAGCAGCTTCTTGCCCGGATG
Source organism: Gammaproteobacteria bacterium (assembly GCA_019235245.1). Classification (GTDB taxonomy): domain Bacteria; phylum Pseudomonadota; class Gammaproteobacteria; order Steroidobacterales; family Steroidobacteraceae; genus 13-2-20CM-66-19. Next base: position 1,267 of record JAFAKO010000145.1, read on the forward strand.
GGTCCACATGTAGCCGTACAGCAGCCGCACGCCGGCGAACTGCTGCCAGGGGTCCCCCGGCATGCGGCCGATGATCGAACCCTTGCCGTGCACCACCTCGTCGTGCGACAGCGGCAGCACGAAGTTCTCGCTGAAGGCATACCAGATGCTGAAGGTGAGGCGGCTGTGATGGTACTTGCGGAACACCGGGTCCTGCTGCAGGTACTTCAGCGTGTCGTGCATCCAGCCGAGGTTCCACTTCAGGCCGAAGCCGAGGCCGCCGAGGTAGGTCGGGCGCGACACCATCGGCCAGGCGGTCGACTCCTCGGCGATCGTCTGGGTGTCGGGATGATCGCGGTAGCTGGCGAGGTTCAGCTGCTTGAGGAACTCCACGGCCTCGAGGTTCTCGTGCCCGCCGAAGCGGTTCGGTATCCACTCACCGGCGCGCCGGCCGTAGTCGAGATACAGCATCGACGCCACCGCGTCGACCCGCAGCGCGTCGATGTGATACTTCTCCAGCCAGAACAGCGCGCTGCTGCCGAGGAAATCGCGCACCTCGGCACGGCCGTAGTTGAAAATCGAGCTGTTCCATTCCGGATGGAATCCCTGGCGCGGATCGGCGTGCTCGTACAGGTGCGTACCATCGAACAGCGCCAGGCCGTGCTCATCGGCCGGGAAGTGCGAGGGCACCCAGTCGAGGATCACCCCGAGCCCGCGCTGGTGCAGGTAGTCGATCAGGTACATGAAGTCCTGTGGCGTGCCATAGCGCGCCGTCGGCGCGAAATAGCCGGTGACCTGGTAGCCCCAGGAGCCGTAGAAGGGATGCTCCATCACCGGCAGCAGCTCGACGTGCGTGAAGCCGAGCTCGATCACGTAGTCGGCGATCGCGGGCGCGAGCTCGCGGTAGCTCAGAAAGCGGTTGCCCGCGTCCGGCACGCGTCGCCACGAGCCGAGGTGCAGCTCGTAGATCGACCAGGGGCTCCCGAGCGCGTTGGCGCCGGCACGCCGCCGCATCCACTCGGCATCATGCCAGTCGTAGTCGAGCTGCCAGACGACCGACGCGGTGCGCGGTGCCAGCTCGGTGCGGAAGGCGTAGGGATCGCTCTTGTCGACGCCGCGGCCGTGCTGCGGGACGACGTGGTACTTGTAGAGCGCCCCCGGAGCGACATCCGCCACGGTTCCTTCCCAGATGCCCGAGGAATCGTGGCGCGAGCTTAGCGGGTGTTGGCCCCGCTGCCAGTCGTTGAACTCACCGATGACCGACACCGCGCTGGCGTTCGGCGCCCACACGGCGAAGCGCGTGGCCCGGCTCGCCCCAGCGCGCACCGCGGGATGCGCGCCAAGCTTCTCGTACGCACGAAAATAAGTGCCCTCGCGGAAGTGGTAGATGTCCTGCTCGGTCAACAGCACCGCGAAAGTCTACCGGTGAGTCGGCGAAATTTCGCGCCCGGTGAGGGTTGGCACGCGCCGAGCTGCAGCTGATCGCTGCGCCCGGGCGCTCAGGTGACGCGACGACGCCCCGAGCTGCCGAGATACACGAGCGGATCGGCACCCTCGCGGCGTGGCTGTTGCAGTGCCGAATCGAGCGCCAGGCGCGCGCGCGTGCCGGCGGCCTGCGCTTCGCGAATGGTGGCGGCGGCCTCCACCGGGTGCGCGAGCAGAAAGCCCTGCACGGCCATCGGGCCGCAGCGGGACAGAAATTCCAGCTGCGCCGCGCGCTCCACGCCCTCGGCCACCACCTGCAGTCCGAGGCCATGGCACAGCGTGACGATGGAGCGCACGATCGCGCCCGAGCGGGCGTTGGTGTCGACTCCGGCGATCAGCAGGCGGTCGAGCTTGACGCGGTTGATCGGCAGCTGCTCGAGCGAGGTGAGGGACGAGTAGCCGATGCCGAAGTCATCGAGCGCGATGGCGACCCCGAGCGCACGCAGCCGCCGCAGCGACTCGATGGTGGTCGGGCCGGTCTGGAACACCGTCTCGGTGATCTCCAGCTCGAGCGCGCTCGGCGGCAGGCCGGTCATCTCCAGCGTGCGGCCGACGTGCTCCACGAAATCGCTCTCGAAGAACTGTGGCGCGGAGACGTTGATGGCGACGCTCGCACGCTGCCAGCCCTGCCCCCGCCAGGTGGCGGCGGCGGCGGCGGCGTTGTGCAGTATCCAGTCAGTGAGATCGTGAATGAGGCCGGTCTTCTCGGCGACGTGGATGAATTCCTGGGCATTGGCGATGCGGCCATCGGGCCGGCGCCAGCGCAGCAGCGCCTCGACCTCGGTCGCCTCGAAGGAGGTGAGCGACACCTGCGGCTGATACATCAGCAGCAGCTCCCCGCCTTCGACCGCGCGGCGCAGGGATTGCTCGAGGCGGAAACGCTGGGCCGCGGCGTCGTACAGAGCCGGGCTGTAGAGCGCATAGCGGTTGCGGCCGAGCTCCTTGGCGCGGAACAGCGCCACGTCGGCGGCGCGCAGCAGGCCCTCGGCGTCCGCGGCATGATCGGGGTAGAGACTGGCGCCAACGCTCGCACTGGTGGTGAGCACGCGGCCATCGACCACCAGCGGCTGCTGCAGGGTTGAGACCAGCTGCGCCGCCTGGTTGGCGACCTGCTCGGGCGACTTGACGTTCTCGAGCAGCACGGTGAACTCATCGCCGCCGAGCCGCGCGAGCAGTCCGCTCTTGCGGGTGGCGGCATGCAGGCGCTGCGCGATGTGCTGCAGCACCCGGTCGCCGAAGCTGTGTCCGAGGGTGTCGTTGATGGACTTGAAGTTGTCCACGTCGACGAACAGCAGCGCGAAGCGCTGCTTGGTGCCGGCGCGCGCCAGCGCCCCCTCGAGATGCGCCGAGAGCTTGCGACGGTTGGGCAGCTGGGTGAGCGGGTCGTGGTGTGCGAGGTGGTGCAGCTGACGCGTGCGCTCGGCGACGTGGCGCTCGAGCTCGGCCTGATGGGCGCGCAGCTCCGACTCGGCGGAGGCGATGCGGTCAGCCATGGTGTTGAAGGACTCGGCGAGCTCGTCGATCTCCGCCGAGCCGCCGCGCCGCGCGCGCGCCGCGCGGTCACCGCCGGCAAACTGCCGTGTCGCGGCGGTCAGGCGCCGCACCGGCAGGCTGATGCTCCCGACCAGCAGCACCGACACCACGGCGAGCAGCAGCAGCACCGCCGCGCCGGTGTCGCGCAGCGTGTGCTCCGCGCCCTCGGCGGCGGTGGCCGCGTGCTGCGCCGCGCGCAGCAGCCCGGCGCGCGCCGGGCGTTGCAGCTGTTCCTGTACACCCTCGGTGAGGGCTGCGCTGTCCTCCAGCAGGCTGTGCCACTCGGCGCCGCTCTGCTCGTCGTAGCGGTCGATCTGCAGGCGCAACCGGGCGGCTGCCTGGAAATCGTGCCGTACCAGGCTGAGCCAGGCGCGGCCGGGGGAGTTCTCGAACTCCGCGGCGTGAGCATCGAGCACCGTCATGAAGTCGCGCTCGCGGCGCGCGATGACCGCCGGCGTGTCGAAATTACCGCGCACCGAGTTGATGGCGGATTCGAGCTCCGACAGTGAGCGCCGCGCCACCACCTGAGTGCCATTGATGGCGAGCCCCGAGCCGCCGGCGGCGGCGATGCGCTCGTAGACGCGCGTGAGGGCTCCCTGACGCTCATCGACCCACTGCAGCCGCTGCGCGGCGCGGCTCGCGAGCTGCCGGGCGACCGTGATGTGGCGCGTGAGCTGTACCCGCAGCCCCGCGGCAGCGGGGGACACCGAGGCGGGAAAGGCCAGACGGTAGTACGCCCCGACCGCGTTCTCGAGCGCCGCCGCGGCCGTGTTGATGGCGCCGAAGTCCGCCGCGCTGCGCGCCTGCACGTACTCATCGACCGCACGATCGTAGGCGGCGAGCTTCTCCAGGACCTGGTTGGCGGCGCTCGCGAGCGGCTCGTGCTCGTTCTGCATGCTGCGGACCGCATCGAGCGCCTCGCGCGTCGTGCGGGTCGCGAGCACCTCGCCGGCGATGAGCACGGCTGCGACCGCGGTGAGGCCGAGAATGAGCCGCCAGCCGATGCCTAAGCGGGGCTGGCCGCCCCAGGGCCACAGGCGCCGCGCAGCCTGCGCAGGCGGCGGGGTGCGGGGAAGGGCGGTTTCAGCCTGTTCTTCGGGCATGCGACATAAGCCCAGTAGGGCGGCCTGCTCGGGTCGGGAAATGATTACCCGTAGGACGCCGCCCTTCCGAGGTGGGCATCGCATATCGGCCACGCTTATGCGGAAAAGGCGGCCCGGCGTGCTGCGTCGGTGACGGGGGCCGCGGGAATGGAGCCGTCGCTGCGGGCGCCGCGCAGGGGATCGCGGCCGGTCGGGACGAGGATAGCGGCGCTTTGCCCTATACTACTGCGTAACGATGAAGGGCGGCGCAACGCATGAGCGAGCTCGCGGATACCTTTGATGCGGCCTTCTCCAAAGCCGTCGACCTGGGAAACCGGATCGCGGACAAGGACAAGGACGCTGACCTGTGGGACATAGCCGACGGACTCCTCGCCGGCGCGATCCAGTACTGGCTGTACTCACGCCAGCCCTGTGGCGATCCGCGCTGTCAGGACTGCATGCCGATCAGCACCGCGCAGGGTCGTATGGCTGAGCTCAACCGTCTCATCGGCCAGCTCGCGTCCGAGAGCGAGTACTTCCATACGCCCACCGGCGCAAACGCCGGGCGGGCCTGACCCCAGGAATTGCGCGCACCGCCTGAGGCGAGCGAGCGCGCGCCCGATCAGCTGACAGCCTTCACCTTGACACCGCTCCCGGCAACCTCGCCGAGCGCGATCTCGAAGATGCGGAAGCCCTCTTTCAGCAGCGCATCGGGTATCGTGAGCGGGGCAAGGAAGCGGATGACGTTCGCGTACACCCCGCAGGAGAGGATGATGAGGCCGTGACGGCCGGCCGCCTGCACCAGCGCGCGTGTCAGGTCCGCGTCCGGTGCATCCGCGCGCCCGTTCTTGACCAGCTCCAGTGCCACCATGGCGCCGAGCGCCCGCACCTCGCCGATGCAGGGGAAGCTCACCGCGAGGCCCTTGAGGCGCGAGGTCATGAAGCGGCCGATCTCCTGCGAGCGTGACAGCAGCTGCTCTTCGCGCATCACCTCGAGCACCGCCAGTCCGGCCGCGCAGGCGAGCGGCGAGCCGGCAAAGGTGCCACCGAGGCCGCCCGGTCCCGGCGCGTCCATGATCTCGGCCTTACCGATGACCGCCGACAGCGGCACGCCGCCGGCGACGCTCTTGGCGATGGTGATGAGATCGGGTTCCACGCCGCTGTGCTCGATGGCGAACATGCGCCCGGTGCGCCCGAATCCCGACTGGATCTCATCGGCGATCAACACGATACCGTGCGTGTCGCACACGCTGCGCAGCCGGCGCAGCAGCTCGGGTGGCGCGGCGTAGAAGCCGCCCTCGCCGAGCACCGGCTCGATGATGATGGCCGCGACGCGCGCCGGATCCACATCCGCCTTGAACAGCTGCTCGAGTGCCGCGAGTGAATGCTCGACCGTCACGCCGTGATAGGGCATCGGGAAAGGCAGGTGGTAGATCTCCGGGAGCATCGGGCCGAAGCCCGCCTTGTACGGCTGTACCTTGCCGGTGAGGCTGATGCAGGCGAGCGTGCGTCCGTGGAAGCCGCCGGAGAAGGCGATGATGGCCGAGCGGCGCGTGTGGAAGCGGGCGATCTTGAGCGCGTTCTCCACGGCTTCGGCGCCGGTGGTGAGAAACAGGGTCTTCTTCGGACCACTTCCCGGCGCGAGCGCATTGAGCGCCTCGGCCAGCGCCACGTAGCTCTCGTAGGGGGTGACCTGGAAGCAGGTGTGCGTCAGCTTCTCCAGCTGCTGCGCGATGGCCGCGCGCACCCTGGGATGCACATGGCCGGTGTTGAGCACCGAGATGCCGCTCGCGAAGTCGATGTAGCGGCGACCCTCGACGTCCCACAGCTCGGCGTTGGCGGCGCGCTCGGCATAGACGGCCAGAGAGTTGGTGACTCCACGGGGTACGGCGTGTTGGCGCCGGGTATGCAGTTCGGAGTTGGAAGTCAAGTGAGCATCCCCTGTGTGATGGCGCGCTGAGCGTCAGCCGCCGCCCTTGAGGGCCGCAGCGCGGTGGATGGCAGCGCGGATGCGCTGGTAGGTACCGCAGCGGCAGATGTTACCGGCCATGGCCGCGTCGATGTCCTCATCGCTCGGCTCCGGAGTCTGGGCCAGCAGCGCCGCGGCCGACATGATCTGGCCCGACTGGCAGTAGCCGCACTGGGGGACGTCGAGCTCGATCCAGGCGCGCTGCACCGGGTGGCTGTTGTCCGGCGACAGCCCCTCGATGGTGGTGACGCGCTTGCCGTTCGCGGCGCTCACCGGGGTGACGCAGGAGCGCACCGCCGCGCCCTCCAGGTGCACGGTACAGGCGCCACACAACGCCATGCCACAACCGTACTTGGTCCCGGTGAGCCCGGCGATGTCGCGCAGGGCCCACAGCAGTGGCATGTCGTCCTCGACATCGAGCGTAAGGGTCCCGCCGTTGAGATTGAGGGTGATCATCGTTCCCCGCGCCGCGGCTGCGGCCGAACGCCTACTATACGGCCGCGCCTGCGCGGCGTGCATCTGCGGCAGCCAGGGCGCCCCGAGCGCCGCAGCCGCGGACCCTCTACAATGCGCTGCCGCTGCCGACAACTCCCGCGAAAGTCATCCCTTGAGCCAAACCGACGACAGCTCTTCCAACTCTGCGCCAGTCACTACCGAGGTCGTCATCGTCGGCGCCGGCCCCTGCGGCCTGTTCCAGGTATTCGAGCTGGGACTCCTCGGCATCGGTGCCCACGTCGTCGATTCGCTGCGCCACCCGGGCGGGCAGTGCGCCGAGCTCTATCCGGACAAGCCCATCTACGACATCCCGGCGTTGCCGGTGTGCGGAGCGCAGGAGCTGGTCGACCGGCTGCTGCAGCAGATCAAGCCGTTCAAGGCGCCGCTGCATCTCGGCCACGAGGTGGTGGAGTTCATGCAGCGGGTGGACGGGCGATTTCACCTTGCCACCGCTGGCGGTGTGCGGTTCGATGCGGGCGCGGTCGTGATCGCGGCAGGCCTCGGCTCGTTCCAGCCACGCCGCATCGGCCTCGAAGGGGCGGAGGCTTTCGAGGGCGGCGCGATCCAGTACCGGGTACGCAACGCCGCCGAGCTCGCCGGCAAGCACCTGGTGCTGTTCGGCGGCGGGGACTCGGCGCTCGACTGGACGCTCGAGCTGCTGCCGCGCGCCGCGAGCCTCGCCCTCGTGCATCGGCGCAGCGAGTTCCGTGCCGCGCCGGCCTCGGTGGCGCGCATGCGCGCGCTGGCGGAGGCGGGGCGGATGCGCTACTGCGAGGCGGTGCCGCAGTCGCTGATCGTCGAGGGCGGAACGCTGCGCGGGGTCAACATCCGTGCCGCCGATGGCGCGATCACCGCACTCAACGCCGATCAGCTGCTGGTGTTCTTCGGGCTGCACCCGAAGCTCGGGCCGATCGCCGAGTGGGGCCTGGCGCTCGAGAAGAAAGCGCTGAAGGTCGATCCGGAGAAGTTCCAGACCAGCGTGCCGGGCGTGTTCGCGGTCGGCGACATCAACACTTACCCGGGCAAAAAGAAGCTGATCCTGTCGGGATTCCACGAGGCGGCGCTGGCGGCATTCGCCATCCAGCATCACCTGTATCCGCAGAAGAAGCAGTTCCTGCAATACACCACCACCAGCCCGGTCATGCACCAGCGACTCGGGGTGCCCGACTGATGCGTGCGTATCGGAGCAAGGTCACCATGAATGTCGTCACCATGAATGTCATGCGCCACTTCGCCGCCGCCGCCATGCTGTGCGTGGCGCTCGCCGTGCCGCGTTTCGCGCACGCCGCCGATCCGTGCCAGCTCGAGATCAGCGGCAACGATCAGATGCAATACGACAAACCCTCCCTGAGCGTGCCGGCGAGCTGCACGCAGGTCACGCTCACGTTGCACCACACCGGCAAGCTGCCGCGCGAAGCCATGGGCCACAACTGGGTGCTGGTCGGCGCCGCCGACTTCAACGCCGTGGCCAACAGTGGCATGGGCGCCGGGCTCGCGAACGAGTATGTGCAGCCCGGCGACCAGCGCGTGCTCGCGCACACCAGGACCATCGGCGGTGGCCAGACCACGAGCGTCACCTTTCCGAGCTCGCTCCTCAAGCCCGGCGGCGATTACCGCTACCTCTGCACCTTCCCCGGCCACAACGCGATCATGCGCGGCACTTTCAGGTTCGGCTGAGCGTCGCGCCGATGGACCAGCGCCTGCGCGACCTGCTGCAGCTGCTCGAGCTCGAACGGCTCGAGCTCAACCTGTTCCGCGGCGCGAGCCGCGACATCGGCAGCCCGCAGGTATTCGGCGGACAGGTGCTCGGCCAGGCGCTGTCGGCGGCGGCCACGGTGGAGGAGCGCATCGTGCACTCGCTGCACGCCTATTTCCTGCGGCGCGGCGATTTCAATGCACCGATCGTCTACGAGGTCGACCGCAGCCTCGACGGCCACAGCTTCTCCAACCGCCGCGTGGTCGCCATCCAGCACGGGCAACAGATCTTCAACATGACCGCTTCCTTCCAGGTGGATGAGAGCGGCTTCGACCATCAGATCGCCATGCCCGAGGTGCCCGCGCCCGAGACGCTGCCGGCGTGGGACTGTCCTCCGGCGCAGGTGCTGGCACAGCTGCCCGAGCGGGTGCGGCGTTTCTTCCAGCAGCCGCGGCCGTTCGAGTTCCGCATGGTCCGCCCCATCGAGTATCTGCGGCCGCGACGCGAAGCGCCGGCACGCGAAATCTGGTTCCGCGCGGTCGGGCCGCTGCCGGATGATGAGATGCTGCATCGGCGGCTGCTCGCCTACGTGTCGGATTTCTTCCTGCTGGATACCGCCACGCTCCCGCACGGCACCTCGCTTTTGCGCCCGACGCTGGTCATGGCGAGCATCGACCACGCCATGTGGTTTCACCGGCCGCTGCGCGTCGATGACTGGCTGCTCTATGCGATGGACAGCCCGAGCGCCTCCGGTGCACGTGGCTTTGCCCGCGCCAGCGTGTTCGCGCGCGACGGGCGCCTCGTCGCCAGCGCCGCGCAGGAAGGCCTGGTGCGCAGCAGGGACGCTTCCTGAGGGAGGACCGGCACCGGGACGGATCTGCATGCTTGCGCTGCCAGCAGCACTCCTGATCGCTACTGCGGGCGCCGCGGACTTCACCGAGGTGGCGGCGCTCGAGCGCCTGTGGTCGGGAGTCCGCGACTCGAGCGAGCAGGTGGTGATGAGCCTCGACCGCGGCGCCGAGCTGTGGCCGCAGCAGAGCGAGCGGCGCGTGCGCACGGTGGTCGCCCCGGTGAGCATCGCCTGGCTCGGCGCGCACGTGCTGTATCTCGAGGAGTTCATCGAGGACGATCCGCAGCAGCCGCGGCGGCAGCTGCTGCTGCTGCTCGAGCCTGCGGGCGATGCGCCGCAGGCGGTGCGGGCGCACCTGTTTACTTTCGCGAGCCCCGGCCGCTGGAAGCATCTCAACTACCGGGCGCCGCTCATCGCCGCGCTCACCCGCGGGGACATCGTCCCCGCCGCGGGCTGTGACCTGTTGCTCACGCGCGGTGGCGATCAGTTCAGCGGCGGCACCCTCGGCCACCACTGTCTCGATGCCGGCTCGGGCAGCGCGCGCTATCTCGACTACCAGCTGGTGATCGGCGCGGACCTCTACTGGTACCGCCGCCGCGTACTGCGCCAGAGCGATGGCGAGCTGCAGCAGGAAGTGATCGGCTTCAATCGCTTCGAGCCCAACGAGGCGCAGCTCTACGCGTGCCGCATCGCCTGGTCGCCGAGCGGCAACCCCCGCGATCTGCGGCCGCTCACCACGCTCGAGCTGTACGAGGCCGGCGGCCATGGCCGCTTCGTCACGCCCGACGGCCGTACCTTCGAGCTGACGCTGCATGGTCGCGACTGGCCGTTTGCGGTCGACCGCGATGCACTGCTGCTGCTGCTGCAGTCACCGGGAGCGGCGAGTCCACTCGCCACCGCCTGGGCGCAGATGGACGAGCAGCAGATCCGGCTCGAGCTCGACTGGCTGCAGGTGCGCTGCGGCTCGATGGCGCCGGACTCTGCCGAGCTCACTCAGTGAGCGGCATGCCGGGTGATGGCGCTCAGGTCCTGCAGCAGCAGCGCGTTGAAGCGCGCCGGATCCTCCAGCATGAGGAAGTGACCGGTGTGGGCGAGAACGTCGAGATGGAAATCCGGCAGCGAGCGGCGGATGCGTGCGGCGTCGGTCGGCAGCAGATCGGAGTTGATCGCATACACCGGCACGCGTATCGCCGGCAGCAGACCCGCCAGATCCATGGAGAGCAGTGAGCGCAGGCTCGGCACCGTGACCGCCGCCGGGCGCAGCGACATGTTGTAGGCCACTTTCTGCACCAGCGTCGGGTCGGCACCCGGCTCGAACAGCGAGGAGCTCACCAGGTTGCGCGTGGCGCCGACGAAATCGGCTTCGAAGGGGGCGACGCGCCGGTCGATCTCGCGCTGCGTGAGTGGCGGCTCGCCGACCGAGCGCAGTGCTTCGACGGCGACCACCCCGATGACGCGCTCACCGATCACCGGAGTCGCGGCGAGCACCACCGCCGCCCCCATCGAATGCCCGACCAGCACCAGTTGGGGATTCGGCAGCTGGCGTGCGACCGCGGCGACATCCTGCGCGTAGTTGGCGATCGACCAGTCGGTGCGGTTGGCGCCCGATGCGCCATGCCCGGCGAGGTTGAGCGTCACCACCGTGTAGTTCGCCTTGAGCGCATCGAGCTGCGCGTGCCAGTAGTTCTCATCGCACGCCCAGCCGTGCACCAGGATCACTGCGGGCTCGCCGTGCCCGTAGACACGGTACTCGATGTGCACCTCATCGGGCGACAGGGTGAGGCGCGGACCTTCGCCCGGACCCGCATCGCTCGCGCTGCGGGCGTCGGCTGCGGCCTGCACCGCGGGTGCGGCGGCGGTGGGCGCCTTGCCGCCATCGTGGTGGCCGCAGCCGCAGGCGAGCAGGAGCAGGCCGAACAGGGCCGCGCGGTAAACCATCTGGAACCCTTTCATGGCTCCCGCAGCACCTTGCCCGGGTTCATGATGCCGTGAGGATCGAAGCCACGTTTCACGGCGCGCATCAGCTCGAGCTCCACCGGCGAGGCGTAGCGCTCGAGCTCGCCCACCTTGAGCCGGCCCACGCCGTGCTCCGCGCTGAAGCTGCCGGCGAACTCGCGCACCAGGTCGTGAATCGCGCGGCGAATCTCCGCGGCACGGGCCAGGAAGCGCTCGCGGTCGGTTCCCGGCAGCTGGCTGATGTTGAAGTGCAGATTACCATCGCCGACGTGGCCATAGGCGACGAGGCGCCCCTCGGGCACGTGCGTCGCGACCCAGGCCGCGGCGCGCGCCACGAAGTCCGGCAGGCTCGCCACCGGGAGTGAAATGTCGTGCTTGAGGCTCGCGCCCTCGTGCCGCTGCGCCTCGGGGATGGTCTCGCGCAGCTTCCAGAGCGCCGCCCGCTCGCGCTCGCTGCGCACCACCACCGCATCGAGCACCACGCCATCGGCGAGTGCTGCCGCGAGCGCCTCCTCCAGTACCTCATCGAGTGGCTCGCCCGGGCGCGAGGAGGACAGCTCGCACAGCACGTACCAGGGATGGGCGGTGGCGAGCGGATCGCTGACGCCGGGGATGTGGCGGCTCGTGAGCTCGATGCCGACGCGCGGAATCAGCTCGAAGGAGCTGACGCGCTCGCCGCTCGCGGCGCGCAGCTGCGCGAGCAGTCGCACGGCGGCGCGCACCTCGCCGATGGCCGCGAGCGCCGTGGCCCGCACGCGGATCTGCGGAAAGAGCCTGAAGCTCGCGGCGGTGATGACGCCGAGCGTGCCCTCCGCGCCGAGGAACAATGACTTGATGTCGTAGCCGGTGTTGTCCTTGCGCAGCGTGGTGAGCCCATCGAGAACCCGTCCACCGGGCAGCACCACCTCCAGCCCCAGCACCAGGTCGCGCGTCATTCCGTAACGCAGGACGTTGACGCCGCCGGCGTTGGTCGAGAGATTGCCGCCGATCTGGCAGCTGCCCTGCGAGCCGATGCTGAGCGGGAAGAAGCGCTCGGCGGCCTCCGCCGCCGCCTGCACCTGTGCGAGCAGGCAGCCCGCTTCGGCGATCAGCGAGTAGTTGTCGGGGTCGACGCTGCGGATGCGGTTGAGTCGCCGCAGCGACAGGACCAGCTGGTTGCCCGAGTCATCGGGGATGGGGCCGCCGCAATAGCTGGTGTTGCCGCCGTGCGGCACGACGCCGATGCGTTCGGCGTCACACAGCTCGAGCACCTGCGCCACCTGCGCCGTCGAGCGCGGCTGCACCACGGCGCGGGCGCGCCCGCGGCAGCGGCCGAGGTGGTCGACGAGGAAGGGGGCACAGTCGCCGGGCTCGGTGAGCACCGAGTCCGCGCCGAGCAGCGCGCACAGCCGCCCCTGCAGGGCGCTCGCCTCGAGCGTCAACTTATGCCGGGTGCGCGCAGCGCTGCGATCCGCTCATCGAGGGGCGGATGGCTCATGAACAGCCGCGCCAGCCCGCCACGAACCCCGCCGTCGGCGATGCCGAAGGCCTGGAACTGCTGCGCCGGGAGCGGCTCGTGCCCGCGCTTGAGCTCTTCCAGTGCGGCGATCATCTTGCCGGTACCGGCGAGCTGCGCGCCGCCGCGATCGGCGCGGAACTCGCGCTGGCGCGAGAACCACATGACGATCGGCGTGGCGAGGAGCCCGAAGACGATCTGCAGCACGTAGAAGGTCAGCACCGAGGCGATCCCACGCCCGTCCTCCGAGCGGAACACCGCCCGGTCGATGATGTTGCCGACGACGCGGGCGAGAAACAGCACGAAGGTGTTCACCACCCCCTGGATGAGAGTGAGCGTCACCATGTCGCCGTTGGCGACGTGCGTCATCTCGTGGCCGATCACCGCTTCGATCTCATCGCGGTTCATGCGCTGCAGGAGCCCGGTGCTCACGGCCACCAGCGCGTGATTGCGGCTCGCCCCGGTGGCGAAGGCATTCGGCGTCGGCGAGTCGAAAATACCGACCTCCGGCGTGCCGAGGCCGAGGGTGCGGGCGTCACGCTCGACCACCGACACCAGCCACTGCGCGGTCGGATCCGGCGAGTTGCCGATCACCTGCACGCCCATAAACATCTTCGCCTGCATCTTCGACATGAGCAGCGAGATGAACGCGCCGCCAAAACCGAACAGCGCCGCCCAGACGAGGATCGCCTCGAAGCTCTCGCCGCGCACGGCGAGCCAGGTATCCAGCCCCAGCACTCGCGCTACCACCGTCAGCACCAGCAGCACCGCCAGGTTGGTCGCGATGAACAATACGATGCGTTTCATGGGAAAAAGCCTGCTTTGACAAAAGGATATGCGGGATACGCGCCGGGCGGCACTGTACCGTTACGGCGGTATGCTCGCCAGCATGGGGCCCATGGCGGGGTTTTCAAGGCTGCGGCTGCGCTGGGGGCGCTCAGCCGATCGCAACCCCCACCGCGTGCCCGACCAGGTAGCTCACCGCGCCCGCGCCGCCGCCGATCAGCACCATGCGCAGCGCGCTGCGCAGCGCGTCGCGGCCGGTGAACAGTGACAACCCCAACCCGACCGCAAACAGCCCGACCAGCGTCACCGCCACGGCTATGAGCGTGGCCCGCTCGCCGCCGGGGCCGGCGAGGAACGGGACGAGCGGCACGGCGGCGCCGAGCGCGAAGGCGACGAAGGAGGACCCTGCCGCCTGCCACGGCGAGCCGAGGTCATCCGGGTTCAGCCCGAGCTCCTCGCGCGCCAGCACATCGAGCGCCGCCTCCGGGCTCGTGAGCAGCGCGCGGCTCACATCGCGGGCCTGGGCGAGGTCGACACCGCGCGCCTGGTAGATGAGGGCAAGCTCCTCGGCCTCCTCCTCGGGGTACTCGGCGAGCTCTTCCCGCTCGAGGGCAATCTGGTACTCGTACATCTCGCGCTGTGTGCGCACCGAGACGTACTCACCGGCGGCCATGGAGAGGGCGCCGGCGAGCAGCCCTGCGACCCCCGCCGTGAGCACATAACCGGTGGCGGCACCCGCGCCGGCGACGCCGAGCACGAGGCTCACATTCGAGATCAGCCCGTCGTTCACCCCGAAAACGGCGGCCCGCAGTCCGCCACCGATCGCACTGCGGTGGCGGGCGCCGACCTGCGCGAGCGAAGTCGGCATCGCATGCCCGGCGACCGCCAGCGGCGCGCTGTAGATCGACAGCCCGCGCAGCTTCATGGCGGCGAGTATCGGGCGCAGCGAGCGGGGGTCGAAGCGCGCCAGCAGCCGCGCCACGATGCGCGCCCGGAAGGAGGGCATGAAGTGCCGCTCCGGCGCACCGCGCTGGTTGCGCTCAGCGGCGAGCTGCCATTTTGCCGCCTGTTCCTCAGCGGCGGCGGCGAGCTTCAGGAAGAGGGCGCTCTTGGCCGGGTCGGTCTCGGCGGCCGCCACCTGGCGGTACAGCCAGGCGGATTCCTTCTCGTGGTACCAGCTATCGACGCCGGCCGGGGTCAATATTCATCCCGCTCATCGTCGGCGTCTTCCTCATCCTCGTCGAAGTCGTCGTCGTCCTCGTCCTCGTCCTCTTCGTCTTCTTCGTCCCAGTCATCGTCGTCCTCGGTCTCTTCGTCGTCGGACTCGGACCAGCCTTCGGGCTCATCGACGCGCTCGAGATCCATCTCCCGCCAGGTCTCCAGATCGATCTCCTCGATATCGCCATCGAGGTACTCGATCTCCAGACGCTCGGAATCCTCGTCCACCGACAGTACGCGGAAGGACTCTTCTTCTTCGACGTTCTCGTACCATTGGCCCGGCACCGGCTCGTGATCTCTGCTCACCGCGAAAACCACCCTGTTCTCAAATTTTCGCCGTCGATAAGTGTAGGGGCTGACGTCGGGTTGGGCAACGCAGGCGGGATGCGTATAGTTTTCGTCCATGGCGCCGCTCTCGCTGGCACGGCGAATCGTCGTGAAGGTCGGCTCTGCATTGCTCGTCGATGCCGAGAGCGCTCGCATCAATCGCGCATGGCTCGAGACCCTGGTCGAGGACCTGCTGCGCCTGCGCAAGCGTGGGCAGCATGTCATCCTCGTGTCATCTGGCGCGATCGCGCTCGGCCGGCGACGTCTCGGCCTCAAGCACGGAACGCTGCGTCTCGAGGAGAGCCAGGCGGCCGCGGCAGTCGGGCAGATCCGCCTCGCGCACGCCTACAAGGAGCTGCTCGAGAGCAATGACGTGACCGTGGCGCAGGTACTGCTCACCCTCGAGGACAGCGAGCGGCGGCGGCGCTTCCTCAATGCGCGTGCCACGCTCGAGTCCCTGCTGGAGCTCGGCGCGCTGCCGGTCATCAACGAGAACGATACGGTGGCCACCGCCGAGATCCGTTACGGCGACAACGATCGGCTCGCGGCGCGCGTCGCGCAGATGATCGGCGCAGATTGCCTGGTGCTGCTGTCGGATGTTGCCGGGCTGTACAGCGCGGATCCCAACCGCGACCCGGCCGCGCGTTTCATCCGCGAAGTCCGCCAGATCACTCCCGACATCGAGGCGATGGCGGGCCGCACGGCCTCGCAGGTCGGCTCGGGCGGTATGTCGGCAAAAATCGCTGCGGCGCGCATCGCGCTCGCGGCCGGCTGCCACATGTGCATCGCGGCGGGCGCGCCGCGCCACCCGCTGCGCCGCATAGAGGAGGGGGCGGAGTGCACCTGGTTCATTCCCACGGCGACCCCGGCGGCGGCGCGTAAGCAGTGGATCGCCGGCACGCTGCGCCCCGCGGGCGCCATCACCATCGACGCGGGCGCGCTGCGCGCGCTCCACGAGGGGCGCAGCCTTCTGCCTGCCGGCGTCACCGGCGCCCGCGGCCGGTTCGACCGCGGCGATACGGTGAGCGTGCTCGCGGCGGACGGCGTGGAGGTGGCGCGCGGGATCATCGCCTACTCCGACGGTGACGCCGCGCGCATCATGGGCCGCAAGAGCTCGGAGATCGCCGAGCTTCTCGGGTTTCGCGGCCGCGATGAAATGATCCATCGCGACGATCTGGTGCTGCTGCGCGAAGCGGGTGCGGCGACGGTGCTGGCGAGCGCGCCGCAACCGGCGCCCTGAGCGATGGACGCGGCAGGCATCGGTGCGTTGATGGAGTCGCTGGGGCGCGCTGCTCTGGCCGCTGCGCAGGCGCTGGCGCTCGCTCCCGGTACGCAGAAGGACGCGGCGCTGGCGGCTGCGGCTGCGGCGATACGCGCGGACACGGCGGCGATCCTCAGCGCCAACGAGCGCGACCTGTCCGCCGCGCGCAGTCGCGGCATGAGCGCACCAAGGCTCGAGCGGCTGCGTCTCGATGAGCGCCGCGTCGAGGCGATCGCGGCGGGCATCGATGCGATCGCGGTCATGCCCGATCCGATCGGACGGGTGACGGCGGAGTGGCAGCGGCCGAACGGTCTGCGCATCCAGCGGGTCACGGTGCCGCTGGGAGTCATCGGCATCATCTACGAGAGCCGTCCCAACGTCACCGCCGATGCCGGGGCCCTGTGCCTGAAATCGGGTAACGCCGCCATCCTGCGCAGCGGCGCAGACAGCGAGCACTCGAGCCGCGCGCTGCACGAGTGCCTGGTGCGCGGCCTGGCCGCTGCCGCCTTGCCGGCGAGTTGCATCCAGCTGGTGCCGACCACCGACCGGGCGGCGGTCGGCTACATGCTGGCCGGCATGAGCGATTATCTCGATGTGATCGTGCCGCGCGGCGGGCGGAGCCTCGTCGAGCGCGTGCAGAAAGAAGCCCGTGTACCGGTCATCGGGCACCTCGAAGGCAACTGTCACGTGTACATCGACCGCGACGCCGATGTGCGCATGGCGCGCAGCATCGCCCTGAATGCCAAGATGCGCCGCACCGGCATCTGCGGCGCGGCCGAGACGCTGCTGGTCGACGCGGGCTGCGCGGCGACGCACCTTGCGCCGATCGTCAGGGATCTGCTGGAGGCGGGTTGTGAGGTGCGCGGCGACCCGCAGGTGCAGCGCGTCGACCCGCGGGTGCGTCCGGCGTCCGAGGACGATTGGTACACCGAGTACCTCGACGCCATCATCGCCGCGCGCATCGTCGAGGGGGTCGACGCGGCGATCGCACACATCGCGCGCTACGGCTCTGCGCACACCGAATCGATCGTGACGGAGAACCCGGCGACGGCGGAGCGCTTCCTGCAACGGGTCGACAGCGCCATCGTCCTGCACAACGCCTCGACCCAGTTTGCCGATGGCGGCGAGTTCGGCATGGGCGCCGAGATCGGCATCTCGACCGACCGCTTCCACGCGCGCGGACCGGTCGGTGTAGAGCAGCTCACCAGTTACAAATACGTCGTGCGCGGAATGGGGCAGGTGCGGTCGTAGGCAACGGCGCTGAAGGTCCGAGCGCCGATAGTTAGGTAATTGGCTAACTATCCGCCAGTCGTCTCACCACGCCTCTTTGCGGCGCCGCGCCGTTACGCGTGCTCGTGGACGTGCGCACAGCGCTCGCAGTTCACCCAGCCGGAGTCCCCACTGAGGTAATGCTCTTTCTTCCAGATGGGCAGGCGGTGCTTGACCTCGTCGATGATGTAGCGACAGGCGCGGAAAGCCTCGTCACGGTGCGCGGCACTGACGCCCACCCATACGGCGAGCTCGCCGATCGCCAGCGATCCAATGCGATGCGCGCAGGCTGCGTGCGCCACACCGAAGCGCTCGCGCGCCTCGGCGATGATGCGCTCGCCCTCGCGGACCCCGAGGGCTTCGAAGGCCTCGTATTCGAGCCGGCGCACT
>JAFAKO010000173.1 GCA_019235245.1 Gammaproteobacteria bacterium
CTGTACCGCATGACCGGCCGGAGCACCGAGGCCGCCACGGCGGCGGCGCACGTCGCGACCCTCCGGAAGCTGCCGGCGGCGGTGGTCACCGCCAGCGCGCTGTTCCACGACGGCGAGCTCGCCGAGTCCGAGCAGATCGTGCGTGAGTTCCTGCTCAAGCACGGTCACCACGTCGAGGCCATGCGCCTGCTCGCCCGCATCGGCATGCAGCACGATGTGCTCGATGATGCGCAACTGCTGCTCGAGGCAGTGCTGGATCTGGAGCCCGACTACCACGCCGCCCGGTTCGAGTACGCGCAGGTCCTCTGCCGTCGCCACCAGTACCGCGAAGCGCAGGAGCAGGTCGAGAAGCTGCTGGTCGCGGATCGTTCCAGCCGTGACTATCGTACGTTGCAGGCGATGACCCACGTCGGCCTCGGCCAGCACGAGCGCGCCATCGAGCTGTACCGGGAACTGCTGCCGGGCGCCGCGCAGCCGGCAGAACTGCATCTCTCGATTGCCCACTCGCTCAAGACCCTTGGAGAACGCGAGCCGGCGGTCGCCGAGTATCACGCTGCGGCGGCGGCGCGTGCGGGCTTCGGTGACGCCTGGTGGAGTCTCGCCAACCTCAAGACCTACCGCTTCACCGAGCAGGAGCTGGCGCAGATGCGCCGCGCCGAAGCGGCCGCGGACACCGCCGCCGTGGACCGCTATCACCTGTGCTTCGCCCTTGGCAAGGCCCTCGAGGACCGGGAGCAGTACCCCGCCTCGTTCGAGTACTACGCGCGCGGCAACGCGCTCAAGCGCAGCGCGAGCCGCTACCGTCCCGAGGTGCTGGAGCTCAATACGCGCCTGCAGATCGAGGTCTGCACGCCCGAGCTGTTCGCGCGCCACCGCGGCAGCGGCGCGCCGTCCCCTGAGCCCATATTCATCGTCGGCCTGCCGCGCTCCGGATCGACGCTGATCGAGCAGATCCTGGCTTCACACAGCTCCGTCGAGGGCACCCACGAGCTCGCCGATATTCCCCGCATGGTGACCGAGCTGCAGGGGCGCGACTGGCAGCTCGAGAATCCCCGCTACCCCGGAGTCCTGCGCGAGCTCGGCGCGGAGGATTTCCGCCGCCTCGGGGAGAAGTACCTGCGCGACACGCGCAGCTACCGCAGCGGCAAGCCGCACTTCATCGACAAGATGCCGAACAATTTCCGCCATGTCGGGCTCATTCACCTGATGCTGCCGAACTCCATCATCATCGACGCGCGGCGCGAGCCGATGGCCTGCTGCTTCGGCAACCTGAAGCAGCTGTTCGCGCACGGCCAGGAGTTTGCCTACAGCATCGAGGATATCGCCCGCTATTACCGCACCTATCTCGAGCTCATGCGCCACTGGGACGTGGTGCTTCCGGGCCGGGTGCTGAGAGTGCAGTACGAGGACGTGGTGGCCGATCTCGAGGGCAACGTGCGGCGGCTGCTCGCGCACTGTGGGCTCGGGTTCGAGCCGGGCTGCGTCGAGTTCTACCGCACCGAGCGCAGCGTGCGCACGGCGAGCTCCGAGCAGGTGCGCCAGCCGATCTACCGCGAGGCACTGGAGCAGTGGCGACACTACGAGCCCTGGCTCGGAGCCCTGCGCGACGCGCTGGGTGATGCCCTCAGCCGTTACCGGGACTGACCGCGACCGATGGTCGCGCCTCAGCGCTGGCGGCTCTCCCAGTCGGGCGCCACGTAGTAGGCGGCGTCGGCTCGCGGCAGCAGCGGCCTGCCGCGGATGTGATCCGCCGCCTTCTCCGCCAGCATGATGGTCGGGGCATTGAGATTTCCGGTGGTGATCGAGGGCATGATGGAGGAGTCGACGACGCGCAGCGCCTCGACTCCCAGCACCCGCCCCTCGCGATCGACGACCGCCGTCGGATCCGACGCGCGGCCCATCCTGCAGGTGCAGCTCGGATGGAACGCGCTCTCGACCTTCGCGCGGATGAACTCATCGATCTGCTCATCGCTCTGCACGCGCTCGCCCGGCTGGATCTCCCGGGCCCGGTAGCGAGCGAAGGCCGGCTGCGCGAACAGCTCCCGCGTGAGGCGCACGCAGGCGCGCATCTCCACCCAGTCCTCCGGGCGGGACAGGTAATTGAAGAAAATCGCCGGCTTGTCGGTGGCGCTCGCGGATCTCAGCCGCACCCAGCCCTGGCTTTGTGAGCGCATCGGCCCGACGTGTGCCTGGAAGCCGTGCTCGCGCGCGAGCGAGGAGCCGTCGTAGCTCACCGCGAGCGGCAGGAAGTGAAACTGGATATCGGGGTAGCGCACGCCGGCGCGGCTGCGAATGAAGCCACCGGTCTCGAAGTGATTGCTGGTGCCGAGTCCGCTGCGCGTGAGGAGCCACTGCACACCGATGAGCCCGCGGCGCCACGCCGACATGTACTTGTAGAGCGTGACGGGCTCGCGGCTCGCCACCTGGAAATAGAACTCCAGATGATCCTGAAGGTTCTCGCCCACCCCGGGCAGCTCGTGCACCAGCGGAATCCCGAAGGCCGTGAGCTCCGCGCCCGGACCGATACCCGAGAGCTTCAGCAGTTGCGGGGAGTTGATCGAGCCGGCGCATACGATCACCTCGCGCCGCACGCGCACCTCCTCGGCCGCGCCGGCGCGCTGGTAGCGCACCCCGACCGCACGCCGCCCGGCGAACAGCACGTGGGTCGCGAGCGCATGGGTGCGCACCTCGAGGTTCGTGCGGCGCATGGCCGGGCGCAGATAGGCGTTGGCGGCGCTGCAGCGACGGCCGTGCCCCACCGTCATGTCCATGCGCGCTACGCCTTCCTGCTGGAAGCCATTCATGTCGGCGCTGAACGGGTAGCCGGCCTCGCGACCGGCAGCGAGCCAGGCATCGTGCAGCGGATTGGTGAGCAGGCCCCTGCGGGTGGCGAGCTTGCCGTCCGCGCCACGATACTCGTCGGCGCCACCGGCATAGGCTTCCGCGCGGCGAAAGTACGGCAGCACATCCTGGTATCCCCAGCCCGCCGCACCTTCGGACTCCCAGCGCTCGAAATCGAGCGGATTGCCGCGCACGTACACCAGCCCGTTGATCGAGGA
>JAFAKO010000202.1 GCA_019235245.1 Gammaproteobacteria bacterium
AGATGCTGGTAGAGCCAGGCGAGCGGCGGGTTGCGGGTGATGAGCTGCCGGTCGGCAAGCACCGCGAAGAACGGCACGACCGCCGCCACTCCGGCGAAAGTGAACCCGGCCATGACGAGCGCGAGTGCCTGGGCGAGGAGGAAGGCACGACGCTGCCCGGTGTCGAGCAGCCGCCAGAGCTGGAGAAAGAGTCTCATCGGGGTGATGCGCGCACTAGCGCGCCGACCGGGCGGCGCGCATGCCCCGCCGGCGCTCTCGATAGACCTCGAGCACGCGCGCAGGTAACTGCGAACGCAGCACGATCCTCAGGGCGCCGAGCCACCAGCGCGAATAGGCCCACGAGTACGGCAGGCTCTCCCACAGGGCGCGCAGCATGGGACCCCTGGCACCGAGTCGTGCATGAGTCGCGGCGAGCTGCAGGGCATTTCTGCTGCGCTCTGCGCGCATCAGCGCCGCCCGCGCGGGATCGACGAGCTGCTGATGGCGGCGCAGAAAGCGATCCCGGCCCGCGAAGGCGCTCTGCCACTCGCGGGTGTGATTGTCATCGTGGCAGCGCACGTACACGAGCGGCTCGTCGATGACCGCAACATCGCTCAGCAGCGCGAGGCGCAGCCACAGGTCGTAATCCTCTGCGGAGCGCATCGCCTCATCGAACCCGCCCGCCTGTGCGATCAGCTGGCGCGCGGCGAGTACGCTCGGCGTCCTGATCGATGCGCTGCTGGTAACGACCTGGGCGAAGATCTCGCCCTGATGCGGCACCCAGGGCCGCTCAGCCTCCTCGGGCAGAGGATCGCCGCGCGCATCGATGCGCAGGAAGGCCGTGTAGCACCAGCGACAGCCGCTCCGCTCACCCAGAGCCTCGACCTGGCGCTGCAGCTTTTGCGCGGCCCACAGATCGTCCGAGTCCAGGAATGCGATGTACGGGGCCTGCGCCTCGCGCAGGGCCGCGTTGCGGACTACCGCCGGAACGCCACTGTGCGGCAGCCAGAGGAGCCTCACGCGGGGATCGGCGCCGAGTGCCCGCAGATAGGCCCGCGTCTCCTCGTCCGAGCCATCGTCGGCGACGATCAGCTCCCAGTCGCGCAGGCTCTGCGCGTAAACGGAGGCCACCGTCTGCCGCAGGTAGTGCAGCCGGCCGAAGGTCGGCAGGATGATCGAGACGATGGGTTGCACTTCGACAGTGGGTCTCCGGCGCCGCGCAGATGGTTTTCGGCCTTCCTTTTGCGACCAGCTCCGTATTGCTGCGATGCAGCATAGGCTATTAGAGCCACCCACGGCGGTGCGCCTCAGCCATCGCATGCCGTTGGTGATTCCGTGAGCAGGGCTGGTGGTTTCATACTTGCGGCCGCGGGGCTCGCGATTCTCGCAGCCACGCCGCGCCTGCCCGTTGCGACCGACCGCTACGCCGTGACGGTGCTCCCCTTCGTGCCGTTCTCGAGCACCGGCGGCGAGGCGCTCAGCAACCGCGGCGTCGTGGCGGGTGGCGTTGCCGAGCCGGATGGCTCGGTGGCACTTGCGGAGTGGTCGAACGGCGTCCTCACCCGGGTCGCGGTACCACCCGGGCTTCCCACGCATGAGTTCAGCAGGCTGCGCGTGTTCGGCATCAACAGCGCGGGAGCAATCGTCGGCACCGTGCACACCGCGGCGGGCGACATGCCGGCCCGCTCCTTCATATACGACCGTGCCACCTTCACCGTGCTGCCGCTCGTGGACCCCACCGATCTCGGTGGTGCCGCAATCGGCATCAACGAGCGCGGCGCGGTGGTCGGCTACGACCGGACCGCGACGAACGAGGCGAAAGGCTGGCTGTGGGTGAACGGTGCCTATGCCAGCCTGCCGGTGTCCGGTACCGATACCGCGGCATTCGGCATCAACTCCGGCGGCACCATCATCGGCAACCGGACTCGCAACATCTTGCAGCGTCTGCTTGCCGGTGAGATCTGTTGTCCGGGCGAGCAAGGCTACGTGGTGAGCAACGGGAAGGCTCAGTACCTGGATGGATTCGTGTACGCGATCAACGACCGGGGTGTTGCGGCCGGCGGCTCGAACTCCGACGGCAGGTCCGCGGCAGCGGTATTCGATAACGGAGTCACGCGCATCATTCTGAGTCCGCCGAGTTTCGCGGTCGGAATAAATTCTCAGGGAGAGGTGGTGGGGTCCTACCAGCCGGCTGCATCCAACCTGCGGCACCTCTTTATGTGGAATGCGCACACCGGCGGCCTCGATCTCACGCCCGCGGGCTATCGTTCTGCCGAAGCCGCCGCCATCAACGACCGCGGCGAGGTGCTCGGTTTCGGCGCGACGGCAAGCGGTACATCGCAGTATTTTCTCCTGGCACCGGATCCTCAGGGCCCATTGATTCCCAAGGCGCTCAACAGCTCGCGCGCGCCGCACTGAGCGGTCCCCTCAATTGCAGTGAGCAGCGCGTTGCGGCACACTCGGCTGCCGATCGAAGAAAAGCTGCCCGAAGGCCAGCGCGCGCTCCTGATGTGAGCGGATCTGACTGGGGGACTCTTGGCGAATGACCTGTGCACGTCCGGCGCGCGCCCGACGCCGGTGAAGCAGCGCACGCGAGCCGCGTCGTGAGCGTCGCATCTGCCGCCGCGCTGGCGACCACCACTCTCGATGACGACGCCTGGGACGACCTGCTGAGCTTCATCGAGGAGCGCCGCGTCATCCCGATCGTCGGGCCCGAGCTCCTCATGGTCGCGACCGAGCGCGGGCCCCGGCTGCTGTACGAGTGGGCCGCCGAGCGCCTCGCCGCACGGCTGAACGTCAACACCGCGGAGCTGCCACAGCCGTATACGCTCAATGACGTGGTGTGCCTGTTCCTCGCCGCCCGTGGCCGCCGCGAAGAGGCCTACGTGCGTCTGCGCAGCATCGTCAAGGATGCCACCTTCGAGCCGCCGCCTGCGCTACGGCACCTCGCCGCGATAACGGACTTCGACCTCTACGTATCCACGACCGCCGACTCGCTCCTCGAGAACGCCATCAACCTCGAGCGCTCGGGCGGTACGCCCTCGACGGATGTGCTCTCCTACGCGCCGAACCGGGTCGTCGACCTGCCGAGCGAGCGCGACCGGCTGCAGCGCCCGATCGTGTACCACCTGTTCGGCACGCTCGCCGCCTCGCCCACCTA
>JAFAKO010000252.1 GCA_019235245.1 Gammaproteobacteria bacterium
GGCGAACGGGGCGCGCAGCTGCTTCTTCGCGATGATCGCCTGCTGCTGCGCGACGGCGGCCTGCTTCACCTTGAGATCCGCAGCGGCCTGATCGTAGTCGGCCTGCGCGATCACGTGCACTGCGATCTCCTGTTTGGCCCGCTCGTACGTGACCTCCGAGAGCCCGGCCTGCGCCTCGAGCTGGTGCAGGTTGGCCACTTCGTCGGTGGCAACCAGCTCGAGCAGCAGCTGACCGGCCTTGACGTCCTCACCGGAGCGGACGTTGACACGCGAAACCAGGCCGGCGACATCGAGGGCGAGGTCGGCGCCGCGCGCCGCGCGCAACGTGCCGACCGCACGCAGCTCGGGCTGCCATTCCTGGTAGGAAGTCCTGGCGGTGGTCACCACGGCCGGCGGCGGCGGCTTCATGCCGGCCAGCATTTTCATGATCATCAGCACCTTGATACCCGCGATGATCCCGATCAACGCCAGCACGGCGACGATCATGATGACCATGCGTTTCCTGGTGCTCGGCTTGTTCTCGACCCGCGTTTGCATGCGGGGGGCTCCTCCAACGCGAATGGACTCCCGTGTTCGCGCGCACGGTGTTGGGCGACCGACCGGTCAGGGTGGCTATTGTGCCGTGATGGAGAGGAATCTGTCCCTCTCTAAAGAAGGAGGACAGGCGGGTGGCCGCATGCAGTCCGCCCGCTGGACGGGGCTGCAGCGGACTCTCGGCCAGCGGAGGCGCGCAGGCGGCGAGAGCTCTTGACGCCGCCGGAGGATTTCAGTGGGGGCGCTGCCGCGGGCCGTGGCTGCCACGGCCCGCGGGAGACCCGCCCCGAGCGAGTCCCTTACTGGACTTTGATCGTGGTGAGCTTCTTCGCTTCCGACTTCGCTTTCGGGACGTGAATGGTCAGTACGCCATCCCGGGTCTCTGCCCGGATCGACTGCTCGTCGATGGCGTCCGGCAGCGCGAAGCTGCGCAGGAAGTTGCCGTAGAAGCTCTCGATCTTGTGGAACTTCTCGTCCTTCTGCAGCGCTTCCTGGCGGCGCTCGCCGCTCAGGGTGAGCACGCCGTCCTCGTAGGTAACCTTCACGTCCTCCTTCTTCACCGCGGGCAGCGCGGCCCGGATCAGGTATTCCGTGTCGGTCTCGCTGATGTCGGCAGTCGGCGACCAGTCGAAATATTCGCTCGATCCCAACCGCTGCCTGCCGAAGCTGAAGAACGGTAGACGATTGAACATCATATCGACCGCCTCGAATGGCTCCCAACGCATCAGGTTCATGACTTGCTCCTTTTCGTGTTAGCCCTTGACTGCGCTGATGTTT
Organism: Gammaproteobacteria bacterium; assembly: GCA_019235245.1. Lineage (GTDB taxonomy): Bacteria > Pseudomonadota > Gammaproteobacteria > Steroidobacterales > Steroidobacteraceae > 13-2-20CM-66-19. Next base: position 1,312 of record JAFAKO010000252.1, read on the forward strand.
GTACTCCCGCCTCACCCCGGCGGGAATTCGCAGTAGTGCGTAGCTGTTGACCCCAGCCCGGTGCGTGGCTCGCGTGGGTATAATCCGCAGGTGCAAATGCGACGGGCTGCACTGTGGCTCGGATTTTCCTGTGCGCTGTCAGGCTCGGTGGCGACATGGGCGGGGTTCGATGCGGCCGCGGCTTTCGGAGCTCGCCAGGATGTCAGCGCGCTGCGGCTCTCGCCCGATGGCAACAACGTCGCATTCATCGTGCCGGTCGCCGGCGCCGGTACCGCGGTAAAGACCCTGGCACTGACGGCCAGTGCAACACCCAGGATTGCGCTGTACGCCAACGGTAAGCCGGATCGCATCACCGGATGCGACTGGGTATCGAACGATCGGCTGGTATGCCGTATCTATTGGATCGGCCCACCTCCCGATCTGCTGCCATTCAGCCGGCTGGTCGCGGTGAACGCCGACGGCAGCAACGTCAAGTTACTCAGCAAGCCCAGGAGCTTCGACACTCATGGCATCGAGCTCGGCGGCGGCGAGGTGATCGACTGGCTGCCGGAGCAGGATGGCGCCGTGCTCATGGGACGCATCACTCTTCCCGATGACCGCATCGGCAGCCGCCTGGGGAGCGACAAGACGGGCTTGGGGGTCGAGCGGGTCGATACCCGCACACTCGACTCGAAGATCATCCAGCAACCCGCGCGCGATGCGCTGCATTACATATCGGACGGCTATGGCACGTTGCGCATCATGGCGGAGCGCGTGCCGCGGCCAGGGGGCTACGAGAGCGGTGTGGAACGGTATTCGTATCGCGCCGAAGGCGGCGTGGAGTGGCAACCGCTGTGCATGTACAACACCGTCGATCGCAGCGGCTTCCTGCCGCTCGCCGTGGACCGGGATCTGAATGTCGCCTACGGCTTCAAGAAGAACGACGGGCGCTTTGCGCTCTATACCCTGACACTGGATGGCAGGGGCCAGGAGAGCCTCGTGTACGCCCGGGACGATGTCGATCTCAGCGGATTGCTGCGGGTCGGACGGCACCGGCGTGTGGTCGGTGTCACCTACGCCACCGACTACCGGCATGCCAGGTTCATCGACAAGAGTATCGAGCAGCTCGCGGCGTCACTGGAGAAAGCGCTGCCGGCGCGCTCCGGAATCCAGATCGTGGACTCGAGCGTCGATGAGTCGAAGTTTCTCATTTACTCGAGCGCCGACGTCGATGCCGGTGTCTACTACATCTTCGATCGCGCGGCGCATCGCCTGCAGACCTTCCTCGTCAGCCGCTCGGCGCTCGAAGGCGTGCCGCTCGCCAAGGTGCGACCGGTGAGCTACCCGGCGCACGATGGAGTCGAGATCCCCGGCTATCTGACGCTGCCCGCCGGCAAGGAGCAGGCGCGGATGCTGCCGGCCATCGTGCTGCCGCACGGCGGCCCCGGCTCCCGCGACCAATGGGGTTTCGACTGGCTTCCCCAGTATTTCGCGGCGCAGGGCTATGCCGTCCTGCAACCGAACTTCCGCGGCTCGTCAGGTTATGGCGACGCCTGGTTTCACGAGAACGGCTTCCGCTCATGGCCGATAGCGATCGGCGATGTACTCGATGCCGGACGCTGGCTGGTGGCGCAGGGAATCGCCGATCCGGATCGATTGGCCGTCGTCGGCTGGTCGTACGGCGGCTACGCAGCGCTGCAGTCGGTGGTCGTGGACGCGACCCTGTTCAAGGCCGCGATCGCCATTGCCCCGGTCACGGACCTCGGCGCGTTGACCGAGCAATATCGCCGCACCACCGGTTACTTCCAGATCCGCGATTTCATCGGTGAGGGCCCGCACGTGCGCACAGGCTCGCCTGCGGACAACGCCGACCGGATCAGAGTGCCGGTGCTGATGTTCCACGGTACCGATGACATCAATGTCAGGTTCTATCAAGCGCAGATGATGGACAAAGCGCTCACGGCAGCAGGCGTGAAACACGAGCTGGTGACCTTCGAGGGACTCGACCACGGACTCGACGATTCGACCGCGCGCACCACGATGCTGCGACGAAGCGATGCCTTCCTGCGAGCGGCCTTTCTGCAGGGCGCACCCGCAGCGCGCACCCCTGATTCCGGCGGCGTAGAATCGACGCAGAAGTGAGCGGGTGCCTGCCATGTCGCGGTGGCCAGTGTCAGCCGGTAAGGGTCTCTGCCCGAGGCGCGCGGTGGCAGGAGTACTGGCTGCGCTCCTGTTGCTCGCCGGGGCGTCCGCTCCCACGACGGCGGAGGATGCCAAGTCCCTGACGGCCATCCTGCTCGTCGCTCAGGGCGAGCTGCGTGATCCTAATTTTTCCGACTCCGTCGTGCTCGTGATGAACCATATCGCGCCCGCACCGGTGGGGCTGGTCGTCAACCGGCCGACCGAGATCCCGGTGTCGCGGCTGTTTCCGGACCTTAAGGCTCTTGCACCGCTGCACGACAAGGTCTACTTCGGCGGCCCCGTCGAGCTGGAGTCGGTCTGGTTCCTGTTCCGCGCTGCGCGGGCGCCGGAGCACGCGGTGCAGGCGTTCGGCAGCATCTATCTGAGCGCCAACCGGGAGCTGCTGCTGCGGCTGCTCGGCCGCGACAAGCCGATGGAGAATCTGCGGATCTACATCGGTCACTCCGGCTGGGCCCCCGGTCAGCTCGAGGCGGAGATTGCGCGGGGCGCCTGGTCGCTCGAGCGCGCCGAGCCGGATGC
>JAFAKO010000310.1 GCA_019235245.1 Gammaproteobacteria bacterium
GAGCTGCGCCGCATCGATGACCTGATGAGCCACTACAAGCCCGAGAGTCAGCTGTCGCAGATCAACCAGTACGGCAACGAGCGCCCCGTGCAGGTCGACAAGGAGCTGTTCGACCTCATCAAGCTCTCGACTCACTACTCGGAGATCACCGAGGGAGCCTTCGACATCACCTACGCGAGCGTCGGCTACCTCTACGACTACCGCAATCGCATCCACCCGAGCGAGGAGCAGATCCGCGCCAAGCTGCCCGCGGTCAACTGGCGCAACATGCTCCTCGATGAGGAGCATCACACCGTGCGCTTCGAGCATCCGGGCATGCGTATCGACCTCGGCGGCATCGGCAAGGGTTACGCAGTCGACCGCGGCATCGCGATCCTCAGGGAGCGTGGCGTGACGCGTGCCCTGGTCACCGCCGGCGGCGACAGCCGCATCATCGGCGATCGCATGGGGCGGCCGTGGCTGGTCGCCATCCGGCATCCGGACGACCCCAAAAAGGTCGTGACGCGCATCCCGCTGGCGGATTCGGCGGTCTCGACCTCCGGGGACTACGAGCGCTATTTCGATGAGGGCGGCGTGCGCTACCACCACATCATCGATCCGCGCACCGGCCACTCGGCCAGCAAGGTCCGCAGCGCCACGATCCTCGCACCGACTGCGACGCAGACCGATGGCATGTCGAAGACCGCCTTCGTGCTCGGGGCGGAGAAGGCGCTGGAAATCATCAACCGCATGCCGGAATACGATGCGGTGTTCATACTGCCGGACGGACGGGTACTGTACTCGAACGGACTGCGGCCGCCGGCGCCGCGCCCGCAGGGCGCAGCGCCCGCGGCTACTGCGGGTTCTGCTCGACCCTGAGCAGCGCGTCGATCTCGGCCTCGGCCGCCAGCCAGTCCTCGGCTTCCTGACCCGGCGTGAAACCGCGTCGCTCGGCGCGCAGGTACGCCGCCTGCGCGATCAGCGCATGACGGGCCTCGGGGGTGATCTGCGCGCGCGGCGGGGCCGGGGGCGCCAGGTTCTTCGGGCGTGCAGCGCGGCGCGCACTGCTTTCCGGCACCGGTACGGACTCGGGGTTGACAGTATCGGTCGAGCGACGAGTGGCCATCGTTTCCTCCTTGCAAGCGCAGCGCGCACTTTGCGCGTCTCGCGAGCCATGGCGCAAGCGGTACGGCCTTAAGAAGTGTCCGCCGCCGCCGTCCGCACAGTGTCCGTCCGTCCGCGCAGCGGACACCGCCGGCGGCGCCCGCGCCGCGGCCGGCCCGCCACAATTGGCTGTGCACTCAGGCGCTTGCCGCGCAGCCTGCACTTCCCGTCCTGCCTGGCACGGCGGATGCAAAGACATGCGTGCATGAAACTCGCTCAGCTGAAGAAATTTCCGCCGCTGGATTCGTCCGCCCTTACGGCCACCAGCGAGGGCATTCGCGGCACGGCGGCGCAGGATGCGCCGCTCGCGCCCCGGCGCCGCGGCCGTGCGCCGCTGGCGATCGCCGCCGCTGCCCTGGCTGTCATCGCCCTCGGCCTCGCATTCAAGGGCTGGCTCGCCACCGGGAGCGTGATCGCCCGGGAGCGGCTGCGCCTCGCTCCCGTCTCGCGGGGACATTTCGTCCGCGACGTCGCCGCCGAGGGCACGGTGGTCGCGGCGGTGAGCCCCACGCTGTTCGCCATCGCGCCCGGCACGGTGAGCTATGCGGTACGCGCCGGGGACGCCGTGCGCAAGGGCCAGCTGCTCGCAACCCTCGCGAGCCCCGAGCTCGACAACGAGCTGCAGCGCGAGCAGGCGACGCTCGCGAGCCTCGATGCGGCACTCGCCCGGCAGCAGATCGAGATCCGTCGCCAGATGCTCGCCAGCGAGCAGCATGCCGGGCTCGCGCAGGTCGCGATCAACGCGGCCCAGCGCGAGCTCAAGCGCTCGCAATGGGCCTGGGACCAGCGTGCGATCAGCGAGCGCGACTACATGCATGCCATGGACGAGGTGCAGACCTCGAAGCTGAATTTCGAGCAGGCGCGCGATACCGCCGCGCTCGAGCGCGACAGCCTGGCGCTCGAGCTGCGCACCAAGCGCCTCGAGCGCGAGCGCGAGGCGCTCGTCGTGGCCGCCCTCAGCGAGCGCGCGCGCCAGCTCGCAGTGCGCTCGCCGGTCGATGGCATGGTGGCGAATCTCGCCCAGCCCGAGCGCTCGCGGGTCGCCGCCGACGCGCCGCTGCTCACGGTCGTGGACCTGACCGCCTTCGAGATCGAGTTCCAGGTCGCGGACATCTATGCCCGGGACCTGCGGCCCGGCATGCACGCCGCGGTGAACCTCGAAGGCCGCCCGGTGGGCGGGACGGTGACCGCCATCTCTCCCGAGGTGCGGCAGAACCAGGTCACCGGGCGCATCAGGTTCGATGGCAGCCAGCCCGCGGGGCTGCGCCAGAACGAGCGCACCAGCGTGCGCATCGTGCTCGATGAGCGGGACGGGGTGCTGCAGTTCGAGCGCGGCGCCTTCATCGACGGCAATACCCGCGAGCTCTATGTCGTGCGCGGCACGCGTGCGGTGCGCACCCCGGTCGTGCTGGGCGCCGCCGCGGTCAGTCAGATCGAAGTGATCCGCGGTCTCGCCGCCGGCGATGAGGTCGTCACCTCCGACATGCGCGATGCCAAGCAGGCGGCCGCGGTCGCCATCGCCCACTGAAGCTGCAACTCCCGAGGAACACGCCATGCTCAAAATGCAGGATGTCAGCAAGATCTACCGCACCGAGCTCATCGAGACCTGCGCGCTGCGGCAATTCTCGCTGGAGGTCGCGTCCGGCGAGTTCATCGCCATCACCGGCCCTTCGGGCTCCGGTAAGACCACCTTCCTGAACGTCGCCGGACTCCTCGAGGAGTTCGATTCCGGCACCTACCTGCTCGAGGGCCAGGACGTGCGCGCCCTCGCGGACGATCAGCGCTCGCGGCTGCGCAACGAGCGCATTGGCTTCATATTCCAGAGCTTCAACCTCATCCCC
>JAFAKO010000228.1 GCA_019235245.1 Gammaproteobacteria bacterium
TCGTGCGTGTTGAGTATCTGGGTGATCTCCCATCCGTGCCGCACCGCCGCACTGAGGCACATGCGCCACTCGAGCGGGTCCACGGCGAGCGCCTCGCCGGTGTCCGGGCAGGCGATGAGATAGTGAAAGTTGCGCAGGGAATTCCCCGACCAGATGCGCTCTACCAGCATGGCAATCCTCTCCCGGGCTGATCACGCACCGTACCGCCAAATGCCAGCGCGCGCCATAATGGCCGCGTGAAGCACACCTATCTGTTCGAGCCGGCGGTGTGGAGCGTGGCCGGGACGTTCTGGCGTGCGGATGGAGAGCCGCACGAAGCGGTCGGGAGGACGGAGATCGCGCACCGTCCGGAGTGCTGGCTGCTCTCGGGCACGCTCAAGGTGCTGAGCTCACCCCCGGTGGAGTTCGTGCATGCCTACTGGATCGAGCCGCCCGGGCCGCAGGGCGGAAGCGTGCGTTGGACGTTCGAGAACGCCATGTTCGGCAAGCTGCAGGGGCGCTATGCCGTCATCGGTCCCTCGATCCTCTCGGTGTACGGCTGCGAGGAGTCCGGCTACCACGGGTCCGAGCACCTGGCGCAGCTCGACGCCGACAACTACCGCTCGACGGGTCTGCTGCTGCTGAAGGATCGCATCATGTATTCCTGGCTCATGATGCTGAAACGCGGCTGAGGCAGCGTTGCCATGCTGGAAGTGCGTCGCAGTGCCGAGCGCGGTCATTTTGACCACGGCTGGCTGAAGACCTTTCATACCTTCTCCTTCGCCGATTACTTCGACCCGGACTGGGCCGGCTACGGCCCGTTGCGTGTCATCAACGACGATCGGGTCGCGCCGGGCGAGGGCTTCGGCAAGCACGGGCACCGCGACATGGAGATCCTCACCTATATCCTCGCCGGAGCTCTCGAGCATCGCGACTCCATGGGCAACGGCTCGGTGATCCGCGTGGGCGACGTGCAGCGCATGAGCGCCGGCACCGGCGTCACCCACAGTGAGTTCAATGCCTCGCGCACCGAGGAGGTGCACCTGCTGCAGATCTGGATCGAGCCCGATGCGCTGCGGCTCGCGCCCGGCTACGAGGAGAAGCATTTCAGCGTGGCCGACCGGCGCGGCCGGCTGCGGCTGATCGCGGCACCGGGCGGCGCAGAGGGTGCCGTGCTCATCCACCAGGATGCGCGGGTATACGCGGGACTTCTCGATGGCGCCGAGCAGATCGGTTTCCAGCTGGCGCCCGGACGGCGACTGTGGCTGCAGGTGGCGCGCGGAAAGCTGTCGGTCGATGGGGTGCAGCTCGCAGCCGGCGATGGCGCGCGCACCGCGGGCCCGGCCGAGCTGGTGCTGCGCGAGGGAGAGGACGCCGAGGTGTTGCTCTTCGATCTGCCGTGACGGAGCGCGTCGCGCTGCGGCTTACGCGCGGCGGCGGTGCAACCGCCGGCGTGAGCTCGGCGAGATGCTGCGTTGCAGCCGTCAGGGGCTGCCGCGGAAGGCGGGCAGGTAGTGATCGACCAGCAGTGCCGCGAACAGCCACATCAGGTAGGTGACCGAGAAGCGGAATACCCGCATCGGCAGCTCGGCGCGCGCGGTGATCTTGAGCGCCAGCGCGTAGTAGAGGAAGCCGGCGTTCAGTATCAGCGCCGCCGCCAGGTAGATGAGGCCGCTCATGCGTGTGAGGTAGGGCATGAGGGTCACCACCGTGAGCAGCACCGTGTACAGCAGCACCTGCAGGCGCGTGTAGGCGATCCCGTGCGTCACCGGCAGCATCGGGATACCGGCGCGCGCGTAGTCGTCGCGGCGCGCGATCGCGAGCGCCCAGAAATGCGGCGGTGTCCAGACGAAGATGATCAGAAACAACAGGAGCGCGTTCGGGTCGACGCTGTCGGTCACCGCGGTCCACCCGAGCACCGGCGGTGCCGCCCCGGCCGCCCCGCCGATCACGATGTTCTGCGAGGTCGCCCGCTTCAGCCACACGGTGTAAATAACCGCGTAGCCGATGAGCGAGAGGAAAGTGAGCGCGGCGGTCAGCAGGTTCACCAGGAAGGAGAGGATCGCCATGGCGCTCACGCCGAGCAGCGCCGCGAACAGCAGCGCGTTGCGCTCGGTGAGCTGACCGGTGGGGAGCGGGCGCCCGCGGGTGCGCGCCATCTGCTCGTCGATGCGGCGGTCGAGCACGTGATTCAGCGTGGCGGCACAGGCCGCGGCGAGCGCGATGCCGAGATTGCCGCACAGCAACGCCGTAAGCGGCGGCAAGGCCGGGCTCGCGAGCAGCGTGCCGACGATGGCCGTGAATGTGATGAGGGAGACGACGCGGGGCTTGGTGAGCTCGAGGTAGCGCCGCCAGCGTGCGGGCGCGCGCGGCGCGGCGACCGGCGTCCGCCCGACATCGCGAGTCTTGCCCGACGATGACTGTCCTTCGATCACGGCGATCGCGATTTGCGGGGGTTCGCCACCGAGACTAACAGATCGGCCCCGGACGCGCCGCGGCTGAGGCTGCGCAACAGGGCGAGCGTCGCCAGCAGCAGCAGCGCGGCGCCCGCGGTATGCGCGGTCGCGAGCCACAGGGGAAATGTCCGCAGCACCATGCTGACACCGATGCTGAGCTGCAGCGCGAGGGCCGCGAGCACTGCCGCGGCGGCGAGCCGCGCAGTACGCGGTGTGCGCCGGCGGAGCGTCATCAGCGCCGCCAGCGCGAGCGCGGCGGTTGCGAGCAGCGCGCCGATACGGTGCGTGAGGTGGATGGCGACGCGTGCCGGGTTATCGAGCACCCCGCCCTCGTAGTTGATGTTGAGGCCGCGCCACAGCACGAAGGCCTTGCGGTAGTCGCTGTGCGGCCACCAGGCGCCCTGGCAGGTCGGGAAGTCGGGACAGGCCACCGCCGCGTAGTTGCTGCTGGTCCAGCCGCCGAGTGCGATCTGCAGCACGAGCGCTGCAAGCCCGAGGAGCGCGAGCCCGTGCGCGGCGCGCACCGGTGCGCGGGTGGGTGCGCGTGCACCGCCTCCTCCTCCGCGGCCGAGCGAGAGCGCCAGCCACCAGAGCAGCGCGAGGGTCGTCATGCCGAACAGCAGGTGCAGCGTGACGATCAGCGGCTTGAGCTGCCAGGTGACGGTCAGCATCCCGAGCAGTCCCTGCACGATGACGGTCGCGAACAGCGCGAGCGCGTAAGGCACGCTCACGATGCGCGCGCGCCGCGTGGCGATGGCGAGCGCGGTCAGGGTGATGATGAGGAGCCCGAGCGTCGTCGCGGCGTAGCGATGGATCATCTCGCGCCATGCTTTTCCGGTATCGAGCGGGCGGCCGGGGTAGGCCGCGGCGTTGTCGGCGGCCTGGGCGCCGGCAGGGGTCAGGTGACCGTAGCACCCGGGCCAGTCGGGGCAGCCGAGTCCGGCGGCGGTGAGACGCACGTAGGCACCGAGCACCACGACCGTGAAGCACAACAGCACACCGAGCAGGCACAGGCGGCGAATCCAGCGGGCGGCTCTCATGGGCTCAGCCGATGTGCGAAAGGGCGAGGAGCTTCTTCAGGTCCTCGAGCAGTCCGCGCGGATTGCCGCGCGCGTCGTAGCCCATCAGGAGATTGCCGAGCGGGTCGACGATGAAGAGCGTGTGCTCGCGTCCTCCGGCGGGGAACCGGGCGATGAGCGGGGCGGCCGCCGGCCCACCCGCATCACGGACCTCGAGCCCGGCGTGCTCGCGCGCGAGGAACTCGCGGTCGCAGCAGTCCGCGGTCGCGAGAAACACCCGCGTGACGCGTGTCATGTCGCTGTTGAGCGCGAGGCGTGTCTGGCGCATCACGTACAGCGCGCGCCGACAGTCCGCCTCGCAGTCGCCCCCGCCGAGGTAGACCAGCGACCAGTGGCCATGAAAGAGGGGCGCGCGATCCGGCAGCGGCGCGCCGGAGCCGCCGGCGGGCTCGATGCGCGGCAGCGTCACTTCCGGCAACGGCCGCACGGGACTCAAGAGCTCACCGTGATTGACATGCGCGCCCGGCCGCCAGGCGGTGCCGTAGTAGGTGAAGAAGGCGAGCGCGAGCGGCAGCAGGAAGAGCGCGGCGAGCGCGGCGAGCGTGCGCAGATTCCGTGCGCGCAGGTCCGCCGGGGTGATGGCGCTCATGAGGCCACCGGCGGGGGGCGGCGGCTCATGACGGCCCACATGATCGCCGTCAGCACCGCGAAGCTCCACCACTGCACCGCGTAGGCGAAGTGCCGCAACGGCGGAAGCCCGGGCGGCTGCCAGGCGCGCGCGTAACCGAGCGGGCTCGCGGGATCGAGCAGCAGCATGCGCGCGCCGAGCGGGACGCCGAGCGCCACGGTGAGCTGTGACATGTCGGGGTAGCTCGTCAGCTTCGGCCACGCCCCGGCGGAAGGTGGCGCGCGGCCGAGCGCGAGACCGGGCGAGGGAAGCGCGGCGAGGCGGCCGGTGAGCTCGAGCTGCCCGCCGGCGGCGAGCGTCACATCCGGCAGATGGCTGCGGCTGCCCGTGAAGGGTACCCAGCCGCGATCGACGATCAGACCGGGGGCACCGGCGCGGATGAGCGGCGTCAGCACTTCGTATCCGGGCTGGCCTTCGAAGCTGCGGTTGTCGAGCAGGAACTGGTGCGCGCCATCGAGCTCACCCTGCACGCGCACGCGCTGGTAGAGGGGCAGATCGCTGCCATCGCCGGTGCCGAGCTCGAGCACCCGATCGGCGCCCTGGGCAAAGCGGCTCGCCGCCGCCTGGCGCTCCTGTCCGCGGTGCCATTGCCAGGTGCCGAGGCGCACGAACAGCGCAATGAGCAGCAGGGCGAGCACCGTAAAGCCCAACGCCGGGGCGAACACCTTGCGGGCGGGGCTCAGCACCGCACGCTACACTGACCGCAGACATGAAACATCTCGTCTGGCTCCTGGTGCTGGCCTGTCTCCTCGGGATTGTCATCAGCCTCGGGCTCGGCCTCTACCATCTCTCGCGCGGCACCCCGCAGGACTCGGCGCGTCTGGCGCGCGCCCTCACGGTGCGCATCACGGTGTCGCTGCTGCTGTTCGCGCTGCTGATGCTCGCCTGGTACTTCGGTCTCATCGCGCCCCACTCGCTGCAGGGCCGTGGCGCGCCGCCGCCGTAGGCTTTGGCGCCGTGGTTGCACATCGTTTGGGCGATAGTTAGGTAAATGCCTAACTATCGCCGGAAAGACGTGCGCATGGGTCCGTCCGACCCCGCGCCCGCGACCCCCGCGCCGCGCCGACCGCCGGTCGCGCGTCCGGCTACAGCCAGTAGACGAAGATGAATAGCCCCAGCCACACCACATCGACGAAGTGCCAGTACCACGCGACCGCCTCGAAGGCGAAGTGACGGTTGGGCGTGAAATGCCCGCGCAGCACCCGCAGCCAGATGACGGTGAGCATGATGGCGCCGATGGTGACGTGCAGACCGTGAAAGCCCGTGAGCATGAAGAAGGTCGAGCCGTAGATCCCGGTGGTGAGGCGCAGCCCGAGATCGCGGTAGGCCTCGCCGTACTCGTGCGCCTGCAGCCCGACGAAGGTGAAGCCGAGCAGGAAGGTGAGCGCCAGGAACAGCGCCAGACGTCCGCGGTGCCCGGAGCGCAGCGCATGATGCGCGATGGTGACCGTGAGCCCGCTGGTGAGCAGGATCGCCGTGTTGATCGCCGGGATGGGGGTCGGCGCCATCGGCGTGAATTCGCCCGCGAAGCCGCCGACGTGTGCCGGTCCGTTGGTGGGCCAGATGGCCTCGAAGTGCGGCCAGAGGATGAAGTTGGTGAACACCTTCACGCCCTCGCCGCCGAGCCATGGCACCGACAGCACCCGCGCGTAGAACAGCGCGCCGAAGAACGCGCCGAAGAACATCACCTCGGAGAAGATGAACCACATCATTCCCATGCGGAAGCTGCGGTCCACCTGCAGGTTGAAGATGCCGTGCTGGTTCTCGCCGATGACGGTGGAGAACCAGCCGAAGAACATGTAGGCGAGCAGCACGGCACCGGGCACGAAGCTCCAGCCGCCGGCCCAGTCGTTCAGGTAGGAGACCGCGCCGAGCATCGTGGCGAACAGCGCCACCGAGGCGCGTATCGGCCAGGGGCTGCCGTGCGGGATGTAGTAGCTGCCGTCGGGTGCGGGTGCGTTGGCCATGTGGGGTCTGCTCTCTAGCGGCGCGCCGTGACGCGCGCGGATTCGTCGTAAAAGGTGTAGGCAAGGGTGATCATGTCGATGTGGCGCGGCAGCGCCGGGTCGATGATGAAGCGCACCGGCATGTCACGGCCCTCGTTGAGCGCGAAGTGCTGCGGCGAGAAGCAGAAGCACTCGGTCTTGTGGAAATAGGCGGCGACCTCGGAAGGCGCGATGTTCGGCACCGCCTGGGCGGTGGTGGCGCGACCGCTCAGGTTGTGCGCGTAGAACTGCGCGGTGAACAGCTGCCCCGGGTGCACCTCGACGGTGCGCACCTCCGGGCGGAACTCGAAGGTCCCGGCGCTCGCGACGTCGGCGAGGAACTCGACCGTCACCGTGCGGTCGAGCTGCGGCTGCTCGATGGCGGCGACGCGCTCGCGCAGCTTGCTCTGATCGCCGTAGCCGGTGACCGAGCACAGCACGTTGTACAGCGGCACGAGCGCGAAGCCGAATGCGAAGCTGCCCGCCGCGATCGCCAGCAGCTTCCAGGTCATGTCGAGGTTGGCGCGCCGCAGGTCGCTCATCGCAGGCCGCGCACCACTGCCAGGACGATGAAGCCGAAATAGAACGCCGCCGCGACCAGCGTCCACAGCAGGGCGCTGCGCCGCACGCGGCGGCGCTGCTGCGTGGCATCGAAGCCGGTGGCGCTCATCAGTGGGCGGCGCCGCGCGCGATCACCGCGTCGGAGGGCGGTGTGGTCCACGAGTGGTACGGCGGTGGCGAGGGTAGCTCCCACTCGAGTCCGTGTGCGCCCTCCCAGGCGCGATTGCCGATCGGCACCCCGGAGCGCACGCACTTCCAGATGAGGTACGGGAACAGCAGCTGCGCCAGCCCGAAGCCGAAGCCGCCGATCGAGGACACCATGTTCCAGTCGGTGAACTGCACCGCGTAGTCGGGAATGCGGCGCGGCATGCCGGCGAGACCGAGGAAGTGCTGCGGGAAGAACAGCACGTTCACGAATATGGTCGAGAGCCAGAAGTGCCACTTGGCGAGGGTCTGGTCGTACATCTTCCCGGCCCACTTCGGCAGCCAGTAATACACGCCCGCCATGATGCCGAAGATGGCACCGGGCACGAGCACGTAGTGGAAGTGCGCGACCACGAAGTAGGTGTCCTGGTACTGGTAGTCCGCCGGCACGATGGCGAGCATCAGTCCGGAGAAGCCGCCGATGGTGAACAGGAACAGGAAGGCGAGCGCGAACAGCATCGGCGGCTCGAAGGACAGCGACCCTTTCCACATGGTCGCCGTCCAGTTGAACACCTTCACCCCGGTCGGCACCGCGATCAGCATGGTCGAGAGCATGAAGAACAGCTGCGCCGCGAGCGGCATGCCGACCGTGAACATGTGATGCGCCCAGACGATGAACGACAGGAAGGCGATCGACGCGGTCGCGTACACCATCGCCTCGTAGCCGAACAGCGGCTTGCGCGAGAAGGTCGGGATGATCTCGGAGACGATGCCGAAGGCCGGCAGGATGAGGATGTACACCTCGGGGTGGCCGAAGAACCAGAAGATATGCTGGAACATCACCGGGTCGCCGCCGCCGGCGGCGGTGAAGAAGGTGGTGCCGAAGAAGTGATCGGTGAGCAGCATGGTGACCGCGCCGGCGAGCACCGGCATCACCGCGATCAGCAGGTACGCGGTGATCAGCCAGGTCCACACGAACAGCGGCATGCGCAGCAGCGTGATTCCCGGTGCGCGCATGTTCATGATGGTCACGATGACGTTGATGGCGCCGAGGATCGAGGAAGCGCCCATCAGGTGTACGGCGAAGACCAGCATCGGGAAGGCGGCGCCGGTCTGCAGGATGAGCGGCGGATACATGGTCCAGCCGCCGGCCGGCGCGCCGCCCGGCACGAAGAACGAGCACAGCAGCAGCGTGAACGCGAAGGGCAGGATCCAGAAGCTCAGGTTGTTGAGCCGCGGCAGCGCCATGTCGGGCGCGCCGAGCTGCATCGGGATCATCCAGTTCGCAAGCCCCGTCCATCCCGGCATGACCGCGCCGAAGATCATGATCAGCGCGTGCATGGTGGTGAGGGAGTTGAAGAACTGCGGATCGAAGAACTGCAGCCCGGGCTTGAAGAGCTCGAGCCGGATGAGCATCGCCGCGCCGCCGCCGATGAAGAACATCGTGCACGAGAAGATCAGGTACATCGTGCCGATGTCTTTGTGGTTGGTCGAGTAGACCCAGCGACGCCAGCCGTGCGGCTTGTGATCGTGGTCGTCGTGGGAGACAGCGTGTGCGAGCGGCTGGGGCATGGCGGATCTCTGTCGGTGTGGCGGTGACGGTGGAGTTGCGACTCAGTTTGGCGTCGCGCTGCCGGGCGGAGT
>JAFAKO010000233.1 GCA_019235245.1 Gammaproteobacteria bacterium
AGAAACAGCGTGCCGCCATCGGCCTGCTCGAAGCGCCCGCGCCGCAGCGCGTCGGCACCGGTGAAGGCGCCGCGCTCGTGGCCGAAGAGCTCGGACTCGAGCAGGTCCGCGGGGATGGCGGCGGTGTTGAGCGCGATGAACGGCCGCCCGCTGCGCGGGCTGTGCTCGTGGAGCGCGCGCGCGACCAGCTCCTTGCCGGTGCCCGATTCCCCGGTGATGAGCACGGTGACCGAGGAGCGCGACAGGCGGCCGATGGCGCGGAACACCTGCTGCATGGCCGGCGCCTTGCCGAGGAGCTCGGGCATGCGCGGCGCGGCCCCGGCCTCACCGCCCCCGCCCAATGCACCGCTCGCGGCGCGCCGCACCAATGCCACGGCCTCATCGATGTCGAAGGGTTTCGGGAGGTACTCGAAGGCACCGCCCTCGTAGGCGGACACGGCGCTGCCGAGATCCGAGTGCGCCGTCATCACGATCACCGGCAGCGCCGGGCGCGCGTCGCGGATGCGGCGCAGGAGCTCGAGCCCCGAGGCACCCGGCATGCGGATGTCGGTGATGAGGACGTCGGGCGCATCGCGCCGCAGGGCATCGAGGGCGGGCTCCGCCGCCTCGAACGCGCGCGGGGCCATGCCGCCGTTGCGCAGTGCCCGCTCGAGCACCCACCTGATCGAGGCATCGTCATCGACGAGCCATACCCGCAGCGCATTCATGTGTCATCTCCGAGAGGCAGCAGCAGCGTGAACACGGTGCGGCCGAACTCACTTTCGAATTCGATGATGCCACCGTTGCGCGTCACCAGCTCCTGCGCCACGGCGAGCCCGAGGCCGGTGCCGTTGGCGCGACCGGTGACGAGCGGATAGAAAATGGACGAGCGCAGGTGCTCGGGCACCCCGGGACCGGAATCCTCGACCTGCACGCTCGCCACCAGGCGATGCATGACGGAGCCGATGGTGACGTTGGAGCGCGCGCGCGTGCGCAGCACGATGCGTCCCTTGTCACCCTGGGCCTGCAGCGCGTTGCGCGCCACGTTCAGCAGCGCCTGGATCATCTGGTGGCGGTCGAGATAGGCGTTCGGCAGGCTCGGGTCGTAGTCGCGCTCGATGGCGAGTGACGCCGGCGCCTCCCCGCGCAGCAGGTGATAGACGTGCTCGCAGATCTCGTGCACGTTCAGCCGTATCCGGCTCGGAGTCTGGCTGGGTCGCGCCATGGAGTCGACGAGTGCGGTCAGGCGGTCGGCCTCGCCGATGATCACGCGCGTGTATTCGGTGAGCGCCGCCGCCGGGAGCTCCCGCTCGAGCAGCTGCGCGGCACCGCGCAGCCCGCCGAGCGGATTTTTGATTTCGTGCGCGAGCTGCCGGACCATGAGACGGCTCGAGTCGAGCCGCGCCAGCAGGTCGTTCTCGCGCGAGATGCGCTGGCGCTGCGTCGTGTCGGCGAGCTCGAGCAGCAGGTGTCGGCCGGTGACCCCTTCGAGCGGCGTGAGCGTCACATCGAGCGTGCGCGCCTCGCGCGGCGAGCCCGCGGGACGCACGATGAGCTCGCGGTCGGCGATGGTCTCACCGGTTGCGAGCGAGCGGCGCAGGATCGCGGCCAGACCCTCCGGCTCGTGCAGCAGCTCGGTGAAGGGGCGCCCGCGCGCCATCTTGAGGCTGAAGGCGAGCAGGTCCTGGGCGGCGACGTTGGCGTACGCGGGGCACAGCTGCGCATCCAGCATGATGATCCCGGTCGCGAGCGCATCGAGCAGGTCCGCCGGATCGAAGTGCGCCAGCGCCGAGGGCAGTGCGTGCTCAGCCACCACGGGCACTCCCGGCCCAGCGGCGCGCTGCTGCGCGCGCGGCGCCGCGCAGCCTCAGTGCGGGGTGACGCGGTTGTTGTTGGGATTGAGGAGGGAGTTCTGGTGGACGTGGAAGGTGACGGTCGGGGTCTGGCACTGCACCGCCCCGCTCGAGTCCTTCACCTGCGCCTGCGCGGTGTGATCGCCGCGATCGACCGGGGAAAGCACGAACTGCGAGCCGGTCGGATTGCCGCCATTCAGCGCCTGTCCGTCGACCAGCACGAAAACCTTGTCGCCGGTATGCAGCTGCGGATCGGTCTGCACGACCACCGTGAGGGAATCGACGTTGGCGAACGCCTGGTCGTCCTGCGGCTGCACGATGGCGCAGCCGCGGTAGGGAGCCGGAGCCGCGGCCTGGGCACCGCCTGCCCCCGCACTGGTGTCGGAGGCCGCGGGCTTGTAGGTCTGCGCCGCATCCACGTGCATCTTCTCGGCATTGGCATGTGGCTGATCCGAGTAGTGCACGACGCCCTGGTCGTCGACCCAGCGATAGACCGTCGCGCCGCCCGCAAGCGCGAGCGAGCCCGCGAGAAACATTAAGGTAAATGCGAGTGCACGCATCATCACCGAGCATAGCGCTGCGCGGCGCCTGCCACAAAAGCGGGTGACGGCATTCTGTGAACGCCGCCACCCGCACCCCTTCCCCGCGGGGCTCCGCACCGCCGCCACGGCGGCCGCCGTGACCGGTGCGCGCCCGCTGGGAACTCGCTCGCCCCATGTTCAGCAGCTGTAGTACAGCTC
>JAFAKO010000311.1 GCA_019235245.1 Gammaproteobacteria bacterium
CAACCTCACCGGCCAGGTGCGCAACATCGCCGAGGTCGCGACCGCCATCGCCCGCGGGGACCTGTCGCGCAAGATCACGGTGGACGTGCGTGGCGAGATCCTGCAGCTGAAGGAGACCATCAACACCATGGTCGATCAGCTGAACGCCTTCGCCGCCGAGGTGACCCGCGTCGCGCGCGAGGTGGGCACCGAAGGGCGGCTCGGCGGGCAGGCCGACGTCAAGGACGTGAGCGGCGTCTGGAAGGACCTCACCGACAAGGTCAATTCCATGGCGAGCAACCTCACCGGCCAGGTGCGCAACATCGCCGAGGTCGCGACCGCCATCGCCCGCGGGGATCTGTCGCGCAAGATCACGGTGGACGTGCGCGGCGAGATCCTGCAGCTGAAGGAGACCGTCAACACCATGGTCGATCAGCTGAACAGCTTCGCCGCCGAGGTGACCCGCGTCGCGCGCGAGGTCGGCACCGAGGGCAAGCTCGGCGGCCAGGCGATCGTGCCGGGAGTCGGCGGTACCTGGAAGGATCTCACCGACAACGTCAACTCCATGGCGAGCAACCTCACCGGCCAGGTGCGCAACATCGCCGAGGTGTCCACCGCGATCGCGCGCGGCGACCTCTCGCGCAAGATCACGGTGGACGTCAAGGGCGAGATCCTGCAGCTGAAAGAGACCATCAACACGACGGTGGATCAGCTCAATGGCTTCGCCGCCGAGGTGACGCGTCTGGCGCGCGAGGTGGGCACCGAGGGCAAGCTCGGCGGCCAGGCGCTGGTGCCGGGCGTCGCCGGGACCTGGAAGGATCTCACCGACAACGTCAACGTGATGGCCAACAACCTCACCAACCAGGTGCGCGGCATCGTCAAGGTGGTGACCGCGGTGGCGGACGGGGACCTGCGCCAGCGCCTGACGGTCGAGTCCAAGGGCGAGGTGAACGCGCTCGCCGACACCATCAACAGCATGACCGACACGCTCGCGATCTTCGCCGACCAGGTGACCAGCGTCGCCCGCGAGGTGGGGGTCGAGGGGCGTCTCGGCGGCCAGGCACACGTACCGGGAGCGGCCGGCACGTGGAAGGACCTCACCGCGAACGTCAATCTGCTGGCCGCCAATCTCACCAACCAGGTGCGCGCGATCGCCGAGGTCGCCACCGCCGTGACCAAGGGCGACCTGACGCGCTCGATCCAGGTCGAGGCGCGCGGCGAGGTGTCCGAGCTCAAGGACAACATCAACGCCATGATCGGCAACCTGCGCGAGACCACCGAACGCAACACCGAGCAGGACTGGCTGAAGACCAATCTCGCAAAGTTCAGCCGCATGATGCAGGGGCAGCGTGACCTGGTCACCGTGGGACAACTGCTGCTCTCGGAGCTGGCGCCACTGGTCAACGCCCAGCAGGGCATCGTCTACATCACCGACGCCTCGGCCGGCCCCCCC
The DNA here is from genome assembly GCA_019235245.1 of Gammaproteobacteria bacterium. GTDB lineage: Bacteria > Pseudomonadota > Gammaproteobacteria > Steroidobacterales > Steroidobacteraceae > 13-2-20CM-66-19. The sequence continues at coordinate 1,433 of JAFAKO010000311.1, forward strand.
TGTCTCCGGCAGCTCGCCAGCTACGCCGATGAGGGCACCGACAATCGCGAGCCGCGGCGCTACGCCTTCGGCGAGGGTCTCGTGGGCCAGGTGGCGGCGGACCGCCAGCGCCTGATACTGACCGACATCCCCGACCCTTCCATCCAGGTGCGCGGCGGACTGTTCAACGCGCAACCGCGCAACGTGATCGTCCTGCCGGTGCTGTACGAAGGCCACGTGAAGGCGGTACTCGAGCTCGCCTCGCTCGGAGAGTTCACCACGGCGCACGTCGCGTTCCTCGAGCAGCTGACCGGAAGCATCATCGGCGTCGTTCTCAATACCATCGAGACGACGATGCGCACCGAGGGGCTGCTCAAGCAGTCGCAGCAGCTCGCCGGTGAGCTGCAGACGCAGCAGACCGAGCTGCAGCAGACCAACGATGAGCTCGCCAACAAGGCGAAGCTGCTCGCCGAGCAGAACGCCGAGGTGGAGCGCAAGAACCAGGAGATCGAGCTGGCGCGACGCGCGCTCGAGGAGAAGGCCGCCGAGCTGGCGCTGACCTCGCGCTACAAGTCGGAATTCCTCGCCAACATGTCGCACGAGCTGCGCACTCCGCTCAACAGCATCCTGATCCTCGGGCAGCAGCTGGCCGAGAACGCCGACCGCAACCTCACCGCGCGGCAGATCGAGTTCGCCAAGACCATTCACGGCGCCGGCACCGACCTGCTCAACCTGATCAGCGACATTCTCGACCTGTCGAAGATCGAGTCGGGCACGGTGACGGTTGAGTGCGAGGACCTGCCGTTCACCCACCTGCGCGAGACCATCGAGCGCAACTTCCGCCACGAAGCGGACGCGCGCAAGCTGTCCTTCGGCGTGGATTTCGACGTGCACCTCGGCCGCGCGATTACCACGGACTCGAAGCGCCTGCTGCAGGTGCTGAAGAACCTGCTTTCGAACGCCTTCAAGTTCACCGAGCGTGGCGGCGTGCGGCTGCACGTGGGGCGCGCCACCGGCGGCTGGACCGCCGAGCATCCGCTGCTCAGCCAGGCGCCGGCGGTGGTCGAGTTCTCGGTGAGCGATACCGGCATCGGCATCCCGCCGGAGAAGCAGAAGATCATTTTCGAGGCTTTTCAGCAGGCCGACGCAGGCACCGCGCGCAAGTACGGCGGCACGGGACTGGGCCTCGCCATCAGCCGCGAGCTGGCGCACCTGCTCGGGGGCGAGATCCGCCTGAGCAGCGTGAGCGGCAGCGGCAGCACGTTCACCCTCTACCTCCCGCTCGCGTACATGGGCGCGGCCTACAATCGCGGCTCGCCCGCGGCCGCCGCCCCGGCAGCGCCTTCCGCGACGCTCAAGGTGGCCTATCAGGGCGTGCTGCCCGTGGCCCGCACGGAAGAGATCCCGGACGACCGCGAGAGCCTGACCCCGGAGGACGCGATACTGCTCGTCGTCGAGGACGATGCGCACTACGCGCGGATCCTCATCGACCTCGCGCGCGCCCGCGGCTTCAAGGTCCTGCTGGCGCGCACCGGCGCGGATGCGCTGGCGCTCACCCGCAAGTATCGTCCCACCGCAGTCTCGCTCGACGTCTTCCTCCCCGACATGCTCGGGTGGACGGTGCTCAATCAGCTGAAGCACAACCCGGAGACGCGCCACATCCCGGTGCAGGTCCTCACGATCGAGGACGAGCGGCAATACGGCCTGGAGCGCGGCGCGTTCTCCTTCATCACCAAGACGGTCACCACCGATGAGCTCGAGGCGGCGCTCGACCGGCTGAAGAGCTTCACCGCCGAGCGCGTGCGCCGGCTCCTCGTGATCGAGGACGAGGCGGCGGAGCGGCTCAGCATCAGCGAGCTGCTGGGGCACACCGACCTGGAGATCACCGCCGTGGATACCGGGGCCGCGGCGCTCGCCGCCATGGCCAGGGAGAGCTTCGACTGCGTGGTGCTGGATCTGCGCCTGCCGGATATGACGGGATTCGAGCTGCTGGCGGCGGTGCAGGCGGACGAGGCGCTGCGGCGCACGCCGATCATCGTCTTCACGGGGCGCGAGCTCAGCGAGGATGAGGAGGCTGAGCTGCGCAAGAACGCCAAGAGCATCGTGCTGAAGGGCGTGCGCTCGCCGGAGCGGCTGCTCGATGAGACCGCGCTGTTCCTGCACCGGGTCATCGCCGACCTGCCGCCGCAGAAGCAGCAGATGATCCGCACGCTGCACGAGAGCGACGAGTCGCTGCACGGCCGTAAGGTCCTGGTGGTCGACGATGATGTGCGCAACATCTTCGCCCTCAACAGTCTCCTCGAGCGGCACAGCATGGAGGTGATCTCGGCGACCAACGGCCAGGAGGCCATCCAGCTGGTCGAGCAAACCGACGATCTGTCACTCGTCCTGATGGACGTCATGATGCCCGAGATGGACGGCTACGAAACCATGCGCCGGATCCGCAGCAACCAGCAGTTCCGCCAGCTGCCGATCATCGCGCTGACCGCCAAGGCGATGAAGGGCGACCGGGAGAAGTGCCTGGAGGCGGGGGCCTCCGATTACGTCGCCAAGCCCGTGAATACCGACCAGCTCCTGTCGCTGGTGAGAATGTGGCTGCATCGGTAGCGCCGCAGCCGGGCAGATCAGGGGCGGTCTTGCCGCCGCCTGCACGCGCCGTGGTGGATCGCGACGGCGTCAACGTTCTGCTGGTCGATGATCAGCTGCCGCGGCTGCTCACCTATCAGGCGGTGCTCGGCGATCTCGGCCACAACCTGGTGCTCGCCCAGTCCGGCGTCGAGGCTCTGCAGTGGCTCATGCGCGAGGAGTTCGCGGTGGTGCTGCTCGACGTCAGCATGCCGGAGATGGACGGGTTCGAGACCGCGCGGCTCATTCACGAGCATCCGCGCTTCGAAAGGACCCCGATCATCTTCGTGACCGGCGTGCACGTCAGCGAGCTCGATCGCCTGCAGGGCTACAAGGCAGGTGCGGTCGACTATGTCTCGATCCCCGTGGTACCGGAGATCCTGCGCAGCAAGGTCGCGGTACTGGTGGAGCTGTACTGCAAGCGCCGCGAGCTGCGCGCGCTCAACCGCACGCTGGCCGCGGCCAACGAGCAGCTGGCCGCCGCCAACGCGAGCCTCGAAGCCGAGAAGACCCGCGAGCTGCACGCTCTCAACGCGAGCCTGCAGCGCGCCAACGCCGACCTGGAGAGCGCCAATCGCAGCCTGCAGACTCAGGTGAGCGAGCGCGCGCGCGCCGAGCAGGCGTTGAAGGACGCCGATCGCCGCAAGGATGAGTTCCTCGCGGTCCTCGCCCATGAGCTGCGCAATCCGCTCGCTCCCATGCTGAACGCCGTGCAGCTCATGCGCATGGACGCGGCTCCCGAGCGGCTGCGCTGGGCACAGGACGTCATCCAGCGGCAGCTCGGGTATCTCACGCACCTCGTGGATGACCTGCTCGACGTCTCGCGCATCACCCGGGGAAAGATCACGCTCGCTTGCGAGCCGACCGCTGTGGCAACGCTCATCGAGCGGGCCGTCGAGACGGTGCAGCCGCTGCTGGACGAGCGCCAGCAGGAGCTGCACGTCGAGCTACCGCGGGATCCCTGCTGGGTGAACGGCGACCCGCTGCGCCTCATGCAGGCGCTCGGCAACGTGCTCAGCAACGCGACCAAGTACACCGGCAGCCGCGGGCGCATCCTCGTCAAGGTGCAACGCGCGGCCGAAGAGGTGGCCATTTTGGTCAGCGACAGCGGCATCGGCATTCCACCGGAGCGGCTCGCGGGCATCTTCGACATCTTCACCCAGGTCAATCGCGGCTCGGAGGACGTTCACGGAGGACTCGGGATCGGACTGGCTCTCGTGCGCCGGCTGATCGAAATGCACGGCGGAATGGTGACGGCAACCAGTGCGGGGGTGGGGCTGGGGAGCGAATTCGTCATTCGGCTGCCGTCCTGCGCTCCTCCTGCCCGGGGAGCATGCGATGGGAGGCGCGCCGAGACGGCGCCCCCCGGCGAGGTGCGCCGCAGGGTGCTCATAGCCGATGACAATGCCGACACTCTCGAGACGCTCGGGACCGTGCTCGAGCTGAGCGGTCACCAGGTGTTCCGCGCGGCGAACGGACAGCTCGCGCTCGAAGCGGCAGCGCGACATCTGCCCGATGTCGCGCTGCTCGATGTCGGGATGCCGCAGCTCGACGGTTATGAAGTGGCGCGCCGCATCCGGGCCGCGCCCTGGGGGAAGGACGTCACCCTGGTAGCCGTCACCGGCTGGGGCCAGGAAGCCGACCGGCGCCGCTCACGGGAAGCGGGCTTCGACCTGCACCTGGTCAAGCCGCTCGACGCGGAGCGCCTGCAGCGCCTCCTCACGCAAGGTACTACGCAGGTGAGCGCGCGCGAGACGGGCGGCTAACGGCGCTCCCGCTCCACGACGATATCGTTCTTCACCCGCACCACCCCATCGGTGGAGCGGGCGATCTCGACCGCGCGGTTCTCTTCTTCCTTGCTGTGCGCGGTCCCGCTCAGGCGCACGACGCCATTGAGGTCGGTCTCGACGTTGAGTTTCGTGAGACTCCCGAGGTGCTCGGCAGCGAGCTTGCTCTTGATCGCCGTCGTGATCGCGGAATCCTTCACCCAATGAGCCGGGTGGGAGTGGTCGGAATCGTCGGGATCGTGAGCCAGCGCCGCGGCCGGCAGACTTGCCGCCGCAAGAAGCGCGCAGACGACCGCATATCTTGTGTTCATTGAGATCACCTTACTAGCCTTTCGCGGCCACTATCTCCGGGCGCGTGCACCGGCGGGATCAGAATCCGCAGGACCTCTCTGTAAGAATCGGGCTACGGGGCGTTTCAGCCGCCGGCGGCCTCGAGATTAGCGGAGGCAAACTTCCAGTTGAGCAGCGTCTCGACCACTGCGCGAACGTACTCCGGACGGCGATTCTGGTAGTCGACGTAATAGGCGTGCTCCCACACGTCGATGGTCAACAAGGGCGTGAGCCCGGTGACCAGCGGATTTTCGGCATCACCGGTCGACATCACCTTCAGCTTCCCACCCTCGAGCGCCAGCCATGCCCACCCCGAGCCGAACTGCTTGACGGCCGCCTGCGCCAGCTGGTCTTTGAGGGCGGTGAGGCCTCCGAAGCCCGACTTGACGAGCGCGCCGAGCGCAGGCGACAGGTGATCGCCTTTCTCCGGCGTCAGGCTCCGCCAGTAGAAGTCGTGGTTCCATGCCTGCGCGGCGTTGTTGAAGAGCTCGCTGTGCGGAGAGCTGTTCGCGGTCTTCACAACCAGCTCATCCAGCGCTAGCTGCGCAAGCTCCGTTCCCTTCGTCAGCTCGTTGACGCGATCGACATAAGCCTTGTGATGCTTGCCGTGATGGAGGGCGAGGGTCTTCGCGGAGATGACAGGCTCGAGCGCATCGTCGTCGTAAGGCAACTCCGGCAGCTCATGAGCGGGGCGGATTTCGCGAACGGGTTGAGCTGCAGGCATGACCAGTGCTCCTGGACCGGCGATGGGGGCTCGGGGCCGGTTGACCGTCGGCCCCGCGAGGCACCGACTATGCGGTGTGCGGCCATGCGCCGCCGTCGGTTGAGCACCCGGCAGAGTGTCGGAAAGCGCGAGGCTCGAGCTGGACTGGAACGAGTAACGCGGGGCGCCTGTCCATTGAGCGGATGCGTGGAATCATCACGGCAGACCTGTTGACCTCGCTCCGGCCCGACCACCTGCCGGGGGCGCTCCTGTACCTCACGTTGTTCCTGCTGGCCGCGCTCCTACTGAGCCGCGCCTTGCGCGCCTCGGTGCACGCGGGGATGGTGCGCATCGGTCACGTCGACCGCACCACTATCAGTTTTTTCCAGCAGCTCGGCGTTGCGGCCATCTGGATCATCGCGCTCGTGCTCTACGCGCACCTCATTCCGGCGCTGCGGGCGCTCGGCACCGCGTTGCTGACGGGCGCCGGCATCGCCTCCGTGGTGATCGGCCTCGCGGCGCAGAGCACACTCGGGAACCTGGTGGCGGGGATCGCGATCACGCTGTACCGCCCCTTCCGGCTCGGCGACCGCCTGCTGGTCTCGGCGCCGACCGGCAGCGAGATCGGAACGGTGGAGGTCATCTCTCTCGGATACACGAAGCTGCGCACCAGCGACGGACGGATGGTGGTGGTGCCGAACAGCATCGCCGCCAGCCAGGTGACGGTGAATTTCGCAGACTCGCCCCCCGCGCCGCTCGCCATCGTCATCCGGGTGAGCCGGCGCAGCGATGTGAACGCCGCGCGTCATCTCGCTTTGCGTCTGGCGAAAGAGACACTTGGTAACGAATCCGGTGTCGAGTGTGTGCTGACGCGAATCGAGGGGGGAAGCGCGGTACTCGAGCTGCGCGTGCAGGGGCAGGACGGCGCGCGGGCCGACGCTTTGCGCGCCCGGCTCATGCCGACGCTCGCTCAGGGCTTCGCCCAGGCGGGACTGGACTCGCCAACGGAGCAGGTAAGCTTTACGTAGCGGCGCCGTCGTGCGCCGCTCCACTGACAGGTGATTGCTCGGCTCGCCGACAGAGCCGGCGCCCGGCGCTGCACATGCTTGGTGCGGAAAGTCTCTATTCCCCGGGGAGTTGCCATGCACTCATCG
>JAFAKO010000345.1 GCA_019235245.1 Gammaproteobacteria bacterium
GAAGTGATTGCCGAAACCGCTTTGATAGCGCGGCGCGCTGGTGAGGCTCGGCTCGACGGCGCGGTCCATGGTGGAGCACTCCCGCTTCGATAGCCGCACTATAATGTCCCATGCCGCCCCGCGCTCGTTCCCCTGCTGGTGCCTGTCGGCGTTACGCGCTGCTCGCCTGCGTGCTTGGCGCCGCGCTGGTGCACGCCGCGGCGCCGGCGCCCGTGCCGCTCGGGCACTCGGCGTTGCTCGCCGTCGATGTGGCACCCGCCGCGGGCGGACTCGAGCTGCGGGTGCGGCCCGCGACCGGCCAAACAGCGCTCCTCGTGAGCGATGTTGCGGTGAGAATCGACAACCAGAGCGCGCCGGCGACCGCCCGCCCGGATGGCGGCTGGTTTCTCGCACGGCCGGCCGGAACGCAGGACGGCGGCAAGCCGATCGAGGTGACCGTCGGCCACGACGGTATCCACGAGGTGCTGAGCGGCCGCGTGCCCGCCTCCTTGGCCGGCGAGGCCGCGCCGGGCTCGGCCGCGGGCACCGTGATGAGCAGCAGCCGCAAGCAGCTCTTCTGGTGGATCCTCAATATCGGGATCGTGCTGGTGGCGGTGCTCGCGATCTCGCGGCGGATGTCCTGAGTCAGCGTTGCGTGATCGCTTTCAGGTACCGATAAAAGAACAGGTTGCCCGTATAGAACGAGGCGACACCGAGCCGCTCATCGCGTCCGTGCATGCGGATGTCGTCGCGGTCGACCGCCACCCCGGCGAGTGCGTAGGTGGGCAATCCCACGGCACTCGTGTACACCGCATCGGTCGCGCCGGCGCTCATCACCGGCACGACCTTCAGTCCCGGCCAGGTGGCGGCCACCACGGCATCGAGCGGCTCGCGTACCTGCGGCACGAGCGGCGGCGGTGGCGAGCCGCGCCGGTCGGGCGCGGTGTCGGAGACCTGACCGTTGTCGGCGACGTAGCGCACGGCGACCTGCGGATCGGCGATGAGCCGGATCAGCTCCTGGCGCACCTCCTCGCGCGAATGCCCGGGAAGGATCCGGCAGTTGATCACCGCGTTGGCGCGCTGCGGCAGCGCATTGTTGGCATGGCCGCCCTCGAGCCGGGTCGCAACGCAGGTGGTGCGCATCACCGAGCCGTAGGAGGGGTTGCGCGACAGCCGCTCGACCGCCGCCGCATCCGCTGGCGTCCGCACGATGGCGCGCATGTCGGCGCCGGTGTCGCCGCCGAGAATGTCCGCCATGCGCTCGAAGTAGGTGCGGGTCACGTTGTTGAGCTCGAACGGAAACTGGTAGGCGCCCACCTTGAGCAGCGCAGTCGCGAGCTGGTAGATGGGATTGTCCGGGCGCGGCAGGCTGCTGTGACCGCCCTTGTTGGTGACCGTGAGCTGGTAATCGCCGTAGAGCTTCTCGGTGGCGATGAGCTCGAAGACCTGCGGCTTGCCGCCCTGGGAGAGCACCGAGGCGGTGTCGTGATTGAGCACGAACTCGCCGTCGATGAGCGCGCGCTGATTCTTCAGCAGCCAGTCGACGCCGTTGCAGCAGCCGCCCTCCTCGTCCGCGGTGAGCGCGAGGATGATGTCGCGGCTCGGGCGGTAGCCCTCCTTCTTCAGGCGCAGCAGGGTGGCGACCATGATGGCGTCGCCGTCCTTCATGTCCTGCGTGCCGCGGCCGTAGAAGAAGCCGTCCTTCTCGACGAACTGGAACGGATCGCTGGTCCAGTCCTCGCGCCGCGCCTCCACCACATCGAGGTGCCCGATGAGCAGGATCGGCCGGTGCTGGCCCGCGCCGCGGAGCCGCACCACGAGGTTGTGCTTGCGGTCGTTGCCGCCACCGAGGAACAGGTCCTCCCCCGGGAAACCGGCCGCGCGCAAGCGCTCCGCCATCGCCTCGGCGGCAGCGGTGACGCTGCCTGAGGAGTCGGTGGTGTTGATCTCTATGAGCTGCCTGAAGATGTCGCGCGCGAGTTGATTCGCCGCGGCATCATCGGCACTCGCGGCACTGCCGGGCGGGCTCGGGACCGCTCCCGCCGCATCGACGCCCGGCAGCGTGAGCAGCGCCGGCAGCGTGAGCAGCGCCGCCAGCGCGACGCGAGCCACGTGCCTCAAGGGCTGCTGCCCTTGACGGGCTCGACCACCAGCAGCCGGAAGCTGCCCGGGAGCATCGCCGGCCGCGGATGCGGCGTGTCGGGGGTCGCCGGCGGCGGCGGCCCAAAGCTCGCCGTCACCAGGAAGATGCGGTGGGTGTGCTCATCGAGTGTCATGGTGCGCGCACCCCGCTGCGTCGCGATCGATTGCGCCAGGTGCGGCTTGCCGCCGGCATCGCTCGACACGGCCGTCAGCACGCCCTCGCCGCAGGACGCGAAGGCCAGCTGCATGCCGGAGTCGTACTTGGCGCCGTCCACCCCCTGGCCGATAGGTGCCGTCCCGAGGGTGTGGCCGGAGCGCGCATCGACCACCGCCATGACCTTGTTGCCGCAGCCGGCGAACAGGCGTTGATTGGCGATATCGATCGCGAGCCCGGAAGGCTCCTCACAGCCGCTCACCGGCCACACGGCAGTCACCTTCATGTGCTGCGCGTCGATCTGCGCGATGCTGCTCTTGTCCTCGAGATTGACGTACACCGTGCCCTTGCCGTCGCTGACCGCGAATTCGGGCTTGGCGTCGAGCGCGATCGTGCCGACCACCTCATCGCTCCTGGAATCGATGACGGTGGCATTGCGGCCACGGCCGTTGAAGCTGAACACCCGGTGGGTGGCGGAGTCATACAGGATCGCGTCCGGATTCTCGCCGGTCGCCTTGATGTCCTTGAGCCGCGCCAGGGTCTTCAGGTCGAACACCACGACGTTGCCGCTGCGGCCTGCGCTGATGTAGCCGTGGCCGACGTCGGTGGCGAGCGCGATGCCGTGCACGCCGGGGGTGTCCTCGATGGTGCCGGCGACCGTCAGCTTGTCGGTGTCGACCACCAGCACCTGCGTGCCGTGGGAGATGAAGAGCCGATGCGCACCGTCATCGAAGGTGAGGTCATCCCAGCCGCCATCGCCCGGGAGCTTGACCTCCTGCGCGAGGTGGTACTGGGGTGCGGCCTGCGCCGCGGCGCTGAGCGCGCCGAGCGCAGCGATCGCTGTCAGCCGGGCGCACCCGGCCGTGCGGAACATTCCAGGTTTCATCGCGAAGCTCGTTCGGTCAGTGGATCAGCCGGGCACACAGGTCGAGCAGCGGGCCGGGCAGGAGGCCGAGCGCCAGCACCGCCGCGGCATTCACCCCGAGCGCGAAGCGTACCCCCGCCTCGCGTACCGCCGGCGGCTGTTGCCCGGCGGCCTCATCGAAATACATCAGCTTGATGACGCGCAGGTAATAGTACGCACCGACCACCGACATGGCAGCGGCGATCACCACCAGCCACAGGTGGTGCGTCTCCCACAACGCCTGGAAGATGCGCAGCTTCGCCCAGAAGCCGATGAATGGCGGCACACCGGCGGTCGAGAACATCAGCACCATCATCGCTCCCGCGAGCAGCGGATCGCGGCCATGCAGTCCCTTGTAGTCATCGAGCTTGTCGGCCTCGAAGCCCTTGGCGCTCGCCAGCAGGATGACGCCGAAGGAGCCGAGCGCCACCAGCACGTAGGCGAAGGTGTAGTAGAGCGCCGCGGCGTAGCCATCGGGGGTGCCGGCGACGAAGCCGAGCACGATGAAGCCGACGTTGGCGATGGTCGAGTACGCCAGCATGCGCTTGAGGTTGGTCTGCACCAGCGCCACGACGTTGCCGACGACGAGGGTGAGCACGGCGAGCGCGGCCAGCATCTGCGTCCACTCCGCCTCGGTGCCGGCCAAGCCCTGGGCGAGCAGGCGCAGAGCCAGGGCGAAGTAGGCGATCTTCGGCGCGGTGCCGATGAACAGCGTCACGCTGGTCGGCGCACCCTCGTACACATCCGGCAGCCACATGTGGAACGGCACGGCGCCGAGCTTGAAGGCGACCGCCACCACGATGAAGGTGAGGCCGAGCACGACCCCGCGGTTGAGCGGCGGGTGCAGCCGGGAGGCGATCTCGCCGAGATCGAGCGTACCGGTGAGCCCGTACACCAGCGACATGCCGTAGAGCAGCGCACCGGAGGCGATCGCGCCCAGCACGAAGTACTTCATCGCCGACTCGGCGCTCAGGCCCGAGTCGCGGTCGAACGCCACCAGGGCGTACACCGAGAGCGCGAGCAGCTCCACCCCGAGGTACACGGTCACCAGGCTGTTGGCGGAGATCAGCACGAAGATCCCGAGGAGCGCCGTGAGCGCGAGCACGTAGTACTCGCCGCGCTGGATGTCGCGGTTCTCGAGGTAGGCGCGCGAGTACAGCAGCGCGACCGCGACCAGCAGGAACCCGGCCAGCTTCAGCACGACGCCGAGCTCGTCGGCGACGTAGGTGCCGCTGAAGAGCAGCGTGCGCTGCGGCACCCGGCCATAGCGCACCAGCAGCGCCGCGCCGACGGCGAGGATCACCAGGGTGAGCGTGGCGGTGAGCCCCGGCCGGCGCACGCCGACGAACACCTCGACGAGCAGCAGCAGGCAAATGGCGGAGACCAGCCAGATCTCGGCGATGGCGGGAGCGAAACTCGATGCGTACAGCAGTGTCGGCTCCATGATGCTACAGCTTGGTGGCGACCGCCTGGCTCAGCAGGTGATGCACGGTCGGTTGCAGCACCTTCAGCAGCGGTGCGGGCCAGACACCGACGAGCAGCACCGCGCAGCCGAGTGCCCCGAGCACGATGAGCTCGCGGCCGTTGAGGTCCTGGAGCCGTTCGACCCGCGG
>JAFAKO010000035.1 GCA_019235245.1 Gammaproteobacteria bacterium
CGATCCCGCTTACTGAAGCAGAGACGTCCTTGCACCGCAGGGGGAGTCCATATATTAGTCGGTTAGCTAACCATTGCGCGAAGCACCGGTTACCAGGTGGGTCCCGGGGCGCCGCGCGAAGCTGAGGCGCCAGCGCCACCACACCAAGTCCATTAGGAGGGGGCGCAGCAAAAGCTCGCTAACGCGATGGTTAGCCAATTACCTAACTATCGCTCCACCGACCTCTGAACCCAGGCCAGCCTCAGGACGCCACGACCACACCACCGGTCCTCAGAACCCCACCTGCGTCGCCGCACCAAAGGTCCCCGGAGAGGCCGAGTTCTGGAAGAGCACACCGGCGCTCGGGCCATCCGCTATGGCGAGGTCCGGGTGCCCGTCACCGTTGAGGTCCGCGATCACGATCGAGAGCGGCTGGCCGAGAGCCGGGTAGTCGGTCCTCGCGAGGAACGTTCCGGGATGGGCGGGATCCTGCAGCAGGACCGAGACGCTACCCGTGTTCGCGGGGGCCTGATTGGCCACGGCGAGATCAGGCTTGCCATCGCCGTTCAGATCGCCCACCGCCACATCGATCGAGGCGCCCGCGGTGGCGTAGGTTACCGGCGGCAGGAAAGTCCCCGGGTGGGTCGAATCCTGCAGCAGCACGGAGACCCCGGCAGAGCCTTTGCCGTCGGTCCCAGGGCCGAAATTGGCGACGATGATATCGGGCAGGCCATCGCCATTGACGTCGGCGATCTTCACTGACTGCGGCTGCGCCCCCGCCGGGTAGCTCACCGGGCTCTGGAACGTGCCGCGCTGATTCGGGTTCTGATAGAAGATCATCACGGCGCCGTTGTTGCCCGATGAGTCGAAGACAGCGGCCACGATGTCCGCAGCGCCATCCCCATTGAGGTCCCCCACTGCTACCGAGGGCGTAGTGAGGCCGGTCGCCAGGTTCTTCGGCGCCATGAATTTACCGGGGTTTGCGGGGTCGGCCAGCAGCACGATCACGTTCCCGCTCGAGCTCATGTCGGCGAGGACCAGGTCGGGCTTGCCATCGCCGTTGAGGTCGGTGGCGATGACCTGGTTCGGCTGACCGCCCGTCATCACGTCCACGGCCGCGTCGAAGGTGCCGGGAGACGCGCCGTGCATGAAGACCGAGACGCTGCCCGTGCCGAAATTGGCGATCACCATGTCGAGCGGTCCGGAGCCGGAGAGGTCGGTTACCGCGATGCTCGAGGGGTTCGTTCCCGTCGTCGAGTAGTGCACGCCGGTCTTGAAGGTGCCGAGCGAGCCGGGCGTGTTGAGGATGACATCCGCATACCCCGGGTTCTGCGCGAGGCCCTCGCCGGCGGTAGTCGCGACCAGGAGGTCCGGGGCGCCATCGCCGTTCACGTCCGCGACCACGATCGAGTTTGGAGTGGGGATGATCGGCGGCAGATTGGGGGTGCCGTTGTCTTCGTAGCAGCCGGCAAGGGTGCCCAGCGCCACGGCCAGCCCGGCCAGCGCCAGGCGCCGCGGGGAGACCGCCCCGACACGATTCAGAAAAATGTGCGTTCTCACGGCGGGTACCTCCGTGCACAAGATCCACCCTGATCCTGTGGCAACGCTTACCGGGCAAGCCGGTTTACGTCGCCTCGCCGGAACGGCGCCAGGGCACAGCGTACACTGCCTCCCGCGGGGCGGTATACGGGATCGCTGCAGGGGCATAAGGCGATGGGGAACGCGGCACGGACGGTATTTCTATTCGACGTAGACAACACGCTCCTTGACAACGATGCGGTCCAGGACGACCTGAGCGCGCACCTCGAGCGCGAGGTGGGCCTGGTGAGCCGCGACCGCTATTGGCAGATCTTCGAGGAGCTGCGTTCCGAGCTCGGTTACGCCGATTATCTCGGCGCGCTGCAGCGGTACCGGGTGGAGCACCAGGACGACCCGCAGCTGCTGCGCATCTCGTTCTTCCTGCTCGATTACCCCTTCGCCGAGCGGCTCTATCCGGGGGCACTCGCCGCGCTCGTCCGTTGCCGCCCGCTCGGCCCGACCGTGATCCTGTCCGATGGCGATGTAGTGTTCCAGCCGCGCAAGGTGCAGCGCTCGGGACTGTGGGATGCGGTCGAGCAGCGCGTGCTCATCTATCTGCACAAGGAGCTCATGCTCGAGAAAGTCGCGCAGCTTTACCCCGCGGAACACTACGTGATGGTCGATGACAAGCTGCGGATCCTCACGGCGATGAAGAATGTCTGGGGCGAGCGCCTCACCACGGTGTTTCCGCGCCAGGGACATTACGCGCTCGATCCACGCGAGCTCGCGACCTGGCCACGTGCGGATGTGACGCTCGAGAATATCGCCGAGCTTACGGCCCTCTCCGATGCCATGCTCTGTGGTGCGGCCACCGGTTGAGCAGGTACGATGCCGGAGATGTCCTCAGACCGTCCATGGCTGGATCAACTGCGCGCGAGCAGCACGGCGCTGCAGGGCGTGCTCGGTGCGCTGCTCGAGGCCGAGCGGCACTTCCAGCCTCCGGCGTCACCGCTCGAGCGCCTGCAGCAGATCACCACCAGCCCCGAGTGGGCGTGGCTGCAGCCACTCTACCGGCTGATCGCCGACCTCGATCATGCGCTCGCTCATGTCAAGGATCTGCCGGCGAGTGAGAGCGCGGCGATCGGAGCGCACGCGCGCGAGCTGTTGACCGGCGGCGGCGGGCCCGGCGAGCAGGCTTTCCTCGAGCATTACCGCGCGTTGCTGCAGACCGATCCGGCCGTCGCCATGGCGCACGCCGCGGCGCTGCGCGCACTGCAGGCGCTGCCGCCGGAGCCGGCGAACCAGTCCGAGCGGCTGCACGCGCGCCACCAGTGGAACGAGCGCAGGCGGTTCCTGCGCATGCCACAGAGCGGCCGCGGAGCGTCCTGAGACGATTCAGTAGCGCAGCGAGTAGGGGAGCTCCGGCATCTGCCGGGAGCGGATCTGCAGCTCGTGACGGTTGTAATCGATCACCAGCACATCGAAGGACCCGAGCAGATCCATGCCGAGCGTCAGTGTCGGCTCGTCGGTGAGCTTCCAGTGCTGGAACAGGTACATGTCCCCGAAGGTGATGTGCGCGCCCTTCACCTGGATGTTGCCGAAGTCGATGTCGGGGGCGGGCAGGTTGTCACCGGTCTGCACATCGAGGGTGACGCCGACCACTTCCTCGTGCATGGCGCCGCGAGGCGGATGGCGCATCAGGGCATCGCGCAGCGCGAGATTCCCGACCGTACCCTGCGCACCGGTATCGATGATCGCCTTGGTGCGCACGCTGCCGACGTGCACGTTGGCGATCAGCAGGCCGCCGGTCGTCTCCTTCAGCGGCACGACCACGAAGTCATGCGGGGCGCGCTCGCCGTGCGAGCGGGTGATCTCCAGGCGATCGTGGCTGAAATCCGCATAGATGCGCTTGTTGGCGAGGCCTTCGATGCCGAGCACGCCCTGCGCGCCGCCGAACACGTCGGTGAGCACCGGGAGGTCGGACGCCCCGATGAGGAGCTCCCCGACTTCCAGGCTGTTTACGTGCAGGGTGGGCACCATGGCGGTGCCGGTGAATCCGGTGACCAGCGTCGTCCGGGCCAGGGGCGCCCCACCGAGGCTCTGGGCGGCGCGGACGGTGATGGCGGAACGGTTGGCGCCGGTGTCGAGCACCAGGCGATACGGTCCCTTACCGTCGATGAGCACCGGCGCCCAGATGCGCCCGATGCGATCGCGCCGCGTCGGTGACACATAACGCGGCTCGGTGGTCTGGACGATGACCTCGTCCAGCTGTTCGGCCGGGGAGGGCAAGGCCTGCGCCGGGGCGGCAGCGGGCGGGGGGCTCACCGTCGTGGGCACCGTAGCGGGCGCGGCGGCCGGCGGTGACTCCTGGGCTACTGCAACGGCGCACAGGGCCACCACGGCAACCCCGTGTACGCAGCGGAACAACAGCGCTCCAGCGGTCACGTTTGACAGTAGACCACGCCCGCGGCGTGGCCTCCAGTTACTTTGTCGCAGTTTCCCTGCGACCGACCCCGTCCTGCCGAATTGGACCGCGACGGCGGGGCCAAAGTTCGACTTCCGGCGTCCCGCGGGTGGCGTTGATGGTAATTTACGCCCGATAAATCAAATCGATCCGGAGCCCCGCTGCATGAATCGAGCCGTCCCCCTCACCCACCTGCAGCGACTCGAGGCCGAGAGCATCCACATCATGCGCGAGGTGGTGGCCGAGTGTGAGCGGCCGGTGATGCTCTACTCGATCGGCAAGGACAGCTCGGTGATGCTGCACCTGGCGGTGAAGGCCTTCTACCCGGCGGTGCCCCCGTTCCCGCTGCTGCACGTGGACACCACCTGGAAATTCCGGGCCATGTACGAGTTCCGCGATGCCGCGGCGAAGCGGGTCGGGATGCCGCTCCTCGTGCACGTCAACCAGGAGGGCCTGCGCCTTGGCATCGGGCCGTTCACGCACGGCTCCCAGGTGCACACCGATGTGATGAAGACCCAGTCGCTGCGGCAGGCGCTCGACCAGTACGGCTTCGACGCAGCCTTCGGCGGCGCGCGGCGCGACGAGGAGAAAAGCCGTGCCAAGGAGCGGGTGTTCTCCTTCCGCACCGCGCAGCACCGCTGGGACCCCAAGCAGCAGCGTCCCGAGCTGTGGAGCCTGTACAACGCGCGCAAGCGCCCCGGGGAGAGCCTGCGGGTGTTCCCGCTCTCGAACTGGACCGAGCTCGATGTGTGGCAGTACATCTACCTCGAGAAGATCCCGATCGTGCCGTTGTACTTCGCCGCCGAGCGGCCGGTGGTCGAGCGCGACGGCTCGCTCATCATGGTCGACGATGAGCGCATGCCGCTGCGGCCGGGCGAGCGGCCGCTCATGAAGAAAGTGCGCTTCCGCACGCTCGGCTGCTACCCGCTCACCGGGGCGATCGAGAGCGAGGCCGATACGCTCCCCGCCATCATCCAGGAGATGCTCCTCACGCGCACTTCCGAGCGCCAGGGGCGCGTCATCGACCATGACGCCGCCGCCTCCATGGAGCGCAAGAAGCAGGAAGGGTATTTCTGATGGCTCACCAGTCGGAGCTGATCGCGCGCGACATCGGCGCCTATCTGCACGCGCAGGAGCACAAGAGCCTGCTGCGCTTCATCACCTGCGGCTCGGTGGACGACGGCAAGTCGAGCCTCATCGGGCGGCTGCTGTACGAGTCGAAGCTGATTTTCGACGATCAGCTGACGCAGCTCGCCGCCGATTCCCGCCGGGTCGGCACCCGCGGTGGCGAGCTCGACTTCGCGCTGCTCGTCGATGGGCTGGCCGCCGAGCGCGAGCAGGGCATCACCATCGATGTCGCCTACCGCTTCTTCTCCACCGAGCGGCGCAAGTTCATCGTCGCCGACACGCCCGGGCACGAGCAGTACACGCGCAACATGGTGACCGGGGCGTCGACCGCCGACCTCGCGGTGATCCTCATCGATGCCCGCAAGGGCGTGCTCGTGCAGACGCGCCGCCACAGCTACCTCGTGCACCTGCTCGGTATTCCGCGCGTCGTGCTCGCCGTCAACAAGATGGACCTGGTCGGCTACGCGCAGTCGACCTTCGAGGAGATCGTCGACTGCTACCGCGAGTTCGTCGGGCGGCTCGGCCTCACCGACATCACGGCCATTCCGATCTCGGCCGTGCACGGCGACAACATCGTGGCACGCAGCGCCGCGATGCCGTGGTACCCGGGTCCGGCGCTGCTCCAGCATCTGGAGAGCGTCGAGGTCGACGCTTCGCTCGCCGCCCGGCCGTTCCGCCTGCCGGTGCAGTGGGTCAACCGGCCGAACGCCGAGTTTCGCGGCTTCGCCGGACTCATCGCGAGTGGCCGGGTGCAGCCCGGTGACCGGCTGCGCGTGCTGCCCTCCGGTCGCGAGAGCCGCGTCGCGCGCATCGTGACCGCGAATGGCGAGCTCGGCGCGGCGGCCGCGGGACAGTCGGTGACGCTGACGCTCGACAGCGAGATCGATGTGAGCCGGGGCGATGTGCTGGCGAGCGCCGATGCCGCGCCGCAGGTGGCGGATCAGTTCGAAGCGACCATCGTGTGGCTGCAGGAAGAGCCGATGCTGCAGGGGCGCACCTACCTGATGAAGGCTGGGACCCGCACGCTGTCGGCGACCGTCACGCCGCTCAAGCACCGCATCAACGTCAACACGCTCGAGCACGAGCCCGCCGAGCGCCTCGAGCTCAACGACATCGGCGTCTGCGAGCTCGAGCTCGATCGTCCGATCCCGTTCGAGCCTTACACCGCGAGCCGCGCGCTCGGCGGGTTCATTCTCATCGACCGGCTCACCAACAACACCGCCGGCGCCGGCCTCATCAACTTCGCGCTGCGGCGCTCGCAGAACGTGCACTGGCAGGCGCTCGATGTCGACCGGCAGCTGCGCGCGCGGCTCAAGGGTCAGAAGGCCTGCGTATTGTGGCTCACGGGACTCTCCGGTGCCGGCAAGTCCACCATCGCCAACCGCATCGAGAAGCGCCTCGCGGCCGCCGGCCGCCACACCTATCTGCTCGATGGCGACAATGTGCGGCACGGCCTCAACAAGGACCTCGGCTTCACCGCGCAGGACCGCGTCGAGAATATCCGCCGGGTGGCGGAGGTGGCGCGGCTCATGGTCGACGCCGGGCTCATCGTGCTGGTGTCCTTCATCTCGCCGTTCCGCTCGGAGCGGCGCATGGCCCGTGCGCTGTTCGCGCCCGGGGAGTTCTTCGAGGTGTTCGTCGATACCCCGCTCGCCGAAGCCGAGCGGCGCGACGTGAAGGGGCTGTACCGCAAGGCGCGCCGCGGGGAGCTCCAGAACTTCACCGGTATCGATTCGCCCTACGAGGTGCCGGAGAGTCCCGAGATCCGCATCGATACCACCTCCCTCAGCGCCGATGAGGCCGCGGCGCGCGTTCTCGCCCACCTCGAGGGGCGCAAGGTGATCAGCGGCGCATGAGCGCGCACGACGCCGCGCTGCTCGAGCCCGCCGCGGCGATTGCCCGCGCGGCGGGCCGCGAGATACTCGAGGTTTATGCCGCGGGCGCGGTCGCGGCTACCGCCAAGGCGGACGATTCCCCGCTCACCGCCGCCGACCTGCGCGCCCACCGCGCGATTCTGCAGGGCCTGCGCGAGCTCACGCCGGAGCTGCCGGTGTTGTCGGAGGAGTCGGCGCCCGGCTCCTACGCCACCCGTGCGCAGTGGCAGCGTTACTGGCTGGTCGACCCGCTCGATGGCACGCGGGAGTTCCTCGCGCGCAACGGCGAGTTCACGGTCAACCTGGCGCTCATCGAGGGCCACGTGCCGGTGCTCGGGGTGGTGCACGTGCCGGTCACCGGGATTACCTACTGCGGGCTGCCGGGGCAGGGTGCGTGGCGGCAGGAGGGCGCCGGTGCGCGGGTGACCATCCGGGTGGCGGAGCATTCCGCCACGCCGCTACGCGTCGTCGGCAGCCGCTCGCACCGCGGCGATTCCTTGCGCGCATTCCTCGATCGTGTCGGGCCGCACGAGCTGCTCGCCATCGGCAGCTCGCTCAAGCTCTGCCTGGTGGCGGAGGGGGCGGCGGATGTGTACCCCCGGCTCGGGCCGACGAGCGAATGGGACACGGCCGCGGCACATGCGGTGGTGCTGGCAGCCGGCGGGGCGGTGAGCACCCTGGAGGGGCTGCCGCTCGCGTACAACACGCGCGAGGCACTCCTCAATCCGTACTTCGTCGCTTTCGGCCCGCGCGATCGTGACTGGCTCGCCCTGCTGCGCTGAGGGCGCGCCCGTGCCATGCTGCGCCGGCTGCATCGACTCCACAGTTCAACGCCCGGAGAGCCGCCATGCGTGAAGCCGTGATCGTTTCCACCGCCCGTACACCGATCGGCAAGGCGTACCGGGGTGCGTTCAACGACACCGACCCGTCGGTGCTCTCCGGCCACGCGGTGCGTGAGGCCGTGCGGCGGGCCGGCGTCGATGGCGCGCAAGTCGAGGACGTGGTGCTCGGGTGCGCGATCCAACAGGGTGCGCAGGGCTACAACATCGGTCGCCTGACGGCGGTCAGCGCCGGCCTCCCGGAGAGCGTCGCCGGCATGAGCATCGATCGCAAGTGCGCTTCCGGGCTCATGGCGGTCGCCACCGCGGCGAAGCAGGTGGTCGAGGACGGCATGGACGTGGTCGTGGCCGGCGGCGTCGAGTCGATCAGCCTCACGCAGAACAAGTATTTCAACAGCTACCGCGGCGAATCCGCGGCGGTGCTGGAGCGCTCGCCGCACATGTACATGCCGATGATCGAGACCGCGGAGGTGGTGGCGCGGCGCTACCACATCTCGCGCGACAGCCAGGATCGCTACGCGCTGCAGAGTCAGCAGCGCGTCGCGGCCGCCTTCGAGGCGGGTCGCTTCGACGCCGAGATCGTGCCGCTCAGTACGCGCCAGCTCATCATCGACAAGGCGACCGGCGCGACGCAGGCACAGGAGGTGCGCCTCGAGCGCGACGAGGGTGTTCGCCCCGACACGACGCTCGCGGGACTCGCGAAGCTCGAGCCGGTCTGGTCCGGCGGCAGGGTCATCGAGCGCGGCGAGTTCATCACCGCCGGCAACGCCTCGCAGCTCTCCGACGGCGCCTCGGCGCTCGTGGTGATGGAGGCGAAGCTCGCCGAGCGGCGCGGGCTGCAGCCCCTCGGCGCCTGCCGCGGTATCGCGGTTGCGGGCTGCGCGCCGGACGAGATGGGCATCGGCCCGGTATTCGCGGTCCCGAAGCTTCTCGAGCGGCACGGACTCGGCATCGATGACATCGGCCTGTGGGAGCTGAACGAGGCGTTCGCGGTGCAGACCATCTATTGCCGCGACCGGCTCGGGATCGACAACGACCGGCTCAACGTCGACGGCGGTGCCATCGCCATCGGTCACCCGTACGGCATGAGCGGGGCCCGCCTCGTCGGCCATGCGCTCATCGAGGGCCGCCGGCGCGCCGTGCGCTACGCGGTGGTGACCATGTGCGTCGCCGGCGGCATGGGCGCGGCAGGGTTGCTGGAGATCTTCCGAGCTTGAGCGCCGCCTTCTCGCAACGCGACCTGCGCGATGCCTTCGGTCTGTTCGCCACGGGCGTCACGGTGGTGACGGCGGTGAGACCGGGTGGCACCCCGGTCGGGGTGACCGCCAACTCGTTCACTTCCGTATCGCTCGAGCCGCCTTTGTTTCTGTGGTGCCTCGCCGCGAGCAGCAGCGCGGCTCCGGCCTTCGCGCACGGGGCACCTTTTGCCGTGCACATACTCGCGCACCACCAGCTCGATCTGGCGCTCAACTTTGCCCGGCGCACGCACGAGAAATTCGAGATCGAGCGTCATTGGCGCAACAAGCCCCATCCTCCGCACCTCGAGGATGCGCTGTGCCGCTTCGACAGCAGGGTGCACGCCGTGCACGCGGGCGGCGATCACCTCATCGTCGTCGGCGAGGTGCTCGCCATCGCCGCGGCGCACGGCACACCGCTCGCATTCCACGCCGGCCGCTTCGGTAACTTCAGCGCCGATCGGGGCATACCCAAGGTCGATATCTGGGAAGGGCTGGAGGATCACTGGTACTGAGGCCGGACTCCGGACCGGTCAGGGAGTGGCGCGTTGCAGTTTGTCCATACTGATGAGCAACAGCTGATCCGCACGAGCGCTCGCGACCTGTTGCGCTCGCGCGCCGGGCCGGCGCAGCGACGCGAGCTGCTGCGCCAGGCGCCGGGCTACGACCTGCAGCTGTGGCGCACGTTCGGCGAGCTCGGCTGGACCGGGCTTGCGATTCCCCAGGCGTACGGCGGTGCAGGTCTCGGCTGGGTGGAGCTGTGTCTCCTCGCGGAGGAGCAGGGGCGGGCGCTCGTCGCTTCACCGTTCTTTGCCACCTGCGCGCTCGCCGCGCCGCTCATCGCCGCGGGCGCGGCCGAGGAGCAGCGCCGCGCGCTGCTGCCGCGCATTGCGAGCGGCGCGTTGCGGATCGCCTGCGCACTGAGTGGCAGCGACGGCCGGCCCCCACCCGAGGGAAATGCGGTCGTGCTCGCGGGCCGTGACACGCAGCTCACCCTCTCGGGTGTCAGCGACTTCGTGATCCACGGCGATTCTGCCGATCTGCTGCTGGTGTTGGCGCACGCCCCGGAATCTCCCGCGGAGCTCAGCGTGGCGGTCATACCGGCCGCAGCGCCCGGCGTCACGATCCGTCCGCACACCATGCTCGATCTCACGCGACCGATGTCACGCATCGAGCTCGATGCGGTGCGGATCACGCGCCGCGATGTTCTCGGAGAGCCGGGCGCGTCGGGTAACGCGGTGCAGGAGGCGCTGGATCTTGCCCGCGTCGCGCTCGCGTCCGAGGCGCTGGGCGGTGCCGAGCAGGTGCTCGAGATGACCACCGCCTACGTCAAGGAGCGCGTGCAGTTCGGGCGCCCCGTGGGCAGCTTTCAGGCCATCAAGCATCGTCTCGCGGACATGATGACCGCGGTGGAGGCGGCGAAGTCGGCCGCCTGGTACGCCGCCTGCGTGGCCGATGAGCGGCCCGAGGAGCTCGCCGAGGCCGCGGCGATCGCCAAGAGCTACTGCTGCGATGCCTTCTTCGACTGCGCCGCGAGCGCCATCCAGCTGCACGGCGGCATCGGCTTCACGTGGGAGCACGATGCGCACCTCTACTTCAAGCGTGCGCGCGCGACGGCGACGCTGCTCGGGAGCCCGGCGTGGCAGCGTGAGCGGCTCGTGCGGCGCTTCGCCGCGGGCGAGTCCGCGACCCCGGTGTTCTGAGAATCATGGCCCGGCACAGGTAAGGAGCTTCATGAAGTTGGGTTTCACCGCCAAGGAAGAGCGCCTGCGCGCCGAGGCCGCCGCCTGGCTTCATGCGCAGCTGTCGGGACCGTTTCGCGATCTGCGTGGACTCGCGAAATACTCGGGCGAGCTCGCACGCCGCCGCGAGTGGGAGCGCGCACTGGGGGCGGCGGGTTGGAGCTGCATCGGCTGGCCTGAAGGCTACGGAGGCCGCGGTGCCTCGCTCGCCGAGCAGGTGATCTTCGCCGAGGAGTATGCGCGCGCCGGCGCCCCGGGGCGCCTCGGCTACATGGGCGTCGAGCTCGCCGGTCCGACGATCCTCGCCTGCGGCACCGAGGCGCAGAAGCGCCGCTTCCTTCCACCCATCGCACGGGGCGAGGAGCTGTGGTGCCAGGGTTACAGCGAGCCGAACGCGGGCTCCGACCTTGCCAGCGTGCGTACGCGTGCCGTGCTGCGCGGCCCCGGCTCGGGGAAAGAGTGGGTGGTGAACGGGCAGAAGACCTGGACGTCGTTCGCGCAGTTCGCCGACTGGGCATTCGTCCTGTGCCGCACGGAAGAGGGCTCGCGCGGCCACCAGGGCCTCTCGTACCTGCTCATACCGATGCACCAGGCGGGTGTCACCGTGCGACCCATTCGCCAGATGACCGGCGGCGCCGAGTTCAACGACACCTTCTTCGCGGATGCACGCACCGCAGCGGACAACGTGGTCGGCGCTCCCGGCGATGGCTGGAAAGTGGCGATGGCGACGCTCTCCTTCGAGCGCGGCGTATCGACGCTCGCGCAGCAGATGAGCTTCGCCAACGAGCTGCGCGCGATACTGTCCGCCGCCGAGGCCAACGGCCTGATCCGCGATCCCGAGATCCGTCAGCGGCTCGCGCACGCCCACATCGGCCTGCGACTGATGCGCTACAGCGCGTTGCGCATGCTCGCGAGCGCGGAGGCGGGCAGGCTCTCGAACGAGGCCTACACCTACAAGATCTTCTGGGCGAGCTGGCGCAAGAAGCTCGGCGTGCTCGCGCTCGATGTGCTGGGACCGCGCGGTGAGATCGCCGCGGACGCGCCATACGAATGGGACCTGCTGCCGCGGCTCTTCCTGTCCTCGCGCGCCGACACGATCTACGGCGGCACCAACCAGATTCAGCGCAACATCATCGCCGAGCGGGCACTCGGGCTGCCGCGCGAGAGCCGCCCGGGTTGAGCAGCGGCAGGCGCCGCCTCAGAACTTGAACGTCGACAGCAGCAGACTGGTCTCGGTCTGCGAGATGCCCTCGATGAGACGGATGCGCGCGAGCACCCGGTCGAAGCTCTCGAGACTGTCGGCGCGCAGCTCCGCGACGATGTCCCAGCGACCGTTGGTGCTGTGGAGCGCGGTCACCGCCGGCTCCCCCCGTAGCGCACGGATCACCGCATCCAGCTGGTTGCCTTCGACAGCGACCGTCATGAAGGCGCGGATGCGCTGCTCCTCGATATCGGGCTTGAGGCGCACGGTGTAGCCGACGATCGTGCCGTCCGCGGCAAGCCGGACCATGCGGTTCTGCACCGTGCCGCGTGAGACACCGAGCGCCTTCGCGAGGGAGGCGA
>JAFAKO010000378.1 GCA_019235245.1 Gammaproteobacteria bacterium
CGCGCCGCAATAGCGACAGCCCGGAAAAGCGTTGCATTACCGGATCCTGCAGAATCCAGCGTCAGGTGACGTGCACCTGCGCGTCCGGTGCCTTGAACGAATGCGACATGGCTCGCGACATGCTGCGCATAACGCCGCGCGCCCGCCGGAAACCCGAAGTCTCCGGCGGGCGCGACGCGCGGGCGCAGCTTCCCGGCCTGCGGCCGGGACGGGCGGCCTTACTTCTCCGGGCCCCAGATGAGCGGCAGGTTGGAGGCGATCTGCAGGTCGATGAGATTGTTCAGTTGGCTCTCCACCTGCACGAAACGCGCGGCCAGCGGCGCACCGAGTGCGGCCCGCACCTTGTCATAGGTCCCGGCGAGCAGATCGAGGCGCTTCCGGTGATAGGCGATCGCCCCGTTCACGAGCTCGTCCGCCTTGTTGTCGGTCATGTTGTCGTAGTTCTGCGCGTAGGCGGTGATGTTGCCGACCCGCACGTCGTTGAGCTTTTCGAGCTCCCGGTCGTAGTCCTTGTAGATCGGCCAGAACTTCTTGGACTGCGCATCGTCGAGACCCAAGGCCGCGCCCATGATCTTCTGCTTTTCGCGGCGCACGTCCCGGCGCAGCATCTTGATTTCCTGGGCCAGGTTCTGGTTCGAGCCGCTAGCGGAGCCCGACTTGGCGGCCGGTGCGGCGGCGGCAGAGCCCTGCGTCGATTGTGCCAGCGCTGCGGCACTGCAGATCAACAACGCAGCTGCGAATCCGACACCGGTGAACAGACGCTTCATGTGCAATACCTCCCTAGTTGTTTGCGCCGAGCGGGCGGAATGCTACCCCCAAAGCGCGCGCAGCCGCCATCGGCCCAAAGTCGCACGAGACACGGAGCCCGCGCCGGGGCGTGAAATTATCTCAGACTTCCGCCTGCAGTGCGTCGCGATCCGCCACCCGCGTGTGCGAGGCGAGTGTGCCGATCTGACGGGAGCCTCTCGCCGCGTACCACCACAGGCCCGCTCCGAGGATCACCGCGATATACACGAAAGCACCCCAGGTGTTGTACCAGGGCGCGCCGTACACCGCTTCGCGCGGCCAGGCGAGGTTGATCGCCATGCCGGTGCCCCACAGCACCGCGACGACATTGACCAGCAACCCCCACCTGCCCATGGTGAAGTAGCCACCGGCGGCGAGATCCGCCGGCGGCCACTGCCCTTGCAGACGCTTGCGCAGCAGCGGGCCGGTCACCATGAGATACGCCAGGTAGATCATGATGACCGCGATCGAAGTCAGCACCGTGAATATCTTGGGCTGCCCGATGTTGAGGATCAGGATCAGCTCGGCGATGACGCCGATCACCACCGCCGGGACGATCGGCGTCTGGGTCGCGGAATTCACCCGCGCCAGCGCTTCGCCGAACGGCAGCGCGTTATCGCGCGCCATGGCGAAAGTCAGGCGGATGGCGGCGGTGTGCACGGCGAGTGAGCACACGGTCACCGCGACCACGATGCACACCAGGAAGACCTTGCCGAGCGGACCCCACATCACCTGCTCGACGATGTATTGCAGACCGCCATCGCTGCTGCCGATCCGCGGATCGTGCAGACTGGGCGCCGCCATGACGGCGAATACCAGGATTGCGCCGCCGATGACGAAGGACGCCAGGATCGCCCGCAGGATGGCGCGGGGCGCGGTGCGCCGCGGCTCGTGCGTCTCCTCACCGAGTGAGCTGGCGGTGTCGAAGCCGTACATCACGTAACCGGAGGCGAGCGAGGCGACCAGGAACGGACCGAGAAAGCCCCAGCTCTTGCCGGCACCGTAGCCGCCGGTGGAGAAGAAGACGGCGGGGCCCCGCCTGATGTTGGCGGCGAGAAAGATCGCAATGAGGCAGGCAGCGATCAGCTCGATGAACACGCCCGCGCTGTTGATCGTCGCCATCAGCCGCACGCCGAGCGCGTTGACCACGGTCGTGAACACGATCAGCACCGTGCCGAGAATCACTGCATTGGTGGCGAAGTCGTAGGTGCCCCTGCCATCGCCCACGATCTGAAAGCCACTCCATAGCCGTGGCAGGTTCAGTTGCAGCGCGAGCACCACGGCGGAGAGGGTCACGATCGATGCCGTGAGCATGAGCCAGCCGGAGGACCAGCCGACGACCCGGCTGCCGAGCAGCTTCGACCAGTTATAGACCGAGCCGGCAATCGGATACTTGGCGGCAAGCTCCATGAAACACAGGGCGACCGCCAGCTGGCCGATGAGCACCATCGGCCAGGACCACAGGTAGGCGGGCCCGGCGGTGCCGAAACCGAAGTAGAACAGCTGAAAGGTGCCGGTGAGTATCGAGATATAACTGACGCCGGCGGCGAAGCTGCCGAAGGCACCGATGCTGCGGGCGAGCGATTCGCGGTACCCGAAGTGCTCCATGCCGCTGTCGGTTACCGCGGCGCCCGTGTGCTTAGCCACGCCTGCGTCCTCTTCCCGCCTTGACCCCCGCGGTTACGCAATTCATGATTTGCCTCGCACCTTGAATGGCCATTTAACAGATCCGCCGCAGGCGTTGGAAATCCACCAACGCCCTGATAACCGACAATATATTTTACGAGACAACTGCATTGAAAGGGCCGGCATGCCGACCCTAGGCGCAGGGTTCGGAGTACGCCCTTGAACAGCCAATCAACCACCCGGGATTCCGCCCACCGTAACGGTCCTCCGCGAGACGAGGGGGAGGACGCCCGACGCGTGCAGCTGATCGAGGTGACGATCGACAGTCTCGCCGAAGCGGGCTACGTCGGCACGACGCTCGCGGAGATCGCGCGCCGTGCCGGGGTCTCGCCGGGACTCGTCGCCCATTATTTCGGAGAGAAGGACGGGCTGCTGGAGGCGACCTTCCGCACGCTCGCCCGTGCGATCGCGGTGCACATGCGCGCGCGGCTGGCACGTGCGCGCACACCGCGCGCCCGTGTACAGGCCGTGATCGACGCCAATCTCGGTCCGGAGAATTTCGACAAGCGCATCGGCACGGCCTGGCTCGCTTTCTGGGGCCAGGTGCTGCACGTCGAAGGCCTCAGGCGCGTGCAGACAGCCTACCAGCGGCGCATGTTGTCGAACCTGCGCAGCGATCTGCGGCGCATGATTCCGGGAGAGGCCGCGCGGAGCCTCGCGGCGATGATTGCGGCCATGATCGATGGAGTGTGGCTGCGGGCGGCCTTGTCGGAATGGCAGGAGGCCGACAGCGAGAGCGCGCGCGCGCTGCTCACGGCGTTCGTCGAAGGACGCCTGCGCGAGCTCACCCGGTTGCAGGAACAGGAGGGTGCCGAGCGGCCCGCGGCCCTGACGCAATCCACGCCGCGCACGGCGGACTCGATCCGGGTGGTCAATCCCGCCACCGGCGAGGAGCTCGCCGTGCTCGCTGTCGACGGTCCGCGGGAGGTCGAGGGCGCGGTGGCGCGCGCACGGACGGCGCAAAAATCCTGGGCCGCACTGCCGGGTGCCGAGCGCGGCCGCATCCTGCAGCGCGCCGCGCGGCTGCTGCGCGAGCGCAACGACGAGCTCGCCGAGCTCGAGACGCGCAATACCGGCAAGCCCATCCAGGAGACGCGCGCGGTCGATGTGATCTCGGGCGCCGAGTGCCTCGAATACTACGCCGGCCTCGCCGCCGGTATCGCGGGCGAGCACCTCGACCTGGGGCACAAGGCCTTCGGCTATACGCGGCGCGAGCCGCTCGGCGTGGTGGCGGGCATCGGTGCGTGGAACTACCCGCTGCAGATCGCCTGCTGGAAGTCGGCGCCGGCGCTCGCCTGCGGCAACGCCATGATCTTCAAGCCCGCGGAGCTCACTCCGCTCACCGCGCGCGAGCTCGCCGGGATTTATCGCGAGGCCGGGGTACCCGAGGGGGTTTTCCAGCTCGTGCAGGGTTACGCCGAGACCGGACGGCTGCTCACCCGCCATGCGGATATCCGCAAGGTCTCCCTCACCGGGGAGGTGGCGACGGGGAAGGCGGTGATGTCGGACGCGGCCGCCACGCTCAAACAGGTGACGCTCGAGCTCGGCGGCAAGTCGCCGCTCATCGTTTTCGAGGATGCGCAGCTCGATAACGCGGTCTCCGGGGCGCTGCTCGGTAATTTCTACTCGGCGGGCGAGGTGTGCTCGAACGGTACGCGTGTGTTCGTGCAGCGAAGCGTGCGCAGCGAATTCCTCGAGCGACTGCAGGCACGCACGGCCGCCATGCGCATCGGCGACCCGCTCGATCCGGCGACCCAAGTCGGGGCGCTGATATCCGCGCAGCACATGCAGAAGGTGCTCGGGCTCATCGCGCGCGGCCGCGCCGAGGGGGCGCGGCTGATCACCGGGGGCATGCAGGTGACCGATGGAGCGCTCGCCCGTGGCTGTTTCGTCGCACCGACGGTGTTTGCGGCCTGTCACGACGATATGGCCATCGTGCGCGAGGAGATTTTCGGGCCGGTGATGTCGGTGCTGGAATTCGACTCCGCGGAAGAGGTCGTTGCCCGTGCCAACGCCACCCCGTTCGGGCTCGCGGCCGGGGTGTTCACCAACGACCTCACCCGCGCCCACCGGGTGATCGCCCAGCTCGAGGCGGGCACCTGCTGGATCAATCACTACAACATCACGCCCGTCGAGCTGCCCTTCGGCGGAGTGAAGATGAGCGGTCTCGGGCGCGAGAACGGGCGTGCGGCGATCGAGCACTACACGCAGTTGAAGAGCGTGTACGTCGCGATGGCCGACATCGAGGCGCCCTACTGACCCGGCCCGCCAGCCGCGCACCATCGTGACAGCGACGACTTTCGATTACGTGATCGTGGGCGCGGGCTCGGCCGGCTGCGTGCTCGCCGATCGACTGAGCGAGAGTGGCCAGGACAGCATCCTGCTGCTCGAGTACGGCGGCTCGGATCGCTCGATCTGGATCCAGATGCCGACCGCACTCAACATCCCCCTCAACATGCCGCGCTACGACTGGCGCTACTACACCGAG
>JAFAKO010000050.1 GCA_019235245.1 Gammaproteobacteria bacterium
GTGATCGTGCTCGCCATCGTGCAGGGTCTCGCCGAGCTCTTGCCGGTGTCGAGCTCCGCGCACGTGGTGGTGACCGAGAAGCTGCTCGGTCTCGATCCTTCCGCGCCCGCCATGACGCTGCTGCTCGTGATGCTGCATACCGGCACCATGCTGGCGGTGATCGCGTATTTCTGGTCCCGGTGGCGCGACACGTATTTCAGCAGCCGCGCTGCCTTCCGGGCCTTCGCCTGGCAGGTGGTGGTCGCCACCTTGCTCACGGCGCTGATCGGCGAGGCGATCGTCAAGGTGATCGAGAGAACGCTGTGGCGCGACGTGCCACATGCGGAAATCGAAGACCTCTTCAGCCACCTGGAGCTCATCGCTCCGGCGCTCGCTGCCGCGGGCCTCCTGATCCTGATCGCGGGCATCTTCGAGCGCCGCCATTCCGGCGGGGCGGTGTCCGCCGCGCACGATGTGAATACCCCACGCGCGGCGGTGATCGGCGCGGTCCAGGGGCTGTGCCTGCCGTTTCGTGGCTTCTCGCGTTCCGGGGCCACGATCTCGACGGGGCTGCTGCTCGGAGTGGTCAAAGCGCGCGCCGAGGCGTTCAGCTTCGCGCTCGCCGTCGTGCTCACCCCGCCGGTGGTGATTCGTGAGGTGCTGCGCCTGGTGCGCGCCGCGCACGCGGGCGGGGCGGACCTGCGCTCGGCAGCGCTCGGCAGCATGCTCGGCGCCGTGGTCGCCTTCCTCGCGGGACTTCTCGCGCTGCGCTGGCTGAGCCGCTGGCTCGAGGGCGGGCGCTGGTACTGGTTCGGTGTCTACTGCCTCGCGGCCGCGGGTGGGGTCATGCTGCTGCACCGCGCGGGCTACTGAAGCGCAGCGCAGTCATTCTGTCGCGGCGGGCGTCGCCTGGTCCCTGATGCTCGCCACTGCCGCCAGGCGGCGCCGGCGGATTTCCTCGCCGATCGCTGCTCCTTCGAGGCCGGCCCGCTCGCGCTCCGACAAGGTCACACCCGCTGCCGCGGCGAGTGCCTGCGCGAGATACGCGGATTGGGGATAGGGAGCGCTCTCGCGGCCGGTGCGTCCGCGCGCGTCGGCCTCGCAGGCGAGCAACAGCTCCGCGAAGCGCCCCGGGCGTCGCAGCGCGTCGCAGTTCTCGAGGAGCGTGAGCACCGTCGCTGCCCGCAGCTCGAGTGCCCGATGCACGAGCGTGTGGTAGCGCGCGGTAAGAATGGCCAGCTCCCGGTGGCTGTTGGGTACCTTCAGACGCTCGCACAGCTCATTGATGAGCGGCACGCCGAACTCCTCGTGGCCGTGGTGACTCGGCCACTCGGACTTCGGAGTCTGCGCCTTGCCGAGATCGTGGGTGAGCACGGCGAAGCGTACCGCGGCCGGGGCAGCCCGCTCGGCGGCGTACTTCAGCGCCAGCATCACGTGCAGCCCCGTGTCGATCTCGGGGTGCCAGCGCGGCGGCTGCGGCACGCCGAACAGCGCATCGATCTCGGGATACACCACGGCCAGCGCCCCACAGGCGCGCAGCGTGGCGAAGAACACTTGCGGGTTCGCCTCGGCGAGCGCGCGCTCGGTCTCCTGCCACACGCGCTCGGGCACCAGCGTGCGCACCTCGCCCGCAGCGGTGATGCGCCGCATGAGCGCCAGCGTCTCGTCGGCGATGCGGAATCCGAGCGGCGCGAAACGTGCCGCGAAGCGCGCCACGCGCAGTATCCGCACCGGATCCTCGACGAAAGCCTCCGACACGTGCCGCAGCAGCCGCGCCTCGAGATCCGCCTTACCGCCGTAAGGATCGATGAGCGCACCGCTCTCGTCCTCGGCCATCGCGTTGATCGTGAGGTCGCGCCGCCGCAGGTCCTCCTCGAGCGTCACATCCGGCGCAAACTGCGTGGTGAAGCCCCGGTAGCCCGGACCGACCTTGCGCTCCTGGCGCGCCAGGGCGTACTCCTCGTGCGTCGTCGGATGGAGGAATACCGGGAACTCGCGACCCACCGGCTCGTAACCCAACCGCACCAGCTCCTCGGGAGTCGCGCCCACCACGACCCAGTCGCGCTCGCGCACCGCCAGACCGAGCAGGCGATCCCGAACCGCGCCGCCGACCAAGTAGACTCGCATGGTGCGCATGTTAACCGAGACGCCTGCCGGCAGCGCGGCGCGGGCGGCCGTTGCAACACTGCGGTCGTGGCGCGTCGCGAGGCTGGCGCTGGCGTCGGTATGTGCACTGGCTGCCGGCTGTGGCACTTCCTATCTCATGCAGGCTGCGAGCGGCGAGTGGCACGTGTTGCACGAGCGCGTATCCATCGACCAGGCGATCGCGGATCCGCATACCGCGCCGGAGGTACGTGCGCACCTCGAGCAGGTGCGCGTGGCGCGCCAGTTCGCCTCGCAGGAGCTCGGGCTGCCCGACAACGACAGTTACCGCAGCTATGCCGATATCGGTCGGCCGTATGTCGTGTGGAACGTCGTGGCAGCGCCCGAGTTCTCGGTAGTGCCGGAGCGCTGGTGCTTCCCGGTGGCGGGGTGTGTCGCGTACCGGGGTTATTTTCACGAGCAGTCCGCGCGCGATTTCGCACTCGGGCTCGAGACCCAGGGCTTCGACGTCACCATCGACGGGGTGCCTGCGTATTCGACACTCGGCAAGTTCGCCGATCCGGTGCTGTCGAGCATGCTGCGCTACGGTGACGACGATCTGGCGGCCACCATCTTTCACGAGCTGGCGCATCAGCTGCTCTACGTCCGCGATGACTCGGAGTTCAACGAGGCGTTTGCGACCACCGTTGAGGAAGCCGGGCTCGAGCGTTGGCTCGCACACCAGGGAGCGGCTGCGCGCATGCAGGCGTTTCGCACCGCTCAACAGCACGAGGAGGAGCTCGTGGCCCTCCTGGCTGCCACGCGCGCCCGCCTGGGGCAGCTGTATGCCACGGCGCTGCCGCGCGTGACGTTGTCGCAGCGCAAGGCCGAGGCGTTCACGCAACTCGCCCTCGACATCCGCGCCCTCGAGCGACGCGAAGGCGGCGCCGTGCTCTATGAGGAGTGGATCGCGCAGGGGCTCAACAACGCGCGCCTCGCCTCGGTAGCCACGTACTTCGCGTGCGTGCCGGGCTTCCGGCGGCTGCTGCACGAGCAGCAGGACGATCTGCGGCGCTTCTACGCCGCGGCGCGCAGGCTCGCGGGATTACCGCAGGCCGAGCGGCACGCGCAGCTGTGCACCGCACCGCCGGGGGGCGGGGCCGAAGGGCCGGGCAAAAGGTCCGTTGCGCGATAGTTAGTCATTTACCTAACCATCGCTGAAACACGCGTTGATTAGCGCCCCGGGGTCGCCCGGTGTCCCCGGGCGCCCCCTCACTCCGGCAGATGCAGGTCGGGCTGCAGGCTGGCCGCGCTCGGGGAAAGGTACAGCGGCAGCTCCGCCAGCAGCGGACGCGGCGCGATGCCGAGCGCGGCGCAGCCGCTCTCGCGGCACACGCTGTCGAGCGTGAGTGAGCGGAAGTTATCGAGCGAGAACGGTGTGCCGGGAAGGAGCCCCATCACGATTCCCTGCAGGCGGCCGAGCACATCCGGCAACCGCACGATGTGGCACGGCAGGTGCGCGACGCGGGCGGTGAGCCGCACGATCTGCTCGAGAGTGAGCACCTCGGGGCCGCAGAGCTCGTAGGTGGCGGCGGAGGCGCCGCTGCGCGTCAGCGCGCGCACGAACGCCTCGGCGACATCCAGCACGCTGATCGGCGCGAAGCGCGCCGTGGCGCGGGCGAGCGGCAGTACCCCGCCACTCATCCGCAGCAGCTGGGCGAAGCGATTGGTGAGCGAGTCCTGCGCACCGAAGATCACCGACGGTCGGAATATCGTCACGGCCGGGTGCGCCTCGCCCGCGGCCGGCGCGACCCGCAGCGCCGCTTCCGCGGCCGCTTTGGAGCGCAGATAGCTGCTCGGCGCCCCCGCGGCCGCGCCGAGGGCGCTCATATGCAGGACCCGACGGACCCCGGCGCCGCGTGCCGCGGCCATCACTTTCGCGGCGAGCGCGGCGTGTACGGTGGCGAAGCTCTCGCGGCGGCGCTCGTTGAGGATCCCGATGAGGTTCACCACGGTGTCGCAGTCGGCGAACAGCTGACTGAGGACCCGGGGATCGTGCACGTTCGCCTGGCGCAGCTCGGCGGTGTCGAGCACGCGCAGGCGGTCGGCGTCGGCGAGGTTGCGCGTCGGCACCCGCACCCAGTGCCCGGCAAATACCAGGCGTCTCACCAGCTCCGTGCCGACGAACCCGCTGCCACCGAGCACACAGATGTTCACGAGCGATTCCTCCCGGCGACGAGCCGCACGCCGCGTGCCGGCGCGCGCTCAGCGCAACGGCACGAGCAGCACCGTGGCACCGCGCCGCACCTCGAGCACCAGCACCGCCGAGCCCTTGGCGCGCTCCCGCAGCTCGCGCACGCTGCTGACGCGCCCGCGGTTGGCGCCGACGATCACATCATCGGCACGCAGCCCCGCCTGCGCTGCGGCACTGCCCGGCTCGACGCTGCGCACCAGCGCACCATCCGCATCGGGCGCATCCCCGAGCACCGTGCCCTCGAGGCTCTTGTGGATGGTCGCCGGTCCCCCGGTGAGCTCGGCAGTGGTGTCGGCGATCACGGCGGTGACGCGCAGCGGCTTGCCGTCGCGCAGCAGGCCGATATCCACCTTGTCGCCGACGCGCAGCAGTCCGATGGTGTTGCGCAGCTCGCTGTTGGATTTGACCGGCTGGCTGTTCACGGAAGTGATCACATCGCCGGTGCGGATCCCGGCACGATCGGCTGGCGAGCCCTCGACTACCTGCGACACGAGCGCACCCACGGCGCTCGGCAGGCCGAGGGAGTGGGCGATGTCGGGAGTCACGGTGTACATGCTCACGCCGAGCTGACCGCGCTTCACCGAGCCGTAGTGGATCAGCTGCTCCATGACGCTGTGCGCCATGTTCACCGGTATGGCGAAGCCGATGCCGATGTTGCCGCCGCTGCGCGACAGGATCGCGGTGTTGATGCCGATCAGCTCGCCGCGCAGGTTGACGAGCGCGCCGCCGGAGTTGCCGGGATTGATGGAGGCGTCGGTCTGGATGAAGTCCTCGTAGCCGTCGGGATTGATGCCCGAGCGCGACAGGCCGCTGATGATGCCGGAGGTGACCGTGTGCTGCAGGCCGAAGGGATTGCCGATGGCCACCACGAAATCGCCCACCTCCACCTTGGCGGAGTCCCCGAGCGGGATCTGCGTGAGACCGTCGGGCTTCACGCGCAGCACCGCGACGTCCGAGGGCGTATCGCTGCCGATGATCTCAGCCTTCAGGTCACGGCCATCCTGCAGGGTTACGGTGATCTCGCTGGCGTTCTCGACGACATGGGCATTGGTGACGATGTAGCCGCTGTGAGCATCGAAGATGACACCGGAGCCGGCGCTCTGGAACGGACGGGCGCGCGGACCGGTGTCCGGCGGCACATCGAAGAAACGGCGGAAGAACGGGTCATCGAGCAGCGGGTTCTGCGCGCCGCGCTCGCGGATCGTGCCGCGCGTGGCGATGTTCACCACCGCGGGCGAGACCTTGCGGATCATCGGCGCAAGCGTCGGCAGCCCCGACTCGCTCAGTGCCGGCGGCATTGCTGCCGGCAGTGGCGCGGCGGCAAGCGCAATCCATAAACAGAGGGCGGCACGGCTCATGGTGCAGGAATTCTAGCGCCAAGCCGCTGTTGCCGGCCGGATGCGACAAAAGCAGGCCGGCAGCGTGGGTGCGCTGCCGGCTCGCGAGGGAACGCTCAGGCCGCCTGGACGCTGATGCGACGCGGCTGCGCGGTGGGTCGCTTCGGAATGCTGAGCTCGAGCACCCCGTTCACGTGCGTGGCCTTGATGGCCTCCGCATCGACGCTCTCGGGCAGCGTGAAGCGGCGCAGGAAGGTGCCCGTGGCACGCTCGAAGCTCTCGTAGCCGTCCTTGGAGGACTTCTGCTCGGAGCGGCGCTCGCCCTTGATGGTGAGCACGCCCTTCTCGGCCGTGATCTCGATGTCCTTGTTCTCGACTCCCGGCAGGTCGGCGACGACGACGAAGCGCTCATCTTCCTCGCGCACGTCGACATGGGGGATCCAGCTGACGGTCGCGCCATTGGCGACCTCGCCCAGGGCACGATCGAGCTGCCGCTGCAGGCGGCTCACGAGCGTCCAGGGCTCGTAGCGAACCATAGTCATGTGAAAACTCCTCTTGAATAAGGTGAAAACTGCAACCAAAAACTGGGTGCGCCGGTGCATTGCACAGTGCGCGTATGCCGCCGGATGTGTGGCCCGGTGTTGGAATTTCAAGAGCACGGCCGGCAACGCGGCGCTTTGCGGCCGCAGCACACGGCGCCCCGCGCACGCAGCGCATGGCGGATTCGCGGAAGCCGCGTCGTCACATCGAGCTTCGATGGCCTGGCTCGCCGCGCCGCGCTGGCGCGTCCATGCCGGAGGCCCGCGCCGGATGCACCCACCGCTCGCGCCGGATGCACCGCCCTTCGCGGCGGTGCCGCTGCCCCCGGGACTCGAGCCTGGGCTGTGCGGGAGCCTCACGGAGTGACGCACGAGTGGCCTAATCGGCGCTCAAGGTGCGCTCTTCTGTGGGCAGGCTGTGCAGAACCTGTGCTCGGCCTGAGCACAATATATGGGGTCGCCCGCGCCAGCCACGGCCGGGATATTTTTGGAAAAATTATCGTGAAAGTTGCAGCCATTATCTCTACAAATTGTTGAGAAATAACGAGAAAAATGACGTTACAAAATGCGGTCCCGAGCCTTGACGCACCCGGGTACCGTCATTAGGCTTTTGACCCCGACACAAGATCTTGTGTTCGCCCGCAGGCGAGCACGATCACGCGGTCGGGGGGAGGTTTCAGGGACCTGACTGTCGCAAGGACAGCAGGTGCCGGTCAGATCGCGGGGCACAGAGGTCCCACCGTCGGTCTGACTGACATTCCCTGCAATCCGAGATAAGGCGTCAAAGAACCGGAGCGCCGCGGATTACATGAACACTGTCGTGAAGATCGAACACAAGGACATCGAGTCGATTGCTTTCCAGGAAGCATCGCTCGACATCTGGGACAAGAAGTATCGCCTCACCGCGAAGGACGGTACGCCCATCGACAAGACGATGGACGATACCTACAAGCGCGTGGCGCGCTCGCTCGCGGACGTCGAGGCCGCGGATGTGCGCGAGCAGTGGAATGAGCGCTTCCTGTGGGCGCTGCGCCGCGGCGCGATCCCCGCGGGCCGTGTGACTTCCAACGCCGGTGCGCTCGAGCACAAGCCGGCGACCTCGACGATCAACTGCACGGTGTCGGGGACCATCCGCGATTCGATGGACGACATCCTGAAGAAGGTGCACGAGGCGGGACTGACGCTGAAGGCGGGCTGTGGTATCGGCTACGAATTTTCGACGCTGCGTCCGCGCGGTGCCTACGTGTCGGGAGCGGGCGCCTATACCTCCGGGCCGCTGTCCTTCATGGACATCTTCGACAAGATGTGTTTCACCATCTCCTCCGCCGGTGGCCGCCGTGGCGCGCAGATGGGCACCTTCGACATCGGCCATCCCGATGTCATGGAGTTCATCCGCGCCAAGCGCGAGAACGGGCGCCTGCGGCAGTTCAATCTCTCGCTGCTCATCACCGATGAGTTCATGCAGGCGGTGCGCGAGGATCGCGAGTGGAAGCTTGCTTTCCCCATCACGAACAAAGAGCACGAAGCCGATAAGCCGGATCTGCTCGATGCCGGCAAATTCCTGTGGCGCGACTGGCCGGTGCACGATGGCTACGTGGTGAACGAGGAGGGCCTGGTCGCCTGCAAGATCTACAAGACGCTGCCGGCACGGCGCATGTGGGACGTGATCATGACGTCCACCTATGAGTTCGCCGAGCCTGGGTTCGTGCTTATCGATCGCTCGAATGAAATGAACAACAACTGGTGGTGCGAGAACATCCGCGCTACCAACCCGTGCGGCGAGCAGAATTTACCGGAGTATGGCGCGTGCCTCCTCGGCTCCGTGAACCTGACGCGTTTCGTGAAGCACCCGTTCACGGATTTCGCCGAGTTCGACTGGCAGGAGTACCGCGAGGTCGTGAAGGTCTTCACGCGCATGCTGGACAACGTGGTCGAGGTGAACGGGCTGCCGCTCGAGCAGCAGCGCGGCGAGATCGTACGCAAGCGCCGCCACGGCATGGGATTCCTCGGGCTCGGCAGCACCCTCACGCTGCTGCGCATGAAGTACGGCTCGCCGGAATCGGTGCAGTTCACCGAGGACGTCTCGCGCGAGATGGCGGTCGCGGGCTGGGAATCGGCGCTCGAGCTGGCGCGCGAGAAGGGCCCGGCGCCGATCATGAACGAGGAGTTCACGGTCACCCGGGAGATGCTGCGCAAGCGCCCGGAGATGGCGCGCGATGGCTGGAAGGCCGGGGCGA
This sequence comes from Gammaproteobacteria bacterium, assembly GCA_019235245.1. GTDB lineage: Bacteria > Pseudomonadota > Gammaproteobacteria > Steroidobacterales > Steroidobacteraceae > 13-2-20CM-66-19. Next base: position 8,429 of record JAFAKO010000050.1, read on the forward strand.
AGATCGCGGGGCGGCTGCTGCACGCCAGGTACAGCCGCTACATGCAGCGCATCGCGCAGGTGGCGCCGCAGCTGGTGCACGAGCTCGCCGAGACGGGGGCGCGCTTCACCCACCACAGCTCGATCGCGCCGACCGGCACCATCTCGCTGTCGCTTGCCAACAATGCATCGAACGGCATCGAGCCGTCGTTCGCGCACCACTATTTCCGCAACGTCATCCGGGAGGGCAAAAAGTCGAAAGAGAAGATCGACGTGTATTCCTTCGAGTTGCTGGCCTACCGCGAGCTGGTCAACCCGAACGCCAAGCCTGGAGCCACCAATGATGCCGAGAGACTGCCGGACTATTTCATCGCGTCCGATGACATCACGCCCAAGGAGCATGTTGAAGTGCAGGCTGCGGCCCAGAAGTGGGTCGATTCATCGATTTCTAAGACAGCGAACGTGCCTACGGAT